>NZ_JAXCHE010000019.1:0-1334 GCF_037027505.1 Bacillus sp. 204(2023) | reverse complement strand
CATTCCGTTTTCCCCTCAACCTGCAATAGCGAAGCCCGTGCAGTTGTTTTGAATCTGCAAAGCTTCGCTCTATTTTTTCTTTTCTTTTTTTGTAGAGGTTTTTTCCTGAAACAGACAAGCGATTTTGTCTGACCTTTTCTTTATGATCTTCCCATACATGCCGAGTAATCACTTTCTGCTGATTCTTTGATTTTGTACAGTTTTTAAGCAGCGGGCATGAGGAACATATTTCAGGATTTGATTTGTATGACCGGTAGCCTTTTCGGTCAGTTGTTGAGTATGTAAGTGTTTGGTGATTTGGACAAATGTATCTGTCTTGTTCACTGTCATAATGAAATTTCCATTTTGGAAACAACCCTCGGGTAGGGTGATAACGTCTATGTGCGATGACACCAAAGATTTGTCGGTCAGATAATCCTTTACAGATCGGAGTCGTTAAATATCCGGAATCAAGGGCGACGGCTTCTACTTGAAAACCAAATCGTGCGATTTGGTGATCCAATCGGTCAAGATAGGGCACAGAATCATGGACATTTCCGGGTGTGACATAGGCATCGGTGATAATGTTGAATTTCATATCTGTTGTACGGTGATCTAAATAGAAAAAACCTTCTGGTTTGTTTTCACGATACAGATAGCCACTTTCCGGATCGGTTGTACTGTGGCGGATCTCTTTTTCAGCTTTCACCTCCTCTTTGGCTGTTAATGGCTTTTTTCCGTGTTCCTCCCGATCCTCTTGAATGGCTTCATTTAAATCCTTGATATAGTTTTGGGTATCCTGCGCAATTGTTTTTCTTGTGTATTTATGCCTGTTGGCATTGGCTTTAAGGTGTGTGGAGTCAGTGAATAGGACTCGTCCGCCCACCATGTCGTGGTTGATGGCCTGAAGAACGATCTCATCAAAGATGTCTTGGAAGATGGTTGTATCTTTAAAGCGTGTGCGTCTGTTCCAGCTGATGGTGGAGTGGTGCGGAACTGGATCATTTATGTTCAATCCAAGAAACCATCTGTACGCCATATTGTAGTAAATTTCTTTTTCAAGTTGTCTTTCTGAACGGATACCATAGAGGTATCCGATAAACATCATTTTAAATAAAATAAGCGGATCAAGTGAGGGGCGGCCTTTATTTTCACTGTAGTAAGGTTTAACCTTTTCAATGATGAAAGAGAAGTCTATGTATTGATCAATTTTTCGAAGCAGGTGATCCTCTTCGACGAGTTGGTCAAGCAGAACAAATTCGGCTGTGTTTTGAGAAGAGTTTCTTGTGTGGAACATGAGAAAGACACCGTCCTTTTCAGTCTTTCTTTTATTTTATTACAGGGGAATTGATATT
>NZ_JAXCHE010000018.1:0-2957 GCF_037027505.1 Bacillus sp. 204(2023) | reverse complement strand
TGGTTAAGTCCTCGATCGATTAGTATCTGTCAGCTCCATGTGTCGCCACACTTCCACCTCAGACCTATCAACCTGATCATCTTTCAGGGATCTTACTTCCTTGCGGAATGGGAAATCTCATCTTGAGGGGGGCTTCATGCTTAGATGCTTTCAGCACTTATCCCGTCCGCACATAGCTACCCAGCGATGCCCTTGGCAGAACAACTGGTACACCAGCGGTGCGTCCATCCCGGTCCTCTCGTACTAAGGACAGCTCCTCTCAAATTTCCTGCGCCCGCGACGGATAGGGACCGAACTGTCTCACGACGTTCTGAACCCAGCTCGCGTACCGCTTTAATGGGCGAACAGCCCAACCCTTGGGACCGACTACAGCCCCAGGATGCGATGAGCCGACATCGAGGTGCCAAACCTCCCCGTCGATGTGGACTCTTGGGGGAGATAAGCCTGTTATCCCCGGGGTAGCTTTTATCCGTTGAGCGATGGCCCTTCCATGCGGAACCACCGGATCACTAAGCCCGACTTTCGTCCCTGCTCGACTTGTAGGTCTCGCAGTCAAGCTCCCTTGTGCCTTTACACTCTGCGAATGATTTCCAACCATTCTGAGGGAACCTTTGGGCGCCTCCGTTACCTTTTAGGAGGCGACCGCCCCAGTCAAACTGCCCACCTGACACTGTCTCCCCGCCCGATAAGGGCGGCGGGTTAGAAGGTCAATACAGCCAGGGTAGTATCCCACCGATGCCTCCACCGAAGCTGGCGCTCCGGTTTCCAAGGCTCCTACCTATCCTGTACAAGCTGTACCAACATTCAATATCAGGCTGCAGTAAAGCTCCACGGGGTCTTTCCGTCCTGTCGCGGGTAACCTGCATCTTCACAGGTACTATAATTTCACCGAGTCTCTCGTTGAGACAGTGCCCAGATCGTTGCGCCTTTCGTGCGGGTCGGAACTTACCCGACAAGGAATTTCGCTACCTTAGGACCGTTATAGTTACGGCCGCCGTTTACTGGGGCTTCAATTCGCACCTTCGCTTACGCTAAGCGCTCCTCTTAACCTTCCAGCACCGGGCAGGCGTCAGCCCCTATACTTCGCCTTACGGCTTCGCAGAGACCTGTGTTTTTGCTAAACAGTCGCCTGGGCCTATTCACTGCGGCTCTCTCGGGCTTGCACCCTAACAGAGCACCCCTTCTCCCGAAGTTACGGGGTCATTTTGCCGAGTTCCTTAACGAGAGTTCTCTCGATCACCTTAGGATTCTCTCCTCGCCTACCTGTGTCGGTTTGCGGTACGGGCACCTCTCACCTCGCTAGAGGCTTTTCTTGGCAGTGTGGAATCAGGAACTTCGCTACTATATTTCGCTCGCCATCACAGCTCAGCCTTATGGGAAACGGATTTGCCTATTTCCCAGCCTAACTGCTTGGACGCGGATATCCAATACCGCGCTTACCCTATCCTCCTGCGTCCCCCCATTGCTCAAATGGTGAGGAGGTGGTACAGGAATATCAACCTGTTGTCCATCGCCTACGCCTTTCGGCCTCGGCTTAGGTCCCGACTAACCCTGAGCGGACGAGCCTTCCTCAGGAAACCTTAGGCATTCGGTGGAGGGGATTCTCACCCCTCTTTCGCTACTCATACCGGCATTCTCACTTCTAAGCGCTCCACCAGTCCTTCCGGTCTGGCTTCACAGCCCTTAGAACGCTCTCCTACCACTGTTCGAAGAACAGTCCGCAGCTTCGGTGATACGTTTAGCCCCGGTACATTTTCGGCGCAGAGTCACTCGACCAGTGAGCTATTACGCACTCTTTAAATGGTGGCTGCTTCTAAGCCAACATCCTGGTTGTCTAAGCAACTCCACATCCTTTTCCACTTAACGTATACTTTGGGACCTTAGCTGGCGGTCTGGGCTGTTTCCCTTTCGACTACGGATCTTATCACTCGCAGTCTGACTCCCAAGGATAAGTCATTGGCATTCGGAGTTTGACTGAATTCGGTAACCCGGTAGGGGCCCCTAGTCCAATCAGTGCTCTACCTCCAAGACTCTTACCTTGAGGCTAGCCCTAAAGCTATTTCGGAGAGAACCAGCTATCTCCAGGTTCGATTGGCATTTCACCCCTACCCACACCTCATCCCCGCACTTTTCAACGTGCGTGGGTTCGGGCCTCCATTCAGTGTTACCTGAACTTCACCCTGGACATGGGTAGATCACCTGGTTTCGGGTCTACGACCACGTACTCATGCGCCCTATTCAGACTCGCTTTCGCTGCGGCTCCGCATCTTCTGCTTAACCTTGCACGGGATCGTAACTCGCCGGTTCATTCTACAAAAGGCACGCCATCACCCGTTAACGGGCTCTGACTACTTGTAGGCACACGGTTTCAGGATCTCTTTCACTCCCCTTCCGGGGTGCTTTTCACCTTTCCCTCACGGTACTGGTTCACTATCGGTCACTAGGGAGTATTTAGCCTTGGGAGATGGTCCTCCCGGATTCCGACGGAATTTCACGTGTTCCGCCGTACTCAGGATCCACTCAGGAGAGAACGAAGTTTTGACTACAGGGCTGTTACCTCCTATGGCGGGCCTTTCCAGACCTCTTCATCTACCTCGTTCCTTTGTAACTCCGTACAGAGTGTCCTACAACCCCAAGAGGCAAGCCTCTTGGTTTGGGCTAATCCCGTTTCGCTCGCCGCTACTCAGGGAATCGCATTTGCTTTCTCTTCCTCCGGGTACTTAGATGTTTCAGTTCCCCGGGTCTGCCTTCTCATATCCTATGAATTCAGATATGGATACCACTCCATTACGAGTGGTGGGTTTCCCCATTCGGAAATCTCCGGATCAAAGCTTGCTTACAGCTCCCCGAAGCATATCGGTGTTCGTCCCGTCCTTCATCGGCTCCTAGTGCCAAGGCATCCACCGTGCGCCCTTTCTAACTTAACCGTTAAAAAGAATCACTATGTGATATCTTGT
>NZ_JAXCHE010000017.1:0-10431 GCF_037027505.1 Bacillus sp. 204(2023) | reverse complement strand
ACCTAGCCAAGCAAGGCTAGGCATGTGGGAGTGCTTTTTCTGCACCTGAAATCAGATGAATATGTAAAGAAACAGCACAAAACAAAAAAGCTTGTAGAAAAAAACACCGTTTTCTCTACAAGCTGAGGGTTCAAAAAAGAACCCTCTTTTTATTTGGACAGCCATACGGAGTACAAATCAATCCATCCCTCTTCATCAAGCACCAGGCCTTTTACATTTTTACTTGATGTCACCTGGAGCACATTTTGATACAGTGGGATCGCGTTCAGCTCCTGTATCATCTGCCGGTCAATGTCATGCAGGATGTCGATTCTCGAACAGCGGTCAGGCATGGAAAACATCCGCTCTGTCATTCCTGAGCATATCTGTGTCAGCTTTTCAGATAGATGCTGATACAAGAAACTGTTCTCCGACAGCAGCAAATGCAGAAAACCAAACTCGCTGTCTTGATAAAACGTCGCACTGTCATGAATGATATCCGCCATCTGCACGGTTTCCGGCCGTCGCAGTTCAGCAGCATCACAGAATTGAAGTGTAAGCCTGATACCGTGCTGGGCGCAAATATTTTGAATCCATTCGGCGTCCTCACGATGATCCGTTTCCGAAAAGGTATAAAGCACGATTGTTTCGCCCTCGTATCCGCTTTTCTTCAACAATTCAGATGGCGAAACGCCCTCCCACTCAAAAGGACTCGGATGCAAAAAGGACGTAACCGGGATTCTTCGGTGCCCTCCCGCTTCACGAACGAGCCGTTCAGAGGAAATCAGCAGCCGGAGTGCTTTTCTAAAGCTTCGGTGCTGAAGAGGCCCCTTCTTTTTCAGATTAAGCGACAAATACTGAACATGCCGCTCATCAAAGACAGTTTGCTGCTTAGGACATGTTTGTTTTTCTTGAATGGTAAAACCGTTTATCTCTCCGGCTTGCTCAGAAAACACAAACTCAACGCGATCCAAATAGGGGCGTCCCTTGAAGTAGCGCTCATTGGCTTCAAGCACAAGCATCCCGCTGTGTTGCTGATTCATCTGAAAAGGCCCTGTTCCATTTTTCCCGCCGCCCTGTTCTGCCGGCAGTATGGACAGCCGTTCATCACAAAGAGCATACGGCAAAAGCGCATTCGGCTTATCGAGTATGAGTTCCACACAATAAGGGCTCTTTTCTAAGACTTGTTTCACTCCGTGCAGAAGCCATTTATACGGGTTGTCAGCCAGTTCCAAAAAGCGCTGAAACGTAAACGCAACGTCCCGCGATGTCAGCGGCTGTCCATTATGAAATGACACACCTTTTCGAAGAAAAAATCTCCATTGTTTTTTTCCGACCTCTTCCCATCCATGAACCAAATGAGGCTTCGGCTCCTGTATATCCGAATCAAACGTCAAGAGTGTATCAAATATCTGTTTGACGAAATGGCCCTCAGACCGCAAAAATATTTGGCATGGATCCAAACTGCTGACAGATTCAGGCGCGATGAACAGCCGCAGAACATCCTTCGTCCCATTCTCGCCCGTCTCCGTCACAAATCCGAACACCTCTGAAAGCCACATGTTATATTCGTTTTGAAGCCCTGGAAACACGGACTGATACTGCTGAAGCAGCTCCTTTGCCTTTTTAAGCTTTCCTGACATGGTATATTCCTTGGCAGTTTGAAGAAGCAATTCCTCAGGCCTCCGAAGAAACGCGATTTTAGATTTGCGGCCGCGCCCCGCCCCGCTTTCCCGGATAATCCAATTGCTGTTCTCCAGCTTATGTAAAATGAGCTTTGCATTTCTTTCTGTACAACATAAACAGTCGGCAACCTCAGTGAGCGTCATTTCATTCATTTGCCCATACTCGGCGCAGCCTGTTTTTACAAGCGCCACGTAGTGCTCTATTAGCTTCAATTCCCGCACCTCCCGACAAAAGGGGAACTTTTATCTCTTCTTTTCTTCACTTTTTGGGCCGCCGCCCCTTCTATACACTACTACTATATCAAACAGCGAAAGGCGGCGATCACATGTTGACCAGTTTTCACTCTATAAAATCGAGATATACCGCTCCCGTTCGGCTCCGCTTTTTCGGCGAATTGCTAACAAGCCTGACAGGTGCAATGATGGGACCTTTTATGGTGCTGTATCTGCATGAACAATTAAACGGCAGTATCATGATACCAATGCTGATCATCAGCCTTCAGCCATTTGCTGATATTTTCCTGACGCTCGCTGCAGGAAAGGCGGCGGACCGGATTGGGCGGCGCACAGCGATTTTGACCGCATTGCTTCTTCAATCAGCGGCAATGACAGGGTTTGTATTTGCTGAGCATGCGTATGTTTTCGCTATTCTCTATGTCATGAATGGCATCGGAAGATCGTTGTACATTCCCGCTTCCCGCGCCCAAATCGCCGAAAGCACGCCGGAAAGCAGACGTTCGGAAGTGTTTGCGGTCATCAATGCGATCTATTCGGCGGGACTGACGGCAGGGCCGCTAGTGGGGATGCTGCTGTACAATCATAACCCCGTGTGGATATTCGCATTAGATGCCGCAGCATTGTTTATCTACTTTCTGATCGCTGCACTGAAACTGCCTGAGACAAAGCCGCTACACCCAGCTGTTACCCCGAAAATGTCCGCGAGCTTTACGATATACAGGCCTGTCCTGCTTCTTTTGCTGCTTTCTCTCCCCATCAGCATGTTATATGCACAAACAGAAACAACATACAGGCTGTTCAGCAAAAACATGTTTTCTGATTATCTGTCCATGCTGACCATCTATTCAGCAGCAAAAGCTTTATTCAGCTGTGTTCTCCAAGTACCTCTTGTCAAAGGGACCGAAAAGCTTTCAATGAAAACAATCCTCTTCATTACTTATATTTGCTACTCCCTTGCGGCTGCCGGTTTTGCATGCTCAACCTCCCTGACAATGCTTTTAGTGACGGCAGCGGTGATGACGGTTGGCGAAAGCATCGGGCTAACCCACATCCAGACCTTCATATCGAAATTGGCGCCGCCTCATTTGCTGGGCCGGTTTTATGCTGTCTATGGTCTGCATTGGGATATATCCCGCTCAATCGGACCGCTGGCAGGCGGGCTGATCCTGACATCATTTGGCGGAGAAGTGATTTTTTACGCTCTTGCCGTGTGTCTGCTGACAGCGGGTTTATCTCTGACTTACACAATAGAGAAGCTCGAACACAAGGTCATAAGAAAAGTGAATCGCTTATAGAAAATAATTCATAATTTCTTTATCAACAAAAATATACTATAGTAATAAATACATTCACTACGTGAACAATTGGAGTGTTACGTGAAAAAGGAAGAAGGGTTTTACATTGAAGAAAGACGAAAATCTCCTCAAAGATCTATGGTTTATCGCAATCAGTGCAGCCGGGGGGTTTATTCTTTCATTAACCGGAATATCAATTGGATGGATGATCGGAACACTGATTGTCGCCTGCTGCCTCGCCATGATACGGCCGGCATGGCTGATGATGGCACCAGACCAAAAAGGAATTAACCGACGATGGCTCGCCCTCGGGCAGATGATCCTCGGCATCGAATTGGGCCAAAAGCTGAATTTATCCGTTCTCTCTGTTCTCAAAGACCATTGGTTTTCAGTCGGCGTTATGCTGATATTGTCTATCCTGCTGGCCATGCTGTCAGGATATGTGCTTTGGCGTTTCAGCAAAACGGATATGATGACTAGCTTTGTCGGCACCGCTCCCGGCGGACTTTCCGCCATGCCGAGCATTGCACAGGAAGTAGGCGCCAATACCGCTATAGTCAGCCTCGTTCAAATGATGCGTGTGCTGCTCGTGGTCCTTTCCATTCCGTTTTTAGTCATTCTGATCTATACAAAACAAGATCGTACCGCAAGTGCCGCAGCAGAGACGATTTCTTCTGCAACGACAGATTTTAGGCTCGCTCCCGTTTTGTGGACCGTCATTCTTATTCTCGCTGCCTGGGGAGCTTGCAAAGCTGCGAAATTTTTAAAATTTCCAGCTCCATGGCTGCTCGGCAGCATGCTCGGTGTAGCAATTGTACATGTTGGCGGAGCTGCGGTGACAGGGCACGACATGACGGCATGGTGGCCGTCACAAGCTAACCATGTATCACAAGTATTTCTCGGGGCAACGATAGGCTCTAAGATGTACAAAAGCATGTTTGCCGGCGTCACCCGTATTATCATCGTCGGGTTTGTCTCGTCCGTCGGTTTAATCGCAGCAATGTTTTTGAGCGCCGTGATCGTTTCTGAGCTGACAGGAATTTCGCTCATCACTTCTGTTCTGGCATTTGCGCCCGGCGGGATTGCAGAGATGGCGACGACGTCAGTTACCTTACATGCTGATTCCACCTTTGTCGTTGCGGTTCAGGTCATTCGCGTCATTCTGGTTATTGCCCTGCTGCCGCCGTTTTATCGCCTGCTTCATCATCTTCATGGTGAAAAAAAAGACAAAAAGAGCTCGATTAGCGGCAGTAATGCCTAGTTGAAAAAAGGGTTCAAGAACTTTTAAATCGGAAACCATCGAGATGGGGAAATATAAGCGGATATTTCGTTGTTAATGGATCAGATTTGAAGTGAGTGCTGCCAGAGGGTGAAATGAAAGAAATAATTGACGACTTACTATTGAAAAAGAGGTTAATATGAATAACCTCTTTTTCTTATATAAAGATATAAAATGATAAAGGGAAATCTATCGTTACGTTGATTCTCTTATAATAAGCTTTGTTGGCAGTTTAATAATTCTTCTGTTTAAAGAGGCATTACCCGAAATGGACTCGATAATTTTCAACACAGCCTGTTGGCCTAATTCTATTACGGGAATATCAATTGTTGTTATGGTCGGAGTAACGACTTGGCAAATCAATTGGTTGTCAAAACCAATTACAGCTAAGTCTTCTGGAACTTTAAAGCCATTTTTCATCGCCTGTTTAATAATCCCTGCGGCGACTTGATCATTTCCTGTAAATATTGCTGAGGGTCTGTCCTTTAGATCCTTTATCTTATGAAAAACACGAAAGCCATCCTCGATATTAAACATTTCGCCGAATATCCATTCGCTTCTATGATGTAAATTGTAATCTTGTAAAGCTTTCAAATACCCCTCTTTCCTCTGACATTGAGCTTCGCTATATGGAGTATCAAAACAAAACCCAATTTTTTTATGCCCTCTTTCAATTAAATGTACTACCCCCATGTATGTAGCTTCAAATTCATCATACCCAATTATCGTGATGTCCGCTGAGTGATGATATTCATTACATAATAAGATAGGACCATACTTTAAGAAAGAGGATATCTGATCCCATTCATTTTCTAAAGTTCCAAGAATAATACCATCCACTTCTTTATGTTTCAATAACTCTAATAATTCTAGCTCCGTCTGTTTGTCATAAAAGGTCTGAAATACAATTACCTTGTAATTCTTAAACAGTGCTTCATGTGAGACCCCTTTTATTAATTGAGCAAAAAATGGATGGTCGATACTCGGAACCGATAAAGCTATCGTTTGTGTCTTATTTCTCCTAAAATTCCGAGCTAAATAATTGGGAGTGTAGTCAAGATCGTTAATTGCCTTTAAGATCATATCTCTTTTTTCTTTCGACACATACGGATGATTATTCAATACTCTTGACACTGTGGTTTTAGACACGTTGCATAATTTTGCTATTTCATCAATTGTAGGCATATTTTCCCTTCCTTAAAAAAGTTGTTGACATGTTACCGATTTCAGAAATTAGGATAAATTTGTAATAAATTTTTAGATTATAAAATCATTGGAGGTACTGTTCATGCAAAAACAGGTTAAGATTTCAGGTAAAAGCAAAGAAAACATGTCACTATTAAAACACTTAAAAGGTGACGTACAAGGAAAAGAACTTGTTATTGAAGACAGTATTGTAAACGAGCGGTGGAAACAAGTATTAAAGGAAAAGATAGATATTGAACATGATCTTTTCAACTATCAAAAAAATCGTGAAATCAGTAAAGTCCCTTTTTTGCCTGTAGACAGATTAATAACCAATGATGAAGTGGAAGATATCTTAAATACATTAACTGAAGTTTTGCCAACTGGAAAATTTACGAGTGGCCCCTATTTAGAGCAATTCGAAAAAGTTTTATCTACATATTTACATAAAAGGTATGTAATTGCAACCAGCAGTGGAACCGATGCTATTATGATAGGTTTATTGGCTTTAGGGTTAAACCCAGGGGATGAAGTTATCATGCCGGCTAATAGCTTTTCAGCTACTGAAAATGCTGTGTTAGCTTTGGGAGGCGTTCCTATCTATGTAGATATTAACCCGCAAACATTCTGCATCGATCCTGACAAAATTGAAGAAGCAATAACTCCTTATACAAAGTTTATTCTACCTGTGCATTTATACGGAAAACATTCAGACATGCAGCATATCCGACAAATCGCAAATCGTTATAAATTGAAAGTAATTGAAGATGCCTGCCAAGGTATTGGACTGACAGACTTAGGAAAGTATGCAGACATCACTACATTAAGTTTTAATCCCTATAAGAATTTTGGTGTATGTGGCAAGGCTGGGGCAATAGCAACTGATAATGAAGAACTCGCTAAAAAATGCATTCAATTTAGTTATCATGGTTTTGAAGTAAATGTAAAAAATAAGAAAGACATCAATTTTGGATTTAATTCAAAAATGGACAATTTACAGGCAGCAATTGGTTTAGAGAGAATGAAGTACCTTTCATTAAACAACTTCAAAAGACTGTTCTTGGCGGATAGATACATTACCCAATTAGCAGAGTTGCAGAATAAAGGCTATATTGAATTACCAGAATTAAGTGAAGATCATGTATGGCATCTGTTTCCTATTAAGGTAAGAACAGAAGATAGGGCAGATATCATGACTAAATTAAATGAAGATTTTGGTGTTCAAACAGATGTATATTATCCAGTACTGTCTCATATGCAAAAAACTCCTTTAGTACAGGACAAGTATGCAGGACTCCAATTGGTTCATACGGAAAAGGCCCATAGTCAGGTACTGCATTTGCCTTTATATCCGTCATTTACTTTAGAAGAACAAGACAGAGTAATGGAGGGACTGTTTCATGTTATTAAGCAAGAAATCGGAGTATAAAACGTTATCCACGGTTGAACATCCTCAATATATTGTTTTTTGTGATTTTGATGAAACGTATTTTCCGCATACAATCGACGAACAAAAGCAACAAGACATCTATGAACTCGAAGACTATCTAGAACAAAAAAGTAAAGATGGGGAACTAATAATCGGATGGGTTACTGGGAGCAGTATAGAATCTATTCTCGATAAAATGGGACGAGGAAAATTTAGATATTTTCCGCATTTTATAGCTAGTGATCTTGGAACTGAAATTACGTACTTTTCAGAGCATAACTTCGGTCAGCAAGATAACAAGTGGAACAGTCGCATTAATGAAGGGTTTAGTAAAGAAAAGGTTGAAAAACTTGTGAAACAGCTGCATGAAAATCATAACATTCTTTTGAATCCTCAAACTCAATTAGGAAAGTCACGGTATAAGCATAACTTCTACTATCAGGAACAAGATGAAATAAACGACAAGAAAAACCTATCAGCAATTGAAAAAATCTGCGAGGAATATGGCGTTTCAGTAAATATAAATCGGTGTAATCCCTTAGCAGGCGATCCAGAAGACAGCTATGATGTAGATTTTATCCCCATTGGAACAGGAAAGAATGAAATTGTAACGTTTATGTTAGAGAAATACAACCTTAATCCCGAAAGAGCTATCGCATTTGGGGATAGTGGAAATGATGTTCGTATGTTACAGACAGTAGGAAATGGATATCTGCTAAAAAATGCAACACAGGAAGCCAAAAACTTGCACAACCTTATAACTGATAGTGAGTACTCAAAAGGAATTACTAATACCTTAAAAAAATTAATTGGATCATGAGGAGGAAATTAAAATGAAGAAGATTGGCATCATAGGTGCAGGTGGTATTGCAAGAGCGCATGCAACTGCTTTATCTACAATAAAAAATGCAGAGTTAGTAGGGGTATATGACATAAATCAACAAAACGCGGAAAGCTTTGTGAAAACTTTCGGCGGGAAGTCATTTGAAAACGCAGATGAACTAATTGATGCCTCAGAAGGTTTAATTGTAGCATCACCAAACTTTTGCCATAAAGAACATGCTTTGCAAGCATTAGGAAAACATAAGCATGTTTTGTGTGAAAAGCCTATGGCTATTTCTCTTGAAGAAGCAAGCATAATGAAAGATACTGCTGAAAGGTTGAGCGTAAGAGCTAGTATGGGGTTTAATTATAGATATTTATCTTACGTAAATATCTTAAAAAGCTTAATTATCAATAATGAACTAGGTAACATCCTGTCCATAAAAGTACACTTCAAGAAAAATAGTGCACTTAGGCGTAAGAAGTTTACTTGGAGAGATGACGCTAACAGTAAGAAGACGAGTGGATCATTGGGGGATCTGGGTATTCACCTTATTGACATGGTATGGTATTTGTTTGAGAGTGATTTCATCACAGAATCAGTAAGGGCAAAGATGAACACAAATGTAAAAACAAAAGAGGATAAACAGGTACTTGTAGATGACTATGCAGAAATTTATGGCCAGCTGAAGAACAAGGTATTTGTAAATATCATCACATCAAAATGTTCTGTACCTGAAGACTGTGGTTTTAGCATTGAGGTAGTTGGACACAAAAAAGAGTTTAAATACCACACAGGTAATCCTCACGTTTACAAGCTCATAGATGGCTTGAACGTGGTAGACTGCCCAGTACCGCAAAGCCTATTAAACGATCCGCCAAACGAGTTTTATGGATGGGCTGATTCTTTTAGAAGCGAGTTAATCAATTGGATTGCATCAACTCAGAATGATTGGGTTGAGATCCCTTCTTTTAGTGATGGTTTTAGATCTCAGGAAGTGTTAGAAATGTTCTTTGAGAAAGACAGCAACTCTCAACCAATGTCTGTTTCAGCAGTCAACTAGTATTTCAAAGAGAGAAGTTACTAAAAAAGCAGGAATTTACTTTCCTGCTTTTTCATATAGGGGTGTAATGAATGTTAAGAGGGACATATTTATTCGGATATGCTTTCTTTTTTACAGTAGGTATTATCCATATATCAACAGGGAGTTTGACACCATTTCTATTAGAGGCTTTTAACAAGACAACAGATGATATTTCAGTCATAATCTTTTTTCAGTTTACCGGATTTCTAAGCGGAGTATTAATCGCACCGTTAATGATTAAGAAATACAGTCATTTTAGGACACTTACTTTAGCTTTGACAATAATGCTTGCAGCGTTAAGTATCTTTTTTCTAACTAAGGATTGGTATTATATTATTGTAATGGCTTTTCTCTTAGGATATGGGGCAGGCACATTAGAAACGACAGTTGGTTCATTTGTTATTGCTAATTTCGAAAGTAATGCAGAAAAAATGAGTAAGCTGGAAGTTCTCTTTGGATTAGGCGCTTTATCTTTCCCATTATTAATTAATTCCTTCATAGATATCAATAACTGGTTTTTACCGTATTACTGTATATTCACCTTTTTATTCGTCCTATTCGTAGGGTGGTTCATTTTCTTGTCCAAGAACCGAAAGTACGCTAAGAATGCTAACCAACAAGTGACCTTTCCAGACGGAGGAGCATTTCAATACTTTATAGGAGATAGAAAAAAATCAAAGCAATTAGGCTTTTTTGTATTTTTTGCTTTCCTATATGCTGGAATCGAAACAAATTTTGCCAACTTTTTACCTTCAATCATGATAAACCAAGACAATGAACAAATTAGTCTTATAAGTGTCTCCTTTTTCTGGGTAGGGATCATCATAGGAAGAATATTGATTGGTTTCGTAAGTAGAAGGCTTGATTTTTCCAAATACCTTCTTTTTAGCTGTAGTTGTTTAATTGTTTTGTTGATTGCTTTCTCTTATATAAGTAACCCAATACTTCAATTGGGTGGTACATTTTTGATTGGCCTAAGTATAGCGGGCATATTTCCCATTGCTTTAACACTAGCATCAATCATTATTCAGAAGTACGTTGACGAAGTTACAAGTTTATTTATTGCCTCGGCAAGTTTCGGAGGAGCGATCATCTCTTTCTTAATTGGATGGAGTTTAAATCAGGATACGATCTTATTAACCATGGGAATATTTACAACTATGGCGGTCATTCTAGTAGGTATTTCTGTAAAGATTAGGAGAACTAAAACAGAAGACCCTATTTCCCTTGAAAACAAAGCATCAAAAACACGTGTAAATGAAAGATACTAATAGACATATCGTAAGTAAGAAGAGGACTTAATGTCCTCTCAGCTTGTAGAGAAAACGGTGTTTTTTTCTACAAGCTTTTTTGTTTTGGGCTGTTTCTTTACATATTCATCTGATTTCAGGTGCAGAAAAAGCACTCCCACATGCCTAGCCTTGCTTGGCTAGGT
>NZ_JAXCHE010000016.1:0-15651 GCF_037027505.1 Bacillus sp. 204(2023) | reverse complement strand
CCCGTTCCCATACCGAACACGGAAGTTAAGCTCTTCAGCGCCGATGGTAGTCGGGGGTTTCCCCCTGTGAGAGTAGGACGCCGCCAAGCAAGCTTAAACCCAGCTCATTGAGCTGGGTTTTTTGTTTGTTAAAAATGAAGAAGAAACTGTGAAGCGTATTTAGGGAGTTTCTTTTCTGTTACTAATAAAAACTGCTGAATTAACACGTAGTCATCACTTATATGCTGTGTTAATAACTCATACCACCATTCTGTTTCATACCTTGCAATCATCCCAACGTTGTACAAAATCAAATAATGAATTGTCATTTCGGGAAGCCTCAGAAATTGCTCCCTTTGAGAAGGGATATAATATTGGTTCTTTTCCATGTCAAACAATAAGCTGGTCGATGTCCATGGCTCCTTGTCTTGTGGCGAAACTTCGAACAGCAGCCCGTGTTCATTTTTTTTTGTAAAAGACCATTGATAATGATGGGACATGTATTCAGCAAACCTTGAATCAGACATTTTGTAATTGATTACTACTTCCTCCGGTACAAAAATTTCGTTCTTATCCTTCTCAACTTTTGTCATAAATCGTTCTTTCTGCTGAAAGTAGAAAATGTCGCTAAGTTCTGGAATGGCCATTAATAATTTTTTCATGGTATACCGTTCATCTACTATATCCGATTGTCCGAATAAATGTTTCATAAAATGTACGCATAGGCCATTCCGTTGTATTTTCACTTCATCATCGCTAAAACAATAGTTTTGTTTCTTTCGTTTTCTTGTTGTTACACCATGTGCCAGTACTGATGTATGGCTTGGATAATGAGGATCACGTGTAATTAAGCATGCTTTGATAAGCTGTGCCATTCCATAAAATAAAAGAATCGGTTTGATTTCTAAGGGAGAATATGCGGCTTGTTTATAAAACGATTCGGCATGCTTTAAGAAATAAATAAACCGTTCACTGTTTTTAAAAGAGTTTTTTTTCGCATCGTCAATACCGTTTAAGATATAAACCTTTTCTAGAAATTTCTGGGTTGATTCAACGGAGTAAAATAGCGCTAAGTCTTTCCACTCATGATATGTCATGTATATTTCTTAATCCTTTCCGTTATCTAAATATTTCAACTCTTTCCCGCTTCCTTGACATGCTCTTGGCTAGTTGATAATCTACATATAATATTTTGCCGAAAAGAGGGGGATTTACTAATGTGGGAAAGTAAATTTTCAAAAGAAGGCTTAACGTTCGACGATGTGCTGCTTGTGCCAGCAAAGTCTGAGGTACTTCCGCGTGATGTGGATTTATCTGTAGAACTTACAAAAACGTTAAAGCTAAATATTCCTGTCATCAGCGCAGGTATGGACACAGTAACAGAATCAGCAATGGCAATTGCAATGGCAAGACAGGGCGGCTTGGGCATCATTCACAAAAATATGTCCATTGAACAGCAGGCTGAACAAGTTGATAAAGTAAAGCGTTCTGAGCGCGGCGTTATCACAAATCCCTTCTTTTTAACTCCTGATCACCAAGTATTTGATGCGGAGCATTTGATGGGGAAATACAGAATTTCCGGTGTTCCGATTGTAAATAACGAAGAAGACCAGAAGCTTGTTGGAATTATTACAAACCGTGACCTTCGTTTTATTTCTGACTACTCAATGAAAATCAGCGACGTCATGACGAAAGAAGAGCTAGTTACTGCATCTGTAGGAACTACTCTGGATGAAGCTGAAAAGATTTTGCAGAAACATAAAATTGAAAAGCTTCCTCTCGTAGACGACCAGAATAAATTAAAAGGTCTTATCACAATTAAAGACATTGAAAAAGTCATTGAGTTCCCGAACTCATCTAAAGACATTCACGGCCGCCTGATCGTTGGCGCGGCAGTTGGTGTAACTGGCGATACAATGACTCGCGTCAAAAAGCTTGTTGAAGCCAATGTTGATGTGATTGTTATTGATACAGCTCACGGACACTCTCAAGGCGTTTTAAACACAGTCACAAAAATCCGTGAAACGTACCCCGAATTAAACATTATTGCTGGAAACGTGGCAACAGCTGAAGCGACAAGAGCGCTTATCGAAGCTGGAGCAGACGTTGTCAAAGTTGGAATAGGGCCTGGTTCAATTTGTACTACACGTGTTGTAGCCGGCGTCGGTGTTCCGCAAATTACAGCAATCTATGATTGTGCGACTGAAGCAAGAAAACACGGCAAAACAATCATCGCCGACGGTGGGATTAAATTCTCTGGCGATATCACTAAAGCATTGGCAGCCGGCGGACATGCTGTTATGCTCGGAAGCTTGCTTGCAGGCACATCAGAAAGCCCTGGTGAAACTGAAATCTACCAAGGCAGAAGATTTAAGGTATACCGCGGCATGGGATCAGTTGCTGCAATGGAAAAAGGAAGTAAAGACCGTTACTTCCAAGAAGAAAACAAAAAATTTGTTCCTGAAGGAATTGAAGGACGCACACCTTACAAAGGACCAGTTGAAGAAACCGTTTATCAGCTAGTCGGAGGCCTTCGTTCTGGTATGGGGTATTGCGGGTCCAAAGATCTGCGTGCGTTAAGAGAAGAAGCTCAGTTCATTCGCATGACAGGCGCAGGACTTCGCGAAAGCCATCCGCATGACGTACAGATTACAAAAGAATCACCTAACTATACAATTTCATAATAAATTGTTACAAATTAAAAACATTTGACAGGGTCTCTGACTCTGTCTATTTTTTTTATACTGATTATGATAAAATTTATACTGTTGTGCATTGAAAATGTCCTTAACGGCTTAATTATAGATGAAGAAAATGAAATACGGAGGTCGTACGATTGAACATCAAGAAATATAAACAGCTACTGATGTCATTGGTTGTGTTAACTCTAGCTGTCACGTGTCTGGCTCCAATGTCAAAAGCAAAAGCAGCCAGCGATCCAATTGATATCAATGCATCTGCTGCTATTATGATCGAAGCTTCTTCAGGTAAAATTCTTTACAGTAAAAATGCAGATAAGAGACTGCCAATTGCGAGTATGACAAAAATGATGACAGAGTATCTGTTATTGGAAGCAATTGATCAAGGTAAAGTGAAATGGGACCAAACCTATACGCCTGATGACTATGTGTATGAAATTTCCCAAGATAACAGCTTATCAAACGTTCCTCTTCGAAAAGACGGGAAATACACAGTAAAAGAATTATATCAAGCTACAGCAATTTATTCTGCAAATGCTGCTGCTATTGCGATTGCAGAAATCGTTGCCGGTTCTGAAACTAAGTTTGTTGAAAAAATGAATGCAAAAGCAAAAGAACTAGGCTTAACAGATTACAAATTTGTTAACGCAACAGGTCTTGAAAACAAAGATCTTCACGGGCATCAGCCTGAGGGGACAAGCGTAAATGAAGAAAGTGAAGTTTCTGCAAAGGATATGGCAATTCTTGCGGATCACTTGATTACTGACTACCCTGAGATACTGGAGACTTCCAGTATCGCCAAAACGAAATTCCGAGAAGGCACCGATGATGAAATGGACATGCCGAACTGGAATTTTATGCTGAAGGGGCTTGTCAGCGAGTATAAAAAAGCGACTGTAGACGGACTGAAAACAGGTTCTACTGACTCTGCGGGTTCATGCTTTACAGGAACAGCTGAACGCAACGGTATGCGTGTCATCACTGTTGTTTTAAACGCAAAGGGCAACCTTCATACAGGTCGTTTCGATGAAACGAAGAAAATGTTTGATTATGCTTTCGACAATTTCTCCATGAAAGAAATTTATGCTGAAGGCGATCAAGTAAAAGGCCATAAAACAATTTCAGTTGATAAGGGTAAAGAGAAAGAAGTAGGCATTGTGACAAACAAGGCGTTCTCTCTTCCTGTCAAAAATGGTGAAGAAAAGAATTACAAAGCGAAGGTCACACTGAATAAAGACAACTTAACTGCTCCTGTGAAAAAAGGAACCAAGGTTGGGAAGCTGACTGCGGAATACACAGGTGATGAAAAGGATTACGGATTCCTTAACAGCGATCTGGCTGGCGTAGACCTTGTTACAAAAGAAAATGTAGAAAAAGCAAACTGGTTTGTTTTGACAATGCGCAGTATCGGCGGATTTTTTGCCGGAATTTGGGGAAGCATTGTTGATACGGTAACCGGCTGGTTTTAATTAATTGAAAGAGCTCTGATGGATGTTAGGGCTCTTTCGCGTAATATACTGAAAAAACCCAATTTTTAATAAAAAATGATTTTCAAAGCGCTAAAAACCGAATAAAATAGTATATATCCATATGAATTATTGGATTTCTAGGATACAATAAGGATTAGAAATCATATAACTATACCTTGATTAGGGGGACCAAGAAATGGCTCAAACAGGTACTGAACGTGTAAAACGCGGAATGGCAGAAATGCAAAAAGGCGGCGTCATCATGGACGTCATCAATGCGGAACAAGCGAAAATCGCTGAAGAAGCTGGAGCTGTCGCTGTAATGGCGCTAGAACGTGTGCCAGCAGATATTCGCGCGGCTGGAGGAGTTGCCCGTATGGCTGACCCTACAATCGTGGAAGAAGTAATGAATGCAGTATCTATCCCGGTAATGGCAAAAGCGCGTATCGGACATATTGTTGAAGCGCGTGTGCTTGAAGCTATGGGTGTTGACTATATTGATGAAAGTGAAGTTCTGACGCCGGCTGACGAAGAATTTCATTTAAATAAAAATGAATACACAGTTCCTTTTGTCTGTGGCTGCCGTGATCTTGGTGAAGCAACACGCCGTATTGCGGAAGGTGCTTCTATGCTTCGCACAAAAGGTGAGCCTGGAACAGGTAATATTGTTGAGGCTGTTCGCCATATGCGCAAAGTTAACGCTCAAGTGCGCAAAGTAGTTGCGATGAGTGAGGATGAACTAATGACAGAAGCGAAAAATCTAGGTGCTCCTTACGAGCTTCTTCTTCAAATTAAAAAAGACGGCAAGCTTCCTGTCGTTAACTTTGCCGCTGGCGGCGTAGCAACTCCAGCTGATGCTGCTCTCATGATGCAGCTTGGTGCTGACGGAGTATTTGTTGGTTCTGGTATTTTCAAATCAGACAACCCTGCTAAATTTGCGAAAGCAATTGTGGAAGCAACAACTCACTTCACTGATTACAAATTGATCGCTGAGCTGTCAAAAGAGCTGGGTACTGCAATGAAAGGGATTGAAATCTCAAACTTACTTCCAGAACAGCGTATGCAAGAACGCGGCTGGTAAGAACATAGGAGCGCTGCTGACATGTTAACAATAGGTGTACTAGGACTTCAAGGAGCAGTTAGAGAGCACATCCATGCGATTGAAGCATGCGGCGCGGCTGGTCTTGTCGTAAAACGTCCGGAGCAGCTGAACGAAGTTGACGGGTTGATTTTGCCGGGCGGTGAGAGCACGACGATGCGCCGTTTGATCGATACGTATCAATTCATGGAGCCGCTTCGTGAATTCGCTGCTCAGGGCAAACCGATGTTTGGAACATGTGCCGGATTAATTATATTAGCAAAAGAAATTGCCGGTTCAGATAATCCTCATTTAGGTCTTCTGAATGTGGTTGTAGAACGTAATTCATTTGGCCGGCAGGTTGACAGCTTTGAAGCTGATTTAACAATTAAAGGCTTGGACGAGCCTTTTACAGGGGTATTCATCCGTGCTCCGCATATTTTAGAAGCTGGTGAAAATGTTGAAGTTTTATCGGAGCATAATGGTCGTATTGTAGCCGCGAAACAGGGGCAATTCCTTGGCTGCTCATTCCATCCGGAGCTGACAGAAGATCACCGAGTGACACAGCTGTTTGTTGAAATGGTTGAGGAATACAAGCAAAAGGCACTTGTATAAAACAGTTGAAAGCTGTGGAAACTTATAGTACATTATAAGCACAAATAAAGATCGAAAAGCGTTGATAGGAACTAGTAGGGAGCCTCTCTTTCTAAGAGAGCCGATGGTTGGTGCGAATCGGTGAAAGATGCTGTCTGAATCCATCCTTGAGCGAAATGCTGAAGCAAGTAGGCATTTACGGGATAACCGTTATGTTTGAAAGTGGAAAACGAGTCTTTGATTTGTTTTCAATCAGGGTGGCAACGCGAGAGCTCTCGTCCCTTTATGGGGATGAGGGCTCTTTTTATTTTCGACAAATCAATAAAAAAAGGAGTGTTTCGCATGCTTGATACGAAAATGCTGAGAGCAAATTTTCAAGAAATTAAAGCAAAGCTTGTACACAAAGGCGAAGACTTAACTGATTTTGATAAGTTTGAGGCGCTGGATGATAGACGAAGAGAGCTTATCGGCAAGGTTGAAGAGTTAAAAGGAAAACGAAATGAAGTTTCTCAGCAGGTTGCTGTGCTGAAGCGTGAGAAAAAAGACGCGGATCACATTATTAAAGAAATGCGTGAAGTCGGCGAGGAAATTAAAAAGCTTGATGAAGAATTACGGACAGTGGAAGCTGAGCTTGATACAATCCTTCTCTCAATCCCAAACATTCCGCATGAGTCTGTACCTGTCGGTGAAACAGAAGACGACAACGTAGAAGTGCGTAAATGGGGAGAAAAGCCTTCATTTTCTTATGAGCCGAAGCCGCACTGGGATATTGCGGATGAGCTGGGTATTCTGGATTTTGAACGTGCTGCCAAAGTAACAGGAAGCCGTTTCGTGTTCTATAAAGGCTTAGGTGCTCGTCTGGAGCGTGCGCTTTATAACTTTATGCTTGATCTGCATGTGGATGAGTATAACTACACTGAAGTGATCCCGCCATATATGGTAAACCGCGCAAGCATGACGGGAACTGGGCAGCTTCCTAAATTTGAAGAGGATGCATTTAAAATCAGGGAAGAAGATTATTTCTTAATTCCAACGGCGGAAGTGCCGATTACAAACATGCATCGCGATGAAATCCTTTCAGGTGACAGCCTGCCGATCAACTATGCGGCATTCAGTGCTTGCTTCCGTTCTGAAGCTGGTTCAGCAGGACGTGACACACGCGGATTAATTCGTCAGCACCAATTTAATAAAGTTGAGCTTGTAAAGTTTGTGAAGCCTGAAGATTCTTATGAAGAATTGGAGAAGCTTACAAACCAAGCAGAACGGGTTCTTCAGCTGCTTGAGCTTCCATACCGTGTCATGAGCATGTGTACGGGTGACTTAGGCTTTACGGCTGCGAAAAAATACGATATCGAAGTTTGGATTCCAAGCCAAGACACATATCGAGAAATCTCTTCTTGCAGCAACTTCGAAGCGTTCCAGGCGAGACGTGCGAATATTCGTTTCAGACGTGAAGCGAAAGGCAAGCCTGAGCATGTACACACACTGAACGGTTCAGGACTGGCGGTTGGAAGAACAGTTGCCGCTATATTAGAAAATTATCAGCAGGAAGACGGAAGCGTTGTGATTCCGAAAGTGCTCCGTCCTTATATGGGGAATAGAGAAGTAATGAAACCGTAAATTATGGAAAGGCGTGCCTGACAAGGTGCGCCTTTTTGCTTATGTAAACACGGCATTTTCATAAAAACAAAAAAAGTTTTTAAAAATGCTTGACCGCACGAGAACATACGTGATATAGTAAGTCTTGTCGATACGGAGGAATACCCAAGTCCGGCTGAAGGGATCGGTCTTGAAAACCGACAGGGGTGTCAAAGCCCGCGGGGGTTCGAATCCCTCTTCCTCCGCCATATTGATTTTAATTCTAATGAAACACAAGCATATATTGGAGATTGTTTTGTCCGTTGCATTCGGTGCGGCGGATTTTTTATTTTAAAGAAAAAGTGAATCTCGACTGAGATTCACTTTTTTTGATTATCATGAATAACTGAAGCAATTTGATCTACAATATTTTCAATCGAGTTTTCGTCGTTCAGAAGATCATAATCTTCAATGCGAAGTTTTAAAACAGGGCAGGCATTAAAACCGCTTATCCAGTTCTCGTAGCGTGTATGCATTTCTTCCCAATAAGACCTGCTTGTCTGAAGCTCCATCTCACGGCCGCGTTGTTCAATCCGGTTTAAAATGTTCTCCAGATCTCCTTCTAAATAGATCAACACATCTGGGTGTGGGAAATACGGTGTCATTACCATTGCTTCGAAAAGGCTTGTGTAAGTCTTATAATCAACCTTTGACATTGTCCCTTTATCAGCGTGCATTTTTGCGAAAATTCCTGTATCTTCATAAATCGAACGATCTTGTACAAAACCTCCGCCGGCTTCAAAAATTGTTTTCTGTTCTTTGAAGCGTTCAGCTAAGAAATAAATTTGAAGGTGAAAGCTCCAACGTTCAAAATCATGATAGAATTTTTCCAAGTATGGATTATGATCGACTTCCTCCAACGATGTTTTAAATCCAAGCCGTTTAGCTAAAGTTTTCGTTAAAGTCGATTTTCCGACACCTACTGTTCCTGCTACTGTAATAATTGAATTCTTAGGGATATGATGTTCCTTCATACGATAAGCTCCTTTACATGGGCGGCAATGCGTTCAAAGTCGCTCTTATTCAAAACGAAATCCTTTGAATCACCATCTACGGTTAACACTGTAAGTTCAGGGTCTGCTTCCTGCAGCTGCTTGATGGCGACTTCATAATCTGAAATCAGCTGCTCCAAATAGTTAGTTTCAATTTTTTTCTCAAAGGGGCGCCCGCGTTTTTCAATGCGGTGTAGCAATGTAGGCAGACTGGCCTTTATGTAAATGATGAAATTCGGCTTTGGCAGATCATCCGTTAGCAGGTGATATATCTTTTTGTATTTTTCCAGCTGATGTGGAGACAAGGTGCGTTCTGCAAAAATCACATTTTTATAAATATGATAATCAGCTATTACAGGCTGTCCCTTTTTTAAAAAGTGATCACTGGTGTCTTCAAGCTGTTTGTATCTGTGACAAAGAAAAAACATCTCGAGCTGGAAGCTCCATTCCTCTATATTGTCATAAAACTTATCAAGGTACGGGTTATCCTCTACAATCTCATTGATCATAGGGAATCCGAATTCTTGTGAGAGCATCGTTGCGAGAGTTGTTTTTCCTGCCCCGATAGGACCTTCTATTGCAATAAAAGGGGCTGTATTCATCGGAATCCTCCTTATATCTGAAAAACGTGCGTCAGTTACCGACCTTCATATTGTATCATAACCCTTGGGTGCCCCCATGAAAAAAAGACGTTTCCAAATTATCGAAACGTCTTTTTGACAACATTAAATTGATCAGACAGCAGCAGCCAGTTTTGTGGAAAGGAAAGACCCAGCTTCCAATAGCTGATGCCTCTTAAATTCAGCTCTTTAATCAGATTGAATTTTGCTTGAATCGAGCGGGCATCCTCGAACCATACCTCGTGCCTTCTGTTTTCTGCATCAGTATAGCGGAAGAAAGGAGCTTGAGCGGTTTGGTCATACTGAATGGAAGCATTGTTCTGATCAGCTATGACAATGGCTTGCTGAGGGCTTACTGCTCTTGCCGGAGTTCCCCCTGCTGTATATGGCAGCGTCCAGTCATACCCATATAAATTCTGGCCCATGACGATTTTATTCGCAGGCATTTCAGTCAAAGCATATTCTATGACATCACGGACAGGGCCAATTGGAGAAACCGCTTGAGCCGGCCCGCCGCTATAGCCCCATTCATATGTCATGAGAACAACAAAGTCGACAATTTCGCCATGTGCCCTGTAATCATGAGCTTCATACCATCTGCCCTGCTGTGTTGCACTTGTTTTAGGAGCAAGAGCCGTAGAGATTTCTAAGCCCTCTCGATGGAAAAGATCCCTTGCTTCGCGGAGGAATTGATTATAGGCCTCTCTATCCTGGGGCCGCAAATATTCAAAGTCGAAATGAATGTCACGGAAGCCATATCTCTTGGCATTCTCGACTATTTCATTTAGAAGCCGTCTTTTTACAGTTTCGTCGTTCAAAAGGATCCGGCCAAGTTCATCGCTAAATGCCTGGTTTTCTAGGTTCGTTATAATCATCATCAATGTTGTATTTTGATTTTCTGTAATGCTCCTTAAATTCGTTAAAGGCGGTGCGACTAAGGTTCCGTTGCGCTGTGCCTGGAAGCTGAATGCGCCAAGGTACGTTAAGTAGGGTGACGCTTCTCTGGCCGCCTGCTGGAGATTTTCGCTGACTTGATTTCCTCGGGGCTCCAAATAAGCATTTGATTCGATGTCTCGTTTAGGGGCTGGTGGGATGTATAAACGGAAACCAATCTGAAGCACAGTATTTAACTGGATGCGGTTAACCCTTGCGAGCTCGGCTGCCGTTGTATTGAACTGCCGGGCGATAGATGTCAGGGTATCACCTCGCTTCACATCATAGAACTGGCCAGCTATTGGAATGACAATGGTTTGTCCGACAACAAGGCTGTCGGGATTCGGTATTTCATTCGTTTCAATGATCTCATTTGCGGTTGTTCTGTATTGTGAAGCGATAGCAGAAAGAGTGTCGCCTTGTTTTACCACATAAATTTGAATGAAAAACGCCTCCTTTCATATCGCTATCAATGTATGAAAGAAAAGCGCTGATCATGTTTATTTTTCTGTAATTTGTTCTTCCGTCGTAATCTCTGCGAAAAGAACATTTTCCATCATAGTTAAGGCGAATTCGTTATCTTCGTCACTGTTTGACGCGATACAGTCCTTAGGAATCGTGATGCTGTATTCCCTCATATAAGCGTCATTAGCGGTAAACAGCACACATATATTGCCGGCTATACCTGTTAAGATAATATGTCTCACCTGCAACTCAGTAAGAAGGGTGTGAAGTGCAGTTTCGTAGAAAGCGGAATGTTTTGGTTTGATTAAAAAATAATCAGCATCTTCCGGAGCTATCTTTGTGATGATATCCTTGCTTCTTTCATTTGTGCATTCTTGCTGAATGTTTTTAATGTCAGCTTGCCAAAGTCCATAATGATCATTGATGTAAATAATCGGCCATTCATTTTGTCTCGCGTGCTCCTTTAATGATAAAATATGAGGAACGATTTTTTCTGTTTTTTTAGCGAGGGTTTCTCCCATATCGAATTCAAAATTATTGATCATGTCTACAATGAGAAGGGCTGTATCTGCTTTGGACAATCGACAGTCTCCTTTCCGTTTCAGTTATAGTTAATATGTAGCCTTTTTAGGCAATGAAAAAACTTTGAAAAGAGAGCTTATCCTTATGACACAAGATGAACTTTATATGAAAGAAGCAATTAAAGAAGCGAAAAAGGCTGAAGAGGAAGGTGAAGTGCCGATAGGTGCGGTGCTTGTCGTTAATGATGAAATTATAGCGCGTGCACATAATTTAAGAGAGACTGAACAGCGATCTATCGCCCATGCAGAAATGCTTGTAATTGATGAAGCGTGTAAGGCACTCGGAACATGGCGGCTGGAAGGTGCGACTCTTTATGTGACGCTTGAGCCTTGTCCAATGTGTGCTGGTGCAGTCGTACTTTCTCGAGTGGAAAAAGTGGTTTTTGGCGCATTTGATCCGAAAGGCGGCTGTTCAGGCACGCTAATGAACCTTCTTCAGGAGGAACGCTTTAATCATCAGGCTGAAGTGGTGAGCGGTGTGCTTGAGGAAGAATGCGGCGGAATGCTCAGTGCGTTTTTCAGAGAACTAAGAAAAAAGAAGAAAGCCGCCAGGAAAAACTTGTCTGAATAGTACGGTTGCAATTTTTAGGGGAAACAGATATACTTAAGTGTGCATCGTAATAGATGCAACATAAAATTTGATATTTATTTTGCCGTGCTAAGCGGGGAGGTAGCGGTGCCCTGTACCTGCAATCCGCTCTAGCAGGGCCGAATCCCTTCTCGAGGTTCGTTTACTTTAAGGCCTGCCTTAAGTAAGTGGTGTTGACGTTTGGGTCCTGCGCAATGGGAATTCATGAACCATGTCAGGTCCGGAAGGAAGCAGCATTAAGTGAAACCTCTCATGTGCCGCAGGGTTGCCTGGGCCGAGCTAACTGCTTAAGTAACGCTTAGGGTAGCGAATCGACAGAAGGTGCACGGTAAATCAATCATCAAATTTTCAGACTCACCTAACATTAGGTGAGTTTTTTGTTATGTAAAAAGAGCTTTTGGAATCGAAACAAGGTTCATGTATAATGGGAATGATGAATAACGGAGGAGGGCAAACCCGTGAGTTACCAAGCTTTATATCGAGTATTCAGGCCTCAGCGCTTTGAAGATGTGGTCGGACAAGAACACATTACAAAAACGCTGCAAAATGCCCTTTTGCAAAAAAAGTTTTCTCACGCCTATCTGTTTTCCGGGCCTAGAGGAACCGGAAAAACCAGTGCAGCCAAAATATTTGCTAAGGCTGTCAACTGTGAACATGCTCCTGTTGATGAGCCATGCAACGAATGTGCGGCCTGTAAAGGGATAACAAACGGGTCAATATCCGATGTCATAGAAATTGACGCCGCTTCTAATAACGGTGTTGATGAGATTCGTGACATTCGCGATAAAGTGAAGTTTGCCCCATCGGCCGTCACATATAAGGTATATATCATAGATGAGGTGCATATGCTTTCTATCGGCGCTTTTAATGCATTACTAAAAACATTAGAAGAGCCGCCTGAGCATTGTATTTTCATATTAGCAACAACTGAACCGCACAAAATTCCTTTAACCATTATCTCTAGATGTCAGCGTTTTGACTTTAAACGAATTACCTCCCAAGCGATTGTAGGCCGCATGAATAAAATTGTTGATGCTGAACAGCTGCAAGTGGAGGAAGGATCGCTGGAAATCATTGCGAGTGCTGCAGACGGAGGGATGAGGGATGCCCTGAGCCTTCTTGATCAGGCCATATCATTCAGCGGCGATATCCTGAAAGTCGAAGATGCGCTTTTAATTACGGGTGCTGTTTCTCAATTATATATCGGGAAGCTTGCACAATCCCTGCATGATAAAAACGTTTCTGACGCACTGGAAACATTAAATGAATTGCTTCAGCAAGGAAAAGATCCAGCTAAGCTGATAGAAGATATGATTTTCTATTTCAGGGACATGCTGCTGTACAAGACAGCCCCTGGCTTAGAGGGAGTGCTTGAGAAAGTAAAAGTCGATGAAACGTTCCGGGAACTAAGTGAACAAATTCCGGCTCAGGCCCTATATGAAATGATTGATATTCTGAACAAGAGCCATCAGGAAATGAAATGGACAAATCATCCGCGTATCTTTTTCGAAGTGGCCGTTGTGAAGATTTGCCAAACCTCACATCAATCTGCTGCTGACCTCCCGGAAGTGGATATGCTGATGAAAAAAATCCAGCAGCTCGAACAGGAAGTAGAGCGGCTCAAAACAACGGGCATAAAAGCAGCTGCGGAAAGCCCGAAAAAAGAAGCGCCGCGTGTGCCAAAGGGCGGGAAATCCAATTATAAAGCGCCAGTAGGCAGAATTCATGAGATTTTGAAGGAAGCCACAAGACCGGATCTTGATCTGCTCAGAAACAGTTGGGGCAAGCTTCTTGCTCATCTCAAACAGCAAAACAAAGTATCACATGCCGCTTTGCTGAATGACAGTGAACCTGTGGCTGCCGGATCGGCGGCATTTGTTCTGAAATTCAAATATGAAATTCATTGTAAAATGGTCGCTGAGGATAACAACGGAGTCCGGACTAATCTTGAGCAGATTTTAGAATCGATGCTCGGAAAAAGAATGGATTTGATTGGCGTTCCAGAAGCACAATGGGGTAAAATAAGAGAAGAATTTTTAGAAGATCATCAGCAGGAAAATGAAGGATCAAATGAACCGGCTGAAGAAGACCCGCTTATTGCCGAAGCGAAAAAGCTTGTTGGAGCGGATTTAATTGAAATAAAAGACTAACAAAATGAAAGAGAGTGAATGCTATGCGTGGCGGAATGGGTAATATGCAAAAAATGATGAAACAAATGCAAAAAATGCAAAAGGACATGGCGAAGGCTCAAGAAGAGCTTGCAGAAAAGGTTGTTGAAGGAACTGCAGGCGGCGGTATGGTAACAGTTAAAGCAAACGGCCAAAAAGAAATCCTGGATGTTATCATCAAAGAAGAAGTCGTTGATCCTGAAGATATTGATATGCTTCAAGATTTAGTGCTTGCTGCAACGAATGAAGCTTTGAAAAAAGTTGACGAAATCACAAACGAAACAATGGGTCAATTTACAAAGGGAATGAACATGCCAGGTTTATTCTAGGGGGATAAAAGAACATGCAATATCCTGAACCAATATCAAAGCTGATTGACAGCTTTATGAAATTGCCAGGGATCGGACCGAAAACAGCGGTTCGTCTGGCTTTTTTTGTTCTAGGTATGAAAGAAGATGTAGTATTAGATTTTGCGAAAGCATTAGTAAATGCGAAACGCAACCTGACATATTGTTCAGTTTGCGGGCATATTACAGATCAGGACCCTTGCTATATATGTGAAGATACGCGCAGGGATAAGTCTGTTATCTGTGTTGTGCAAGACCCTAAAGACGTTATCGCTATGGAGAAAATGAAGGAATACAACGGACAGTATCACGTTCTTCACGGCGCTATTTCTCCAATGGACGGCATCGGACCGGAGGATATTAAAATACCAGAATTGTTAAAACGATTACAGGATGATCAAGTGACAGAAGTGATCCTCGCGACAAACCCTAATATAGAAGGGGAAGCAACAGCGATGTATATATCAAGGCTCCTCAAGCCGTCTGGTATTAAGCTCTCCCGTATTGCCCACGGACTGCCCGTCGGCGGTGATTTGGAATATGCTGATGAGGTCACTCTTTCTAAAGCACTTGAAGGAAGACGTGAATTGTAAGGAGGAAAAAGCGATCCATGGGTTTTCTTCGCAAGAAAACATTAAGAAGAGAGTTTGATGAAAAACTAACCGAGCAGCTTTTTAAGCAAAAGGAAGAGTGGAACAGGCAAAAAAAGCTGGTTGAAAAAAGCTTAGAACCGTCTGCTGAAGTGTTATACGAACTGAAAGTAGCTGAAGCGAAGTATTTTTTTTACTTAAGGGAAGCGAAGCAGCGAAATTTAAAAATCAGCCGGTGGAAGTAAGTGGTCTAAACTCCTGGATCTTCTCATAAGCTTGTACTAGAACAAGCGAAGGAGATGAGAAGATTCATGGAGCCTATTTTTATTATTGGGATTATTTTAGGACTGGTTATTCTTCTTTTTTTATCAGGTTCAGCTGCAAAGCCTTTAAAGTGGATGGGCATCACAGCTGTTAAATTTGTGGCAGGTGCTTTGCTGCTGGTTTGTGTTAATATGTTTGGCGGCAGTCTTGGCATTCATGTGCCGATTAATCTGGTTACAACAGCTATCAGCGGAATTTTAGGGGTACCCGGAATAGCTGCGTTAGTCGTTATTAAGCAATTTATCATTTAATTGATATTATGTATTGACTTAGACAATTGAAGGTGTTATTCTAATATACGTCGCTGATGACGAACAGCTTTTTCGAAAAGAAAATGTTAAAAAGTTGTTGACAGTAGCGGCGGTAAATGTTATGATGATAAAGTCGCTTAAACGAGCGGTAAACAAAGTTCTTTGAAAACTAAACAAGACAAAACGTACCTGTTAATTCATTTTTATAAATCGCACAGCGATGTGCGTAGTCAGTCAAACTACTTTATCGGAGAGTTTGATCCTGGCTCAGGACGAACGCTGGCGGCGTGCCTAATACATGCAAGTCGAGCGGACAGATGGGAGCTTGCTCCCT
>NZ_JAXCHE010000015.1:0-55311 GCF_037027505.1 Bacillus sp. 204(2023) | reverse complement strand
GCGTTCGTCCTGAGCCAGGATCAAACTCTCCGATAAAGTAGTTTGACTGACTACGCACATCGCTGTGCGATTTTTAAAAACTGAATTAACAGGTACGTTTTGTCTTGTTTAGTTTTCAAAGATCATTTTGTTCACTTCGTTCAAGCGACTTTATTATTATAACTCGTTGACTCAGTGAAGTCAATAACTTTTTTTGAAGTTCTTTTTTTCGTTATCGCCTTGTTTAGCGGCAACGAATAATAATATACCACCTAGTAAATAATAGTGCAATAGTTTTTTTGAAATAATACTAAGGAATTTAAAAAGAGCGGCATCCTTTCCCTATGGAGGATACCACTCTTTTTTATTAGCGTTGTCTCATTTGCGGGAATAACAGCACATCGCGAATAGAAGGGGCATTCGTCAGCAGCATAACCAGACGGTCGATACCGATGCCTAAACCTCCTGTTGGCGGCATACCGTATTCCAGAGCTTCAACAAAGTCTTCATCCATTAAATGAGCTTCATCATTACCGGCTTCACGCTCTTTTAATTGCGCTTCAAAGCGTTCTCTTTGATCAATAGGATCATTCAGCTCTGTAAACGCGTTGGCATGTTCACGGCCAACGATAAACAGCTCAAAACGGTCTGTAAAACGCGGGTCCTCAGGGTTTTTCTTAGCAAGAGGAGAAATTTCTACAGGATGCCCGTAAATAAACGTTGGCTGAATAAGCGTTTCTTCAATTTTTTGCTCGAAGAATTCGTTGATGATATGGCCTACTGTCATAGAATCTTTAATTTCTACACCATGTTCTTTTGCATATTCACGCGCCTGTTCAACAGTAACCTCTTTCCAGAAATCAACGCCGGTCGCTTCTTTGACTGCGTCAACCATATGGATTCTTTTCCACTCCGGTTTAAGGTCGATTTGCTCTTCCCCGTATTGAATCGTAGTTGTGCCAAGCACTTCTTGGGCGATATGAGCGACAAGGTTTTCAGTTAAGCTCATGATATCTTTATAGTCCGCATATGCTTCATATAACTCAATCATTGTAAATTCAGGGTTATGGCGTGTAGAGACTCCTTCGTTACGGAAAACACGGCCGATTTCATATACTTTTTCTAAACCGCCGACAATTAGACGTTTTAGGTGCAGTTCGATAGCAATACGCATATAGAGTGGAATGTCTAACGCGTTGTGGTGAGTGATAAACGGGCGCGCAGAAGCTCCCCCAGGAATGCTGTGCATTGTAGGTGTTTCTACTTCTAAGTATCCATGATCATCAAGGTATCTTCTCATAGCTTGAATGATCTTGCTTCGTGTAATGAACGTATGTTTGCTGTCTGGGTTTACGATAAGATCCAGGTAGCGCTGACGGTAGCGCTGCTCAACGTCTTTTAAACCATGGTATTTGTCAGGAAGCGGACGAAGCGCTTTTGTCAGCAATTCAAAGGAAGTTGCTTTAACAGACAATTCGCCTACATTTGTTTTGAAGACTTTTCCGGTTACGCCGATAAGATCACCGAGGTCAGAAGACTTGAAGATTTCATATTGGTCGTCACCGACACTGTCTTTTCTTACGTAGATTTGGATTTGGCCTTCTAAATCCTGAAGATGGGCAAAGCCGGCTTTTCCTTTGCCGCGTTTTGTCATCATGCGGCCTGCGATTGTAACTTCAATCGCTTTTTCTTCTAACTCTTCTTTGGTTAGATCTTGATATGCCGAAATAACTTCTTGAGACTGATGAGTTCTTTCAAAACGTGCGCCGAATGGATCGATGCCGTTATCTCTCAGCTGATTCATTTTATCGCGTCTGACTTGCAGCTGATCATTCAATTCTTCATGGTTATGCTCTTCTTGACTCATTGTTATCACTCCATTACAGATATTGTTTCATGAAAAAAGCAGAAAAACTGCCAGCGTAAAACTAGCAGTGAGCAGCAAATAGAGGTGAGTATTATCCTACTTTTGCATTTTGAAGCTCTTTTGCCTCAACTTCAACCGTAAATGCATCTAAAAGCTGTACAAACTCTTCTCTCGTCTCGCAATGATTGATTTCATTACGAACGTTCGCATTGCCTTTCACGCCTTTCAGATACCATGCAGCGTGCTTTCTCATTTCTCTTACCGCTACGTTTTCACCTTTTAAGTCAATCAGGCGGTCAAGATGCAGTTTGCATACGGCCATTTTTTCGCGTACTTGCGGCTCTTCTTTTAATTCACCTGTTTCAAGATACTGAACCGTACGGTAAATCATCCACGGGTTGCCCAATGCAGCGCGTCCGATCATGACCCCGTCTACTCCTGTCTCATCGAGCATACGCTTAGCATCCTGCGGTGTCTTAACATCGCCGTTTCCGATAACCGGAATCGATACTGATTGTTTTACTTCTTTGATGATATCCCAGTTTGCCGTTCCTTCGTACATCTGCACTCTCGTACGACCGTGAAGCGCCACTGCTTTACCGCCCGCACGTTCTACAGCCTGTGCATTTTTCACTGCGAAAATGTGGTCTTCATCCCAGCCCATTCTCATTTTCACTGTAACTGGTTTATTAACAGCATCCACTACTGCAGAAACCATTTCGTAAATCTTATCAGGGTCGAGAAGCCATTTGGCTCCCGCATCGCATTTTGTAATCTTCGGCACGGGACATCCCATGTTAATGTCAATGATATCAGCAGTTGTGTTTTGGTCTACAAACTTCGCCGCTTCCACAAGGGTTTCCTTTTTTCCTCCGAAAATTTGAAGGCTCAGTGGTTTCTCGCGTTCATCAATATAAAGCATACCCATTGTTCTTGCATTGTTGTAAAGGATCGCTTTGTCACTGACCATTTCAGCGCATACCAATCCGGCTCCGAATTCCTTTACAGTCAATCTGAACGCAGAGTTGCAGACACCAGCCATAGGTGCGAGCACAACCCGGTTTTTCAATTGAATATCTCCGATTTTGAACAATTTTTCTCCTCCTTTCATTTATTCTATTTTTCTGGCGGCGCCAATTCGTCCGCACTTATATTTAAAACAACTGCTGCATCTTGAATGATGGCAGCTGACGGCAATCGGTTTCCGCGTTCAATTTCGCCGAGAATAGAAACTGATATACCTAATGCTTTTGCAAATCCTTCTTGAGTATAACCTTTCAGCTTTCTGAATGCACGAATTCGTCTACCCCAGATTTCTGCTTCCATACTCTTACACCTTCTTGGTCTGTTTCGGCGCTTGTAGCCTCTTTTTCAACCTGCTGGCAAATTTCCGCAAGCGGCGCAAGGACAAACAAACGCTCATACATTCTCGGATGCGGAACAATTAGTTGCTCTGTTTCAATATTTTCACGATTAAATAACAAAATGTCAAGGTCTGCAGTCCGCGGCCCCCATCTTACTTCCCTTGTTCTGCCTAATTCATTTTCTATCTGCTGCGTCAGTTCAAGTAGTTCAAAAGGGTTCAGTGATGTCTTGATTTCAACAGCCATATTCAAAAATTGAGCTTGATCTTCGTATCCGACCGGGTCAGTTTCGTAAATAGACGACACTTTAGTGACTGTCACCGCAGCATGCTGATGCAGTAAAGCCACTGCTTGCCTTAAATACGTTTCTCTATCTCCAATATTAGATCCAAGTGCAATATAAGATATGTTGTTCATGACTTTTTTCTCGTAATTTCAATTGCTACTGATTTATAGTGTCCGGGAATTGGCGGGTCTGGCTTAATCACTTTCACCGTACATTGCTGAACAGGCTGAAATTTTTCGAGAACAGTGCCAGTAATACGTTCCGCCAGCGTTTCCACCAATTTCACAGGCGCCCCTTCCACGATATCTTTACATACGTGATAGAGCTCAGCATAGTTGATCGTTTGCTCAAGGTCGTCTGTTTGTCCGGCTTTGCTTAAATCCAGCTCAGCGGTTAAATCGACTTTAAACCGCTGGCCAAGTTTGTTTTCTTCTTTGAACACACCGTGATATCCGTAAAACTCCATACCTTCTACATAAACTTTATCCATGGTGCACCCCTCCCTTATTCAGCATCGCGTCCATCATTTTCGCCATTCTGGCAATTTGCTTTACATCATGGACCCTGACAATGTCACAGCCTTTTTGAATGCCGAGACACACAGTCGCGCCTGTGCCCTCAGCCCGCTCCTCAGGCGGAAGATCCAGAACACGTCCGATGAATCTTTTTCGGGAGGTTGCCAGAAGAACCGGATATCCCAACCCGCTGAAAATCTCTAGTTTGTTCATCACTGCCAGGTTATCGTGATAGGTTTTCGCGAAACCGATACCGGGATCAAGAATAATGTTCTTCTCGTCTACTCCGGCCTCAACAGCAATTTTTACACTCTCCATTAAGTCCGACAGCATATCCGGCAATAAGTCATTGTAGTTTCTTTCAGGGCGGTTATGCATGAGAACAATTGGAACATTATGTTCAGCTGCAACGGAAGCCATCTTCGGATCATGTTTGGCACCCCAAATATCATTGATAATGGATGCACCGGCTTTCACTGCTTCATCTGCGACAGAAGCCTTGTACGTGTCTACAGAAATAGGAACACCAAGCTCTTTCGTAATCCGCTCAATCACCGGAATGACTCTGGACATCTCCTCATCCTCAGATACGCACTCAGCGCCAGGCCTTGTCGATTCCCCTCCGATATCAATGATATGGGCACCATCATCGATCATCTCTTTCGCGTGCAGCAGCGCCTTGTCCAAGCTGTCATATTTTCCACCGTCCGAGAAAGAGTCAGGCGTTACGTTTAAAATTCCCATCACCAGCGTCTTCTCTTTATATGATAAAGCACTGGGCTTAGTGTGGATTACTTGTGTTTGATCTATTGTGTGCTGCGCCATGCTCTTCCTCCCTTTTCATGAATCATGTTCTTTATTTCTTTTTTGTATAACAATTGAAGAGCGGAGGTTGCTTCTCCGCTTTGGCTTCCATAGTTTACTTCTTCTATTTTAGTAAACGGGATGATTTCAAGAACCGAGTTCGTCATCCACGCTTCGTCAGCTGTCAAGAGAGCTTCTAGCTCATATCGGCCCGTTTTGAGCTCCAGGCCGATATTCTTTGCATTTTCTATGATAAAACGTCTCGTGACGCCGTCCAGAATACCGGTATCAAGCGATGGCGTATAGATACAGCGACCTTTTCTCCAGAAGACATTAGATATGATACCCTCTGCAACAACTCCATCCTCCGTTAAGAAAATTCCCTCGACACGCGGATCATTTCCAATTTCACGTTTCGCATACATATTATTTAAATAATGATGTGATTTTAACCGGAACGATCCCTCTGGAGTGTTTCTCCGTATCGATAAAACCTTCCCTTCTTTTTGCAAAGGAAGCCTTTCTGGTTTCAGCTGATTCACAAAGCATAAAACGGTCGGCTTATCGTACGTCTGGGCGACAAAACCTTTATCGCTGATCCCCGCTGATATGTTCAGTCTGACGCGGGCATTGCCATCCTTGATATCATTTAGCTTAAGCAGCTTGTCCAGCATCTCAAGGATCTCATGCTTTGAAACAGTATATTCGATTTGCAGATCCTTAAGTGCGCGTTCAAGCCGTTCTATATGCCAATCAAGCAGAAACGGGCAGCCTTCGTAGAGCCTGAAGGTTTCGAAAACACCGATCCCATATAAAAACCCATGGTCAAAAGGAGAAAGAACTGCATCTTTCTCCTCCATATACCGGCCGTTCACATATATCATCACGCAATAACTTCCTTGCGATATGTCTCAATAAAATTTCTGAGCATTTCTTTCCCAAAGGAGGTCATAATAGACTCTGGGTGAAATTGCACGCCCTCTATCGGGAGGTCATTGTGGCGAATAGCCATGATTTCTCCTTCTTTCGTTTGTGCTGTTACTGTAAAACAGTTTGGCAGCGTCTCAGGTTTTACGATCAGCGAGTGGTATCGCGTCGCAACAAGGGGGTTTTTCAACCCTTCAAAAATGGTTTTGCCGTCATGCTCGATATCCGAGGTTTTCCCGTGCATAAGCCGTTCTGCCCTAACAACATCACCGCCGAACACTTGTGCGATGGACTGATGTCCGAGACATACACCGAAAATAGGAATTTTCCCTGCGAAATGTTTAATTGCTTCGAGGCTGATTCCCGCCTCATCAGGGCTGCACGGTCCGGGAGATATCATCAGAAAGTCCGGAGACAGTTCTTCAATTTTTTCGATTGTGATGCTGTCATTGCGTTTCACAACCAGCTCTTCCCCAAGCTCGCCCAAATACTGTACCAAGTTGTACGTGAATGAATCGTAGTTATCAATCATTAAAATCATTTCTCCGCTCACCTCATCTAATTTTTGTCTCTTCTTTGCTCAGCTCTAATGCTCTTTGCATCGCAAAAGCTTTTTTGAATGATTCCTTGTATTCGTGCTTCGGAACAGAATCAATCACAACTCCTGCGCCGGACTGCATAAATGCCTGCCCTCCGATTGCATAAATGGTTCGAATGACGATATTAAACTGCAGATCGTGATTATATCCAAACCATCCTATAGATCCAGTATAAAGCCCTCGGCGTGTCGGCTCAAGTTCTTCTATAATTTCCATCGTTCTTACTTTCGGTGCACCAGTAATGGTTCCTCCGGGAAACACAGCATGAATAATATCTACAGCATCATACCCATCCTGCAGTTCACCTTGGACATTAGACACAATGTGCATCACATGCGAGTATTTTTCAATTGCCATGAATTCATTTACGCGCACAGACCCGTACCGTGATACTCTTCCCAGATCATTTCGCTCAAGATCAACCAGCATGACATGTTCCGCGCGTTCTTTTTCATTGTGTATCAATTCGTTTGCAAGCGCCTCGTCTTCTTCATTTGTTTTCCCTCTGGAACGGGTGCCCGCAATCGGTCTCGTCTCTAATAGCTTGCCCTTTTTGCTGACAAGCAGTTCAGGCGATCCGCAAATGATTTGGAAATCAGGTGTTTCTAAATACGCCATATAAGGAGAAGGATTTACTTCTCTCAAGGTTTTGTAAATTTGATATGGGTGGGCAGACAGTGACTGTGACTGCCTTATTGATAGATTGACTTGAAACACATCTCCGCTGGCAATGTATTGTTTGATTTTCTCTACAGCTTGTGAGAACCCATCCTCGGTAAATGGCGCCGCGAAAGAACCATCTGTTTCAGGGTTCATCTCTCGCGAAGAGACAGCGGGAAGCTCAGTCAGCCACATCTGCTCTAACTCAGATAGCTTCACATCCGCTGTTTCCTGATCAGAACCATTAACATGAGTAATCAGCCATAGAGACTCTTCTTGATGGTCATAAACTGCTATATCATCAAAAACAAGAAAATAAATATCTGGTGTTTCTAGATCATCTAATGAGAGCATTTTAAAATTTTCAATGTACCGTGCGTAATCATAGCTGAGAAACCCGATTGCCCCGCCTTGAAAGTCAGGGAACTCATGATTCGTTTCTGTTTCCAGCGTTTTAAACCAGCTGTGGAAGGCCCGTAATGGATCACCTTCTTTAAACAGCATCTCATCACCATGCTTAATTGTAGTTATTCCGTCTTTTCCTTTCACAGTCGCAATTGGATCAAGACCGGCTATACTATATCTGCCGCCTCTTGCACTTTCGAGAAGTACATGATGTTTTCGGGATTGCGCAAGTTTCTCAAATTGTTGTAAGAATGAGTCTTTTTGAAAAGGTACTTTTTTGCCTGCCGGTCTGCGTTGTGCCATTTGTATCATTCCTCTATTTTCTTTTTTACTTGTTTTTAATTGTAAAGCAATGTTGTTAGTGAAAAAAGTGAATTTCTCTTCCAAGAATAACATTCGTCGCAGACATGGCATATTTGATGCACGAAATATAAAAAAACTCCCGGCGGACCGGGAGTTTTGGCTTTTTTTAATCGAATTGATACAGCGGCGTGCTTAGATAACGTTCGCCGTTACTTGGAATGATGGCCAATACTTTTTTGCCTTTTCCGAGTTTTTTTGCTACTTGAAGAGCAGCATAAATTGCCGCACCTGATGAGATGCCTCCGAGAATTCCTTCTTCACGTGCAGCTCTGCGGGCATATTCGAATGCTTCTTCATTCTTCACAGGGAAGATTTCATCATATACTTCAGTGTTTAAGATGTCCGGCACGAATCCAGCTCCGATTCCCTGAATTTTGTGGGGGCCTGGTTTTCCTCCTGAAAGCACTGGGGAATCTGACGGTTCAACAGCGTAAATCTTGATGGAAGGATATGCTTCCTTCAGCACTTCGCCCGCTCCCGTAATCGTTCCACCCGTTCCGATTCCGGCTACAAATGCGTCAAGCTGGTCATCACCGAATTGCTCAACGATTTCTTTACCCGTTGTTTGGCGGTGAATTTCTGGGTTAGAAGGGTTGTTAAACTGCTGCGGCACAAAATATCCGTGCTTTTCAGCAAGCTCTTCAGCTTTCTTAATGGCGCCTTTCATGCCTTCCGCACCAGGAGTCAGCACAAGCTCAGCACCGTATGCGCGAAGAAGGTTGCGGCGCTCCATGCTCATTGTATCAGGCATAACCAAAATGGCTTTTAATCCCTTAGCAGCAGCAACCATTGCAAGTCCGATTCCAGTATTTCCGCTTGTCGGTTCAATGATTGTATCACCGGCTTTTAATTTTCCTTCTTTTTCAGCCGCTTCAATCATGGCTAAACCGATACGGTCTTTTACACTGCTTCCAGGGTTCATGTATTCAAGTTTTAGATATACATCCGCACTGTTTTCATCTGCAAGGCGATTTAATTTAACGATTGGCGTATTCCCAATTAATTCAGTAATGGAGTTTGCTACACGTACCATTCTCGACACCTCAATTTCCGACTATTTGTATTGGTATTATGTATATAATCTATCAATTTCAAAATTTTTTGTCAATCACTTAGTACTTTTTTCCCCATAAAACCAAGATACATCGGCTTCTTTCCAAAGTGTCTTAACTGTCGCTTTATCGCCTAGCTGATCCATTGCGATTTGCCGTCTGATCTGGTCCTTTACTTCATCAAATGAGAACGTTCTTGCCTTTAGTTTTTCTTTCAGCTGGATAATGGCATATCCGTTGCTGACCTTTATTGGTTCCTGAGACCATTCATCCTCTTTGAGTATTTTCGCCTCTTCAATGTATGCTGACGGAATGTTGTCTGATGCCTCTGTGACAAAACCTAAATCTCCGCCGTATGGTGATGTATATCTGTCAGTGGATCTTTCGGCAGCGACAGCTTCAAAGCTTGATCCGCCCTTCAGTTCTTTCAGGACTTCTCTCGCTTCTTCTTCATCTTTTACAACAATATGCCGAATTCGATACGAATCATCAAACTGATATAGTTCCTTATTTTTATGATAGAATGATTCCAATTCTTTGTTTGAGATATCGATATCCCTTGTTAACAATTCCTCAAGGAGGATATTATAACGAATTTGGTCTTTCCACTCTTTCTCCGTCGTATGTTCATCTTCGTAAAAGGAATTATTGACCGCTTTAATCAGCAAAAACTCACGATCAACTTCGCTTTTGGATATTTTAAGGTTGTTCTTTTTAGCCAGCTGCTCAACAACTCGGACATTGATCATATCTTCAAGCGTTGACTTACCATACTGATCTTCCATTTCTTTCAGCCATTCTTCTCTTGTCACACTCTTGCCCCCGATAGTCGCAATAGACTCACCGGATGACGATGCGCCGGCTTGGGATTTCGTCAGCGTATATGCAACAGCAATACAGCAAACCAACAGCGCCCCTAAAATAATGGTCCAGATTGTTCTTGATTTCAAACCTGCTTTCAGCCCCTTTTCTCAAATTAAAAACCCGCTAAAGAGCTTAGCGGGTAGTTTGGTCACGAAGCCCTTCCAGCTCTTCTTTTGTAAATAAGTACTTTTCATTACAAAAATGGCATACTGCTTCGGCTTGTCCATCTTCTTCTATCATATCTTGAATTTCTTTTTTGCCTAGTCCTAAAATGGCTGTTTCGAACCGTTCTTTTGAACAAGGGCAATGGAATCTGACAGGCATCGTTTCCAAAATCTCAGGTTTCTCGCCTAGGACTTCTTCTAAAATTTCTTCTGGTGTCAGCCCTTTTTGGATGAGCTTAGAAATCGGCTCTACTTGAGATAGACGCTGTTCAATTTTTGTGATTGTTTCATCATCTGTTCCCGGCATCAGCTGAATAATAAAGCCCCCTGCCGCAAGAATGGTATTGTCAGGATTTACGAGCACACCTACGCCCACTGATGAAGGAACCTGCTCAGATGACACAAGATAGTAAGTAAAATCATCTCCTAATTCTCCTGAAACGATTTCTACTTGTCCTGTGAAGAACTCGCGCAAACCTAAATCTTTTACGACACTTAACGTTCCGTTTGTTCCAACCGCACGTCTGACATCAAGCTTACCTTGTTCATTTAAATCAAAATGAACTTGCGGGTTAGAGACATAGGCTCTGACTTCTCCTTTGGCATTGGCATCAGCTACAATAGCTCCGATCGGACCTCCGCCCTCGATTTTCACGGTCAGCTTATCATCGCCCTTCAGCATAGCGCCGAGCATAAGTGAAGCTGTCATTGTACGGCCCAGTGCAGCGGATGCTGTCGGCCACGTACCATGGCGTCTTTGTCCCTCATTTACCATATCAGTCGTTCTCGCAGCATAAGCCCGAACTTTTCCGTCATACGCAAGTGCTTTTACTAAATAATCCATTACTAAACCTCCTATACACTTCCTACGCGGTTTCTTTCATAAATCAATTCCAGCCCTTTTAGGGTTAAGAATGGATCAACGATGTCTATACAATCTGATTCGTTCGCAATGAGCGGCGCCAGGCCTCCTGTCGCAATGACCTTTGGTTCCTGTTTTGCCTGCCATTTCATTCGCTTAACGATTCCTTCCACTTGGCCGACATAGCCAAATAAAATTCCAGATTGCATCGCGCTAACAGTGTTTTTTCCGATAATATTGTCGGGCCGGGTGATTTCGATACGCGGAAGCTTTGCTGCACGCGAGTAAAGCGCCTCTGTCGAAATTGTAATCCCAGGGGCAATCGCCCCGCCCATGTATTGTTTGTTTTCATCAATATAGCAGTACGTTGTGGCGGTTCCGAAATCGACAACAATTAATGGATTGCCGTATAAGTGTATCGCAGCGACAGCATTTACGATTCTGTCTGCCCCCACTTCTTTCGGATTGTCATATTTTATATTTAAACCGGTTTTCATACCTGGACCAACAATTTGAGGCTCGATATGAAAGTATTTTGTGCACATTCTTTCTAACGCAAACATGATTGGCGGCACTACTGACGAAATAATAATGCCATCTATCTGTTCAAACATAAGCCCGGAGTGATCAAATAAGGAGCGCAAAATCATCCCAAACTCATCTTCTGTTTTATGCCTGCTTGTTTCTATACGCCAGTGATATTCTAATTTTCCATCATGATATACACCAAGTACAGTATTGGTGTTCCCCACATCGATAACCAGTAACAACCTCTATCACCACTTTTGAATAGTTTCTCTACTTTACTTTTTACAAACATTCTACAATACCATACACGATCAGCGGCTCATTTGTAAACAAATCGATACCAGAATTGGATGATTGCAAAAGCCGCACCTGAGCCCATAATTTACATAAAAAAACTGCCAGCGTCAGCCGGCAGTTTTTTTAGAAAGAAAGCGAATTACTCTTTCGTATCGTCTTTCTTTTCTTCTGTTTTTGTCAGAATGTTTACTTTCACATCATCGTTCTTTTCATCATCTGAGAAATTACGCTCAGGTAATGTTCCATGATCGATAAGGTGTTTGATTTGTTCAGCGTCAAGCGTTTCAACTTTCAGAAGCGTTTGGGCAATCAATTCAAGCTTGTCACGATTTTCAGTCAGGATTTGTTTCGCACGCTCATAACATTCTTTGATGATGCGCTGAATTTCCTGATCAATTTCGTAAGCGATTTGATCACTGTAGTTCTGTTCGTTGTTGAAATCACGGCCTAAGAATACCTGACCGCCCTGAGACTGTCCAAATTGCAACGGTCCCAGTTTTTCTGACATACCGAATTCTGTAACCATTCGTCTTGCAATATTCGTCGCACGCTGGAAGTCATTGTGCGCCCCTGTGCTGACTTCACCGAAGATAATCTCTTCAGCAACACGTCCGCCCAAGAGGCCGACAATTTTATCAAGCAGCTCCGGCTTTGTTTGGAAATAACGGTCTTCTCTTGGCAGCATAACAGCATAACCGCCAGCCTGGCCCCGAGGAACAATCGTTACTTTATGAACCATATCTGCCTCATCTAAAACGAGACCGATAACGGTGTGTCCGCCTTCGTGATAAGCCACGATATTGCGTTCTTTCTTGGAGATAACGCGGCTCTTCTTAGCGGGTCCGGCAATTACACGGTCCGTCGCTTCGTCAATATCACGCGCATCGATTTTTTTCTTGTTTTGACGAGCCGCTACAAGCGCAGCTTCATTCAAGAGGTTTTCTAAGTCAGCGCCTGAGAAGCCTGGTGTTCTCATGGCAATTGATTTTAGGTTAACCGTTTCATCCAGCGGTTTGTTTCTCGCATGGACTTTCAATACAGCTTCACGGCCAATGACATCTGGGCGGTCCACTGTGATTTGACGGTCAAAACGTCCCGGACGAAGTAAGGCTGGGTCCAAGATGTCCGCACGGTTCGTCGCAGCAATGATGATAATTCCTTCATTAGCGCTGAATCCGTCCATTTCAACAAGCAATTGGTTTAGCGTCTGTTCACGTTCATCGTGTCCACCGCCGAGACCAGCGCCACGCTGACGTCCGACTGCGTCAATTTCATCAATGAAGATCAAACAAGGCGCATTCTTTTTCGCATTTTCAAACAAGTCACGCACACGGGAAGCACCGACCCCTACAAACATTTCAACGAAATCAGATCCGCTGATGCTGAAGAAAGGTACGCCGGCTTCTCCTGCACAAGCCTTGGCAAGCAATGTTTTACCGGTACCCGGAGGCCCGACTAAAAGCACGCCTTTCGGTATTCTGGCGCCAAGCTCGGCAAACTTGCGGGGATCTTTCAGAAACTCAACAACTTCAACAAGTTCTTGCTTTTCTTCGTCAGCCCCTGCAACGTCTTTAAATTTGACGCGTTTCTTTTCCTCTGTATACAGCTTCGCTTTACTCTTGCCAAAGTTCATGACACGGCTGCCGCCGCCTTGAGCCTGATTGAGCAGGAAGAAAAACAGAATAAAGATAATGACAAATGGGATGATGGTCGTCAGGAACGTCACCCATCCGCTTGTTTCTTGAGCGGGCTCAACCTTTACGTCTGTCTTTTTCAAAGCGTTAAATATCTGGTCTGCTCCCTTTCCTTCAGGAACATGAGTCAAAAAGTATTGATCTTTGTCGTAGTTTTTCAGCTGCCCTTTTACCTCATAAACACCTCTGACAGGCTGAACCGATACGCTATCAACTTTCCCGTCATCCAGGTTTTTGATGAACGTACTGTACGACATATTTTCTGTTTTCGGATTTGAGGTCTGGAAGTAGCTCACAACCCCGATTACTACTAATAAAATAAGTAAATAAAAAATGGTATTACGGAAGACCCGATTCATTCCTTACCTCCTCCCACAGTAAGCACAACTATGTTCAATAGTACCATAGAAAATCATTCCAATACAAACAATAACCATCTCGGAAGCAGGCTGCCGATCAGCTTTCATAAACTGCCGGTTTTAACACTCCGATATAAGGCAGATTGCGATAGCGCTCAGCATAATCAAGTCCGTAACCCACTACAAACGCGTCAGGAACTTCAAAACCGACAAAGTCTGCTTTGATGTCCGCTTTTCTTCCGCTCGGTTTATCCAAAAGGGTAACAATCTTAATTGATTTTGCTTTACGGTATCGGAAGAGCTCTACGAGATAACTTAAGGTTAACCCACTGTCGATGATATCTTCAATAATTAAGATGTCCCGGCCCTCTACAGATGTATCCAAATCTTTAATGATTTTGACTTCTCCAGAAGAAACCGTAGAATTTCCGTAGCTTGATACATCCATGAAATCCATTTCCAAATATGTATCAATATGCTTGATAAGATCCGCCATAAAAGGAAGTGCTCCTTTTAACACACCGATTGCCAACGGAAATGTATCTTGATACTCGCTCGTTAATTCTGCACCTAACTCTTTTACTTTCTTTTGTATCTCTTCCTCTGAGATCAGTACTTTCTCGATATCATGTTTCATCATGATTTTGCTTGCCCCCTACACTTTTCATGCTGTCTATATTGTAATACAATGCGGTCGCTGTTTGGAATCACAAGATCTTCAAAAATTGATTTTTTCAAGCCAGGTATCCAGATAATTTCACCGCTTGCGTCCGTCACAATCGGCCAGTTGTCTCTTTCTTGGAGAGGCAGTTTCTTATCAATAAATATATCCTTTACCTTTTTTGAGCCGTTCATCCCTTTTAGTTTGATCCGGTCTCCAGCTTTTCTCGTCCGGATTGTTAAGGGAAACCGCACCTTTTTTTCACTTGTGATAAAAACAGCATTCCCATGCTCTTCAGGCGAGTCCGCATAATGCCTTGCCTCTATCAGATATCCATTAGGGAGCACTGCCGTTTCATCAGAAGCTCCGCTAATTTGGTATTCAAAGGGAACATTTTTGCACTGCCATTGTTCAAATGTAAACAAACATGTCTGATATGATTTGACCACCTTCAGTCCTTTCGGAAAGTCCAGTACTCCTGAAGGACTGCCATTTTCCGCCCAATCGAGAAACTGCTGAATGTGATGGGCTGAAAAGGATGATGGAACGTTTTCATAAAGATAGTTTAATATTAGTTGAACTCCTCTTCTTTGTAAAGGCATCGGGAGGGCAAGCAATTGAGAGGAATTGATTTCAACTGATGTATTAGACTGGCTTGTGATTACTTTATTCATTTCATCTTTCGTTAATGACTGTAAGAATTGCTCATCTTCCGTCAGTGCTTCACTCACTTTCTGAAATCTTTTATGCACATCCGGAGATTCCTGCTTCAAAAACGGGAGCACTGTTTTTCTAAATCTGTTTCTTGTGTAGTCATCTTTGGCGTTACTTTCATCCATCTGGTAGCTCAAGCCGTTTTCACGGCAATAGTGAAGGATCTCTTCCTTTGTAATGGTTAAGAACGGCCTGATGATCCGCCCCGTCCCAAAACGTCTAACCGGCTGCATTCCCGCAAGTCCCGTTCCAAGCGTACCCTTAGCCAGTTTCATAAGCATTGTTTCAACCTGGTCATCACCATGATGCGCAAGCGCCAGATAGTCCGCTTGGTGCTTCGACATGATTTCCTCAAAAAACCGGTAGCGGCAATCGCGTGCTGCAGCCTGCTTATTGAGTCCTTTTTCCTGTGCATATGCGGTTACATTGATTTGAGCCGTTTCGCACACGAGCTGTTCAGCTTTACAATAAGCTTGGACAAAACGCATGTCCTCCTCGGATTCCGCACCTCTGAACCGATGGTCAACGTGAGCTGCAATAACATTCGCTGAACGGCCGCATAACGTATGCAACGCGTGAAGAAGAGCCATTGAGTCCGGACCGCCGGAAACGCCTACAATGATTGTCGCCCCTTTTAACGTAAGATTGTGTTTGTTTAAAAAATCTTTGACACTTTTCACAATGTCCTCCTCACAATGAGCAGGTATTTTAAAGATATTCATATCCTAACACTTTCAACCCCTCCAAGCAAAGAAGAAGCATAGGCTCTGCAGTTTGCGCCATTCAGATTAAGAAAAAGATAATATAGGCGAAATAAAGCGCTAAAACACTGATCACGATAAGCGTTGTTTCAAATAACCCCCCCGACTTAGCCGGTTTCTGTTTTGGGGTATATCGCGTCTTCGTTATTTTTCCTTGGCGCGGTATTTGCTGTCTTTGTCGTGTGGCAGGCTGCGGTGATGCTTTTATAGGCTGTTTTCTTTGTGCTGCTTTTTGCCCCGCGTCTAGCATATCCTTTTTCATTTCATCTGCGGATTGATAATCTCCGTTCAAGGCTGAAAAAAGCACTTTTTTATACTTTTGAAGCAGCGGGTTTCCTTCGATGAGAGACCTAAGCTGTTCTTTGGGCTGGTTCGTTTTCTTAAATTCTTTTTTATGCACACTGTTGATTATAATCATGGCAACTGCGAACAGATCATAGGATGGCTCTGCCTTTCTTGTTCCATACCCCCAATAGCCTCTGTCATAAAACTCCGTATACTCTTTTATCGCCCGGCCTTCCTTTGTCGTGCCGCCCACATCAATGCAGCGGATCCTTGCGGGCGGACCAGTTACGATCAGATTATCAGGTTTAAGATCGCCGAATATCCATCCTTGCTGGTGAAGCACCGATAAGCTGGATAACAGCTGAATCATTAATACAGGTATCCACTCTGCTCCTTTATCACTGACATACTTCAAAAGCAGCGGCCCTTTTATGTATTCCATTGCATAAAATGAAACTTTCGTATTGGCACTGGGAATATAGGCATCATCCGTATCAAAAAAAGAAGGCCCCATCGTAACGGACTGGGCCTTTGAGAAAGATTTCAAGACATTCACTTCAGAAGTAATAGACAGGCTGTCATCACTCACCTTTAAGGCAACATGTCCATCTGATGCTTCTGCCAAATACACAATTCCATTGGCCCCTTTACCAAGCTGTTTACGCAATGTATAAGTGTTTCCATTCCACTTGCCTTTGATTGTCGTACCCGGCTTGAGGCTACATGCCAAACTCGTCAAAGCGTCGTTCATCATCAGCCAGCATGCCCCTTCTTGAGCGTATTTTTTCAAACTGCAGTGTCGCTTCACGAATCGCCGGACCTGTCGGCGTGATGCCGCCTGTCGAAAGCTTTGCAAAGAGTGTGGAAAGAGATTGCAGCTTCGGTGTCCAGTTCAGCACAAGCTCGACCTCTTGTTTTTTCCCGGGAAATATACACATCGCAAATTCGTTATTCCCGATTCGGGAATTGAGGCTTACAGACAAATCAATCAGCGCCTCTTTTACTGTTGGAAGCTTTGGCGCCATACTTGCACTTGTATCAACAAGAACCAAAACCTGAAGATGCACCGTTTCTCCAAGCTCGTCTACCACTTCCATGACTTCGCCGCGTTTTTCCGGAGAAAGCTCTTCCATTTCCACATTCTTTCCGAGAATCTGTTTCAGTTCTTGATTGACTACGCCTTGTAAGGTTTGCGTCATCGCTTTTTTTGTTACCATTTGAACAGTTTGTGAAAGCTGAGATGCATAAACGACTTGGTGCACGCCTCCTCCGGCAAGTGCAATCCCTTCGACTTCCTTCATTGCCTCAGGGTCAATTTGATTTTCTTCCATTATACCAATGACATTTACCGTAATCCCCTGCTCTTTAGCAAAAGCAGCCATCGCAAGCGGGTCTTCCCCATGGTTCGAGCAGCCATCCGTTATCAGCAAAATTTGATTTAAATGTCCGTTATTCACATTCATTCCTCCTGGAGAATACGAGGATTCTCAGATTCATATATTCCCATCTTCGCCAGAAGAAATTTGATTTATACGGAAGCGTTATGAAATTTCTTGTTTGTTTTGAAAGATTGCCGGAACAGGAATGGATGCCCACTTCGGTGTATTGTGATCAATCCGGACGACAACAACAGTCATATCATCCTCAATTTGGCCGGATCTTGTGCGGATGACTTCTTCCATAAGCAAATCGGCAATCTCCTGCGGGTCATTTGTTTTCAACCCTTTCATTTTACGCTTCATCCATAAGTCGTGATTTTCCACATGCTTAGGCCCCTCAAAAATGCCATCACTCATCATAATTAAGAGGTCACCCGCTTTCAGCTGTTCACTCACAACCTCCACATCGAATTCATTAATAATACCGATTGGCAGATTGCTCGCTTGAACTTTCATGACCTGGTCACCCCGTTTGATAAAGCTGGGCGTCGATCCAACCTTCAAAAACTTACAGCTGGCATCTTGAAGATCGATAATAGACAGGTCAAGCGTGGAATATATTTCGTCAGTTGTCCTTAGAGACAGTATGCTGTTGATCGTTTTAATTGCTATTTTTTCATCAATGCCCGATTCAAGGATTTTTTCAAGAAGCTTGATCGTTTCATTGCTTTCAAAGTGCGCTCTTGCGCCATTGCCCATTCCGTCACTGATTGCTGCAGCATATTTTCTGGCTCCAAGCTCCATCATGCTGTAGCTGTCGCCGGAGACAAGACCGCCGCCCTTCGCAGCGTGAGCAGCTCCCGTGGACACCCTGTATGATTTTGTTGATCCAAAGGCGACATGGCTGTATCCATTCGGATGCGGAGAGTGCTGTTCGGCTTTCACAAGAATTTGTTCTTCCAGAATGTCAGACAGCATAGGGGCAATGATTTTTTCACTTTCTCCATGTCCGCTGAACGGAATGGTCATTTCAATATCGATATTTCCTTGTTCAAGACTATAGATCTCGACATGCTGAATCTCAATTCCGAAATGCTGAAGCGCTTCTATGATTTGCTCTTCCTGCAGAAAGTGCTGTTCTCGCTCTCTTTTTATTTCCCGAGAAAAGTCGGCCATAACCTCAGAAACGCCTAAAAGCTGTTCAGCAACAAGGCGCCTGCTGTCTTGGACTTTTTTCTTGAGTGTCAAATGGGCATGATGATGTGCGAGCTCATCCTCAATCAGCTCTTCAACCTGCTTGGATTTAGAACAATACTGTTGAAACTCTTTTTTCAGCCTTCGGTTTGATGCATATTCTTTTTCCTCTGTTTCAAGCATAACTTGTTTCATTAAATCATATGTTTTATCAAAGTTCTGTACCCAGCACCTGTTTTTCTTGTAGCACGTCTGGCAGGAATGCTCCGTGATTTTGCTTAAGAACAGATCAACTTCACTGTCATCTGTCTGTTCGTCTGATGCTTGGTAAAAGGTTGCAAAGCTTTCAGACAGCGCGTGAAATACATTGGAGAACTGGTCTACCTTCTGAGCAGTGACATCACGGATTTTTCTAGCGTATTGCTGTTGCTCTTGAAGATGCTCGACAGTTCCCGGAATATATCTCGCCACTTTCCTTGTAATAGATTGAGGTGTGAGCAAAAACAGGCCGACTGCGATTAATGACTCATAGAGCGTTGTCATCAGACCGGCAGAGCCTTCACCATATAATGATATAAGAAGTGAACCAACGATAAGACCGATTGCTGCACCCGCTTTTTTTCCTTCCTTCAGTAAACCGCCCAATAAACCGGAAAAAGCAAGCAGACTCATTTGATATAGGTTTCCGATATTCGCCAAGCCAAGAATCAGGCCGGTCACAACACCAACCGTACAGCCGATGCTTGCTCCGCCAATAAAGGAAAAACTCAATACAACATAACGAGCCAATATATGTTCTGCCTGCATCCCTTGGTAGGACAAGCCGGCCAGCCCCGTTAAAACAGAGGCAATAAGAATCATAAAGCAAATGATTTCCTCTATTTTTAATGATTGTTTCACTTTTTTCACAGTAAAAATCGGAAGGCTCTGAAGGAAAATCAGTGTTAAGATAAACGACAGTCCAGCCTCAACGATAGCCATTACATAATCATAGGTTGTAAATACGCCATTTTGGGCATAAACAAACCCGGCTCTTGCTGCAGCCATCGAGAAGAACACGACAATCGGGAGTGCTTTTACACGATCGTCGGTAATGAAGGCAGCCACTTTAGAAAATACGAAGAATGCCAGCAATGCCGCCAGTATGAGCACTGAGTGCTTTGGAGATATGGTCAGCGCACCTGCAAGCACAGCCAAAATCGCATAAAACGCTTTGTCTCTTCTGATAAGAAGCATCGCTCCAAAGAAAGGAAGTGCGAAAGGAAGCACCTCGGATAATATGAAAGCCCGTCCAAGCAAAAATCCGATGACAACATAAATGAATCCTTTATAGAAAAACAGTGAATGCAAATGATGAGTCACCAGCTTCGTGCCCCTGTTAAAAAACGATTGGAGTTTTTCCAAAGCTTGTCCCGCCATTGGCCCGTTCACTCTTCTTTCTGCTTTTTCCATTCCTCTCATCTCCCACCTGTTATATTCGTTGCCTGTCATTATAGCGAAAGCACAGATAGGATTTTGTCAAAAGAAGGTAACAATACCAAAGAAATCTTCGACGGTTTCTGCCTTGATATTCGTTTATGAAAAGAATTTCCGGAATGTTGTCTAAAAATGAAAAAAATCGGCTTCTGCAAGAGAAACCGATTTTTTAGGATGACCCGTACGGGATTCGAACCCGTGTTACCGCCGTGAAAGGGCGGTGTCTTAACCGCTTGACCAACGGGCCAAACAAATATGGTAGCGGCGGAGGGGATCGAACCCCCGACCTCACGGGTATGAACCGTACGCTCTAGCCAGCTGAGCTACACCGCCATATTGTTTTGTGCTTCTAAGCACAAGTTATATAATACAAAGGTTTGTCTCTTTCGTCAACAGAAACTTTAATGTTGTAATTTTCTGACTCTTAAAGAGGATGAGGATAATAAAAAAGCATCCGTCGGGATGAACGGATGCTTCATTTATTTTATAGAAAGCAGCAAGTTATCCTCTTCTTGCTCCGCGCCCTCCACGTTTTGATTCCGTATTGCGTTTTAAAGATGACAAGCGATCTTCGCTGTCTTTTAAAAACTTATTCATTTTCTGTTCAAAAGATTCTTTCGGACGGAAATCATTTCTAGGTCTGGCTTGCGGACGGTCTTTAGCTTTTTTAATAGATAAACCAATTTTCCCGTCTTTTTCAACGTTGATGACTTTCACTTCAACTTGGTCGCCGACTTTTAAGTGGTCGTTAATGTCTTTGACATAATTATCAGCTACCTCACTAATGTGAACGAGACCGGTTGAGCCTCCAGGCAATTCAACAAATGCTCCAAAATTTGTAATACCTGTAATTTTCCCTTGCAACTTGCTGCCAACTTCAATCGACATAAAAAAAGTGCTCCTCCTTAGGCTTATAAAAAGATCGTTTGCTTAATTATACCTAAATAAAAATTTAAGTGTCAACAAGGCTACTTGCTCTTCTTCTCCACATTGAAGATAATTTCTCCGTCTCCAGACATGAATAAGTCCCTTCTGGCAAGCTCTGTGACGTAATCCTCATCCTTCAATTTGGATATTTCTTCTTTTAAATCCGTTTGTTTTGTCTTTAAACTTTTCAGTTCTTTTTCAAGCTGTTCTTTCTTTTCTTCTTTTGCACTAAGGGAAGATGTTTGGGACCAGACAGAGCTTGCCAGCACAATTGCCGTCAGGAATACTAGGGCGCCGAATACAGTTAACCGTCTGTACAGCCCTTTGCGTCTTCGTTTCTTCAGCTGATTTTGCCGTTCTACTTGTTCTTTATAGTCGTTTTGAATTTCAGTTATCGTTCGTTCCCTGGAAAAATTCAAACCAGACGGTCCTCCTTTCATTTCTTCAAAAACCGTGTAATGGTCGTTCTTATGGTTATCAATAGTTTCTTCTTCTTTTTGAGAAATCCTGCACCTTTTTCAAAATAACGTCTAAAAGTTAGACGCATTTTCACAGGAAGAAGTTTCAAACATTGTTTCGCGATAAAACGGATCGGAAAACACAGGACCATGACTATTTTATATAGACACAGCAGGAGAAAACCTATCAGGCTGTATGTTTTCTTGAATAAAAATGCCGCCAGCCAGATGATCGCTCCGCATGTCCATACAATAGGACGAAATAACACGTGCTGAATGAGTTTTTTGAAGAATTGATAAACAGAAACAACAAGGTAAATGAAGAATTTCAGTATTTTTATATAGATTCGTTTGCAAAGGCTCTGATACGTCGCAACGCCCAGCAGAACCGCTAAAAAGATGTAAATCCTGAATTCTCCCTCATTTACATGAAGCAAGACATAAAAGAAAAGCAGCCCTTGCACAATCCAGAAAAGAATATCATGAATAAATAATAGCCATCTGGCTGTTTTGGCACGAATGACAAAGAGCCGGTATGTATCAAGCGAAGCACCAAGCCAGAGACCCATACCGGACATCGCCAGCATTGTATAGAATTGTGTCGTCAGCGTCATTTAAACAACTTGCTAAAAAACCCTTTAGCTTTATCCCCTTGTTGTTCGTCTAAGTACACTAAATCAAATACCCTGCCTTTAATCGAAACAATCCCTTTTTCCACATCAAGATTTTTCATCTGCAGGTTTTGGCCTCTGACGGAGAGCATTCCCATCACCGTTTCCAGCAGGAATTCTTCGTTATCAAAACTCTCCACATGCTTAACCCCAGAAATATCTAAATGCTTCCGGCCTTTCATTGTCACATCATGCTGTTCCGGAACAGACGAAGAACCTTTTTGATCATAATATGAATTCATCTATTCAGCCCCCATATCCTCGATACTTTTAGCATTATTACTGCATTGTATGAGGTGGGGGATTTTTTTAGAACAAGCCTATTCGCCGAGTTTTTCTTCTTTTAGAATCGTGTACATGTTTGCAGCTTCTTCTTTTTTCGTCGTGTCTTTCAATTCATTAACTTGAACCGTTACAAGCTTTTGGCCGAAGCGGACCGTTAGTTCATCTCCCGGTTTTACGTCAGAGCTTGCTTTAGCTTGGTTTCCGTTAATAGAGATTCGTCCTTGGTCAGCTACTTCCTTCGCTAGTGTACGCCGTTTGATCAGCCGTGATACTTTCAAAAATTTATCTAATCTCATATCTATGATCTCCTCTCAGTTTCTTTTGCTTCATTCCACAGTTTGTCCATGTCCTCAAGGGACATATCAGCCAGCTCGACTCCCTTTTCCATCGCTGTTTCCTCAATGTACGAGAACCGTCTCCGGAATTTGTCATTAGTCATGGTCAGCGCTTCCTCTGGCTCTATTTTGTAGAAGCGGGCTACATTCACCAGCGCGAACAAAATGTCGCCAAACTCAGCTTTAAGATTGTGTTTGTGAGGAGCTTCAGAAACCTCAGAAGAAAATTCCTTCATTTCCTCACTTACCTTTTCCCAAATATCGCTGACGTCTTCCCAGTCAAAACCGACCTTCGCTGCTTTTTTCTGCAATTTAGCAGCTTTCGAAAGAGCTGGAAGGGTTTTCGGTACGCTGTCTAGTAACGAGGATTCAGATGTATTTTTTTCGGCCTTTTTTATATCTTCCCAATTGGCCAAAACATCGTTTTCATCCTGAACCTTAACATCTTTAAACACATGGGGATGTCTTCGGACCATTTTTTCACTGATTCCTTTTATGACATCATCAATTGTGAAATAACCTTCATCTTCACCAATTTGCGCGTGAAGCAAGACCTGAAGCAAAACGTCGCCAAGCTCTTCGATCATATGGTCTGTGTCTTCTTCGTCAATAGCTTCGAGAAGCTCATAACATTCTTCAATCATGTACTGCTTTAATGACTGATGCGTCTGCTTTTTATCCCACGGACATCCATTAGGTCCGCGAAGCTCTCTGATGATGCTTCGGAACGTGGAGAATTCGTGATAAAGCAGCTTCTCTTCTTTAATCGGCGGAATATACACACTTGTTAAGTTGTTCAAGGCGACATTGCGGTCCAGCTCAAATAATGGCACTGTCCTGATCTCCTCGCCACGGCTGCCTGCTGCAGTCACAATGACGACCTCATAATCATCAGGCAGCTTCTCCATCAATGTCAGCTTGACTTCAGAGGCCGTCATTTGGTCGTAAACCTGACATATGATCAGATGATGTCTGAGCTCAAGCTCATCCGCAGACAATGTGCCGGCATCCACAAATTGAAAACCTTCAATCGGGTCAATTTGCAAGGCATTGAACGTGGCATCAAGGAAACTTTGTCCCCCCGCGACTTTCACTTGAACGTTTTCCTTTTCCTGCCGCTCCGTCAGCAGCTGAACTGTTTTTTCTGCGACAAAAGGGTGTCCCGGCACAGCATAAACCACGTCCTCACGCCGCGCCGCTTCAAAGAGGATATCTGCAATTTCTTCATATACCGCCTCGAACTGATCATGTTTCTCATATATATCATCAAAGAAACGGATGTTCTTCGTTTCTTTTTCAAGCTCCTCAATTAAAGGATGATCCTTGGTTCTGACATACAGCGTATCTGCCTTCATCAGCAGCTTGTGTATACCAATTGTCAACTGGTCCATGTCTCCGGCACCAAGTCCCACGACTGTAATTTTACCCGCCATTTTGTTCTCTCCTTCTCATGAATTTGCTTAACTTGCTGCCGAATGGCACACTGTTCAGCTCTTCATCTGTAAATATTCCCAATCTCATCATACAATAAATAAACACCGCGCCACCAATGGCAACAGCAGAAAGGCTCTCAATCACAGCCGCTCCTCTTCCTGTTGCAGGAAACAAGAAAGTCCATAGACGCGTATACGCAAGCAAAACAGCTGACATCAAAAGAGCAGATCCAATAATCGGAATCAAAATGCCTCTAAGCTTATCGAGCCATTCCTTTTGCCGAAGCTGATACAAGTTAAGGCCGGCGACAGCCGCAAAGGAAGCCGCTGTCGCAAGCGATGCGCCTTCAATCCCATAGCGCGGAACCAAAAGTGTGTTTAACACCCATTTCACTGCAACACCCGCGCCCACCGCTATCGCAGGAAAAACTGTGTATCCCGCTCCCTGTAAGACGGCCGCTGCCGTTACCGCCAAGGATGCAAACAAAATGGAGCAGCTAAATACTTGTAACGCACCTGTCCCTTCTCCATTTTGAAACAGCATGATATTTACCGGCTTTAGAATGCAAATCAACCCAGCCGATGCGCCTGTACCGAGCACAAGGCATAGTTTCAAAGATGACGTGATTTTTTCTTTCATGATCTTCAGCTCTTTGTTTTTTACAGCCATAGAAATATACGGAACGAGTGACGTCGCAATGCTTACGGCAAAAACTGAGCCGAGCTGCAACAAGGGTTGTCCTCGATCATAGATCCCCTTTAGGCGTTTTGCTTCTTCGCTTGCCTCACCACCCGAAAGCAATGCATATAAATTCAAAGCATCAACAAGCTGGATAAACAAAAGCAGCAAACTGCTTACACAAATTGTAACCGAATATAAAAGCAGTTTTTTCGTCAATTCTTTTGTTGTGATGACATTTTCGTTTTGCTTATCCGTTTGGTTGTCTCTTTTCGTTTTGAACCAAAAAAACCCCAGTATCATCAATGCAACCAAACTTCCGGCAAGAGAGCCTGAAGCGGCTGCCGCTCCCGCAGTATAAAGCGAGGCTCCCTTTTTCACGAGCCAAAATGATAAACCCAAGAGCACCGCAACACGCAGAAACTGCTCTGTCATCTGTGATAAGGCTGAAGGGAGCATTTCGTGCCGCCCCTGAAAACCGCCTCTAAGCAACGCGACAAATGGGAACAGCAGAAACGCGCATGCGGTCACTTGAATTAACACGGCTAGATGCGAATCCCCCATAAAGAGTGCAATAGGAACAGCACCCAGATATAAACAAAGAAATAATAAAATACCGATTAAAGACAAAAATAACGCTGTTATTTTTAATATGGTGTGATGATTTTTTACACTATAATCATTCATCAGCTTTGAAATAATGACTGGAAATCCTGATGTGGACAGCATGACCGCAATACCAAGAAAGGGATATACCTGCTGATATATATAAAATCCAACATCGCCGACAATGTTTTGAAACGGGACTCTGTAAACAGCGCTTAAAATTTTTGTGATGACGCCTGCCAGAATTAAAACAAAAGCCCCCTGCCAAATCCAATGCCGTTTAACGCCTATTGAATCGTCCATCCAAAAGCTCCTTCCCAACGTCAGGGGCAATACGGTTCACGTATTACCGCGGCACAAATAAAAACGAGGTTATTATACCACATCCCAACCCTTGGATTCCTTTTTCGGCACGCATGAAAAAGAACAGCGTCCCAAGGAGAGCTGTTCTTTACATACCTATTTTCGAAGAAAGGAATAAGACCTACTGTTCCATTTGACGAGCCAAAAATCCAGCTGCTGTTTCAACGGCTTTATGCTCTACTTCGCCCATTGTCTGATCTTTTGAAAAGATCACCACAGCACCTATCGGATCACCGTTCGCCACAATTGGGCCGACAGTATAAGAATTCATGTCCTCATCAATTCCATTCACAAGCTGTACTGATTTCGCATCACTCTCAAGCACGGAGCTGCGCTGATCCATTGTTCTTTCCAGCATTTCGCTGATTGACTTGTTTAAGTAATCTTTTTTGGAGCTGCCGGACACGGCAATATATACATCACGATCACAAATCAGCACTGAATGGCCGAGGCTGTCGTAAAGCGCGTCTGCATACTCCTTTGCAAAGTCTCCAAGCTCACTGATCGGAGAGTACTTTTTCAAAATCACTTCTCCGTCACGATCTACAAAAATCTCAAGCGGATCGCCTTCCCTGATTCTCAGAGTTCTTCGAATTTCTTTAGGAATCACGACCCGACCTAAGTCATCAATACGACGTACGATACCGGTTGCTTTCATCTCTGGTGCCTCTCTTTCATTTGATGGTATATACATGTGGGAAAGACCTAAAGCAGTTACTTTATGTACCTTCCGCCTCGCTTGAAATTAGTATCCGTCACATCAAATGTAATATACACCAGAGAGTAACAAAATTTACGTTGATGAAATGGTTTGCTTTTTCACATCTTTTAAGCCCTTCAGCATGCCCAGCACGGTGTCGAGCCATTCATCAGCACTACGGCCTTTCGTCTGTATGGAGATTTTGAGTTTTTTCCCTTCCATTCCCAGTCCGATTTGTCTGCCATATTGATTGCCAAGCTCAAACAGCTTCTGCCCGTCAATTGCAGCACTTGCTTCTTCAGAAATCGTCAATCTGACAGCATCTTTATCCTGCTTAATCAGCTCGACACGTTCCTGTCTCGCATAGACTTTCATTTCTGCAACAGTAAACAAGTATTCGACTTCTTTTGGATAGTTTCCAAAGCGGTCGATCATTTCATCTTGAAGCTCATTCTTCTCTTCGATTGTCGCCACAGACCTGAAGCGTTTATACATATCAATTTTCTGTTTGCCGTCTTGAATATAAGTTTCCGGAATATACGCATCAAGCTCGACATCAATTTCTGTTTCAAACTGCTCTGTCTTCGCTGTGTCTCCTTTACGCTCCTCAATGGCCTCCTTCAGCATTTGTGAATAGAGGTCAAATCCGACCGAATCGATGAAGCCATGCTGCTGGGCACCAAGAAGATTCCCGGCTCCGCGAATCGTTAAGTCACGCATTGCGATTTTAAAACCGGAACCTAGCTCTGTGAATTCTTTAATAGCCTGCAGCCTTTTTTCAGCCACTTCTGTCAGCACTTTATCCCGGCGATACGTGAAGTACGCATACGCCACACGGTTAGAACGGCCGACACGCCCCCGCAACTGGTAAAGCTGAGAAAGTCCCATCTTGTCGGCGTCAAATACGATCAGCGTATTGACGTTCGGGATGTCCACGCCAGTTTCGATAATGGTTGTGCTGACGAGAACGTCTGATTCTCCTTCAAGGAAACTTAGCATAACGGTTTCTAATTCATTTTCTGTCATTTTCCCATGCGCATATGCTACCTTCGCGTCAGGGACTAGCATTGAAATTTCATCCGCTTTCCGCTCAATGTCCTCTACCCGGTTGTACAAGAAATAGACCTGGCCTCCGCGTGCAAGCTCACGTTCAATCGCCTCTCTGACAAGAGCGCCGTTATATTCCACAACATACGTCTGTACAGGGAAGCGATTTTCCGGCGGAGTCTCGATGACTGAAAGGTCCCTTACGCCAAGCATAGACATATGCAGCGTACGCGGAATCGGCGTTGCTGTTAACGTTAATACATCAACATTGGCTTTTATTTGCTTGATCTTTTCTTTATGGGTTACACCGAAACGCTGCTCTTCATCAATGATGAGGAGCCCTAAATCTTTATACACGACATCCTTTGATAGCAGCCGATGCGTCCCGATGACGATATCAACTGTTCCGTTTTTCAGCCCTTTAATTGTTTCGTTTGCTTCTTTTCTCGTTCTGAACCTGCTGAGAAGTCCGATATTAATCGGATAGTCCTGGAAGCGCTCTTTTATGGTTTCATAGTGCTGCTGCGCCAAAATTGTTGTCGGAACGAGCAGAGCTACCTGCTTTCCGTCACCGATCGCCTTAAACGCTGCACGTATGGCAACCTCTGTTTTACCGTAGCCCACATCTCCGCATAGCAAGCGGTCCATCGGACGTTCTCTTTCCATGTCTTTTTTGATTTCGTGAATCGAACGGAGCTGATCATCAGTCTCTTGATAAGGGAAAGCCGATTCGAATTCACGCTGCATCTCATGGTCAGGAGAAAACGCATAGCCCTTGCTCGCTTCTCTTTCGGCATACAGCTTAATTAAGTCGTCAGCAATATCCTGAACGGATGTCTCTACTTTTTTCTTGACCCGCTTCCATTCACTTCCGCCTAATTTATACAACTTTGGCTCTTTTCCTTCGGAGCCGACATATTTTTGGACCTGATCAATTTGTTCTACAGGAACGTAAAGCTTGTCACTGCCCTGATAATGTATATTTAAATAGTCTTTATGAATGCCGTTGATTTCAAGAGTTTCAATCCCCAGGTATTTTCCGATCCCGTGATTAATATGAACGACATAATCTCCAATTTGAAGCTCAGAATAGCTTTTGATGCGCTCTGCATTGGTAAGCTTCTGTTTTCGCGGCTTCTTTTTTACACGGTTTTTGAACAGTTCTTCTTCCGTAATAACGGCAAGCTTCATTAACGGCAGCTCAAATCCCGATTGGAGCTCGCCTTCCATGATATAGACCTGTCCCTGAACAAGCGCTTTTTTGCTGTCTGTCATGGCAGCCTCGATATCATAATCAGCCAAAACAGATGACAATTTCTGTGTACGTTCCTTGTTTGCTCCTAAGAACACAACAGTGAAATTTGATTTTTTAAAACGCTCCATTTCGCCCGCAAGCACGTTCATTTGGCCATGGAAACTCTGCATTTGCCGGCCTGACACATTGACGATATTTTGCGGGCTCGTATGGTGTACATGCCGCAAAAATAAAGAGTAGTACAACAGAGGCCGTTTTTGCTCAGCCACTATTTTTTGGAAGCTGAATGACAAACGAATGTCATGCAAAATCTTCCCTTCCTCAAGAAGATTTGTGATAAACTCCGCTTCTTCTTTTTGAAGCTGTTCTTCCATCTCATGAATCCGACTGACTTCATCCAAAATCAGAAGTGTATTATCAGGTGTATAATCTAGTAAACTAGCAGGCTTTTCATAGAAATATGAGAGATACTTCACGAGCTCCTGATCTGTCTGGCCTTCAGACAAGCGTTCTTTATCGTGAGAAATATTCGCATGAAGTATTTCTTTTTGTTTGTCAGCCTTTAATTTTTTCAAGCTCGCGGCAAGACCACTATCGATTTTCTCCATCGCCCGCGCTTTTTCTTCCGGTCTGATAATTAATTCCTTCGCGGGACCGATATTGATCGAGGTAAGGGTCTCAATTGACCGCTGATCATTTGAATTAAAGCTGCGGATTGAATCCACCTCGGTGTCAAAAAGTTCAATTCTCACCGGATTCTCTGAAGTCAGCGGATAAATGTCAATGATTCCCCCGCGAATACTGAATTCCCCAGGCGCAGAAACCATATCAGACCGCTCATACCCTACCTCTACCAGCCGTGAGGCAAGCTGGTCAGGTTCGATATCATGGCCTACCTGAATGAGCATCTGGCTGCTTTTCCACACCTCTACAGGCGGCAGCATTCTTCTGATTGCAGCTACCGGAGCAACGACAATTGGCGCTTCTCCATTCGTTAGTCTATTAATGACATCTAATCGCTGTGCCCGCAATTCAGGGCTTGCAACTGCGATTTCTGATGAAATGAGTTCATTGACGGGGTACAAAAGGACAGACCGATCCTCTAGAAGTGAAGTCAGATCATCTGTTACTTTCTGGGCTTGATATAAGTTATGGGTGATTAAAAAGATAGGCTTATTCGTTTCATTAGCCAGAGCAGAAGTAAAAACAGAACGCGCGGAACCCGACAGACCGGCGAGCAGCTGTTCCTTCAGGCCCTCGTGTAAACCGTTGATGATGGATTTAAAGTCATCGCTTTCTTTTATAAAGGTTTGAATGTTGTCCATATGGCCCCTCCTCTCTGTTTCCTGTGAGAACAGAAAAACGCTTTGGTCTAGTGTCTACACCAAAGCTTTTTATTGAATAAATGTGTGATATTCGTGGTAATGCGGATTTCGGTCAAGCGCCTCTTGGCAATCTTCACATATCGTCAAAACATGGACATCTCCATTTTCTTTATAAGAAATCATATCGTTTCTTTCCTCATTTGTTAAGTGCTGAAATCCAAGTAAGTCTGTCGATACCATTGAAGATTCGAGACTGCCTACTTTCACTCCGCAATGACGACAATAATAATGCAAAGCCATACAAGGGACCTCCTGATGAAAAAGTCATTTTGGTGTAGTATGGACTTTGTTGTTACATTTTATACCTTTGCGTTAAATTCGTTCATGACTTCTAAAAACGGTTTACTCAAAGAAGCCTCACAAGCCTTCACAGATTTATCAACCGCTTCTTCGATCTCAGGTGCCTCCTCCTTGGTAAAGGAGCCTAACACATAATCAACGACCTTCATGCCGTTTACAGGCCGGCCGATTCCGATGCGGATACGGTCAAACTCGGATGTTCTAAGATGCTGGATCAGTGATTTGATGCCATTGTGCCCTCCGGCGCTTCCTTTCGTTCTTAAACGGATCTTGCCAGTCGGAAGGTCAAGGTCGTCGTAAATGACTGTCAAATCTTCGTTATCGACATCATAGTAGTCCATTAAAGGCCGCAAACATTCTCCTGATAAATTCATATATGTAAGCGGTTTAACAAGTAGAACCTTTTTGCCGGAAACAAATCCGGTTCCGTATAATCCGTTAAATTTATTTTGATTCAGCTCTATATTCCATTCCTTTGCAAGCTGATCTATCACCATAAATCCGACATTATGCCGTGTATTTTCATAGTTCTTCCCCGGGTTTCCGAGACCGGCAATCACAAGCATGGCGAATCCTCCCTTAGTCACATAACTCCCGTCTTCATAAACGGGCTATAATTCTTCTCATTCTAGCACAAAAGACGTAACCGCGGGAGGGTTACGCCTTAAGCTATTATTGTTCGTTTTCACCTTCTGGCTGAGCATCGGCAGATTCCTCTTCATCGACCTCAGCTGCTTCCTGCTGCTGCGGAGGAAGGATTGAAGCCACAACCTCATCTGATTCATGATTAAAGGAGTAGTCACCGCCAGCAGGCAAATCCGCAATCGTCAGTACTTCATTTACATCGAGGCTTGAAATATCAGCCTCAATCGTTTGCGGAATGGCTTTTGGCTTGGCCTTTACAGTAAGTGCATATAACGGCTGCTGCAGTACGCCTCCGTTTTTCACTCCAATGGCTTCTCCGGTCAGATGAATCGGAACTTCCACTTCAATGTCCTCACTCATATTAACTACTTGAAAATCAGCATGAGTGATTTCATTTTTCAACGGGTCCGTCTGCAGGTCTGTTACCATGACTGAGTGTTTTTCTCCGCTGACCTCAAGCGTAATGACTGCATTTTTGCCTTCGTCCCTCAGCGTTTTGATGAGCTCCACACTGTCTAATGACACAGGTTTGTTACCCGTATCCTTCCCATATATGATACCTGGAACATGTCCTGAAGTACGGATATTCCGAAGAGACGAACGAGTAAAGTCCGTTCTTTCTTTTGCCGTTAAAGTTGCCATATTCAGCACCATCCTATTGTCGTTTTAGTTGTCCTATTACAAACAATACCCATAACGATAAGGATTTAAACCTCGAAAAATGGTTTAGCTGAACAGATAGCTGACTGATTGCTGCTCATGAACGCGAATAATTGCTTCTGCCAGAAGCGGTCCGACTGAAAGCTGCTTAAAGCGTTCAATTTTCTTTTCTTCAGGAAGCTTGATGCTGTTTGTCACAACAAGCTCTTTAATTGTTGAATTATTAATCCGTTCTACCGCAGGGCCTGATAGTACAGGGTGTGTACAGCATGCATATACTTCTTTCGCTCCGTTTTCAACGAGCGCATTAGCAGCAAGTGTAATCGTACCTGCAGTATCAATAATGTCATCGATGAGGATAGCAGTCTTCCCTTCGATGTTACCTACAATATTCATGACTTCCGCCACGTTTGGACGCGGACGGCGTTTATCGATAATTGCAATCGGCGCTTTTAGTCGGTCAGCCAGTTTGCGGGCACGTGTCACACCGCCATGGTCTGGTGAAACAATGACGATATCTTCAAGATTTTTGCCTTCAAAATATTCTCCTAAAATCGGAACACCCATTAAGTGGTCAATCGGTATATCAAAGAATCCTTGAATTTGCGGCGCATGCAGGTCAAGTGCAATCACACGAGTCGCACCGGCTGTTTCAAGCAGGTTAGCGAAAAGTTTAGCTGTGATTGGCTCACGGGATCTTGCTTTTCTGTCTTGACGCGCATAACCGTAATAAGGAATAACAATGTTAATCGTTTTTGCAGAAGCGCGTTTTAACGCATCTACCATAATCAGCAGTTCCATAATATGCTCGTTAACGGGGTCACTTGTAGACTGGATGATGTAACAATCACATCCGCGAATACTTTCTTCGATATTAATTTGGACTTCCCCGTCACTAAATCTTGTGACAGAACATTTCCCTAATTGAACTCCAACTATATCTGCGATTTCTTTTGCAAGCTCTGGATTCGAATTCAAAGAAAAAATCTTTAAATTCTTATCTCCGTATTGATTAGACATGGATAAACCTCCGAATTTAGGATTATTTTTTATGAATATTTTTCACATAATCGTCTTTATTTACTTGTCTCGCTCTGGCAATAGCAAGTGCTTTTCCAGGTACATCTTCCGTAACAGTTGAACCTGCCGCCACATAAGCGCCTTCTCCGACTGTGACAGGGGCAACCAAGTTGGAATTGCAGCCGATAAACACGCCATCTTCAATTTTTGTCAAATACTTATTCTTTCCATCATAATTGACAGTAATTGATCCGCAGCCCAGGTTTACATCAGTGCCTACCTCAGCATCGCCGACATAGCTTAGATGAGATGCCTTGCTTCGGTCTCCGAATTGAGTCTTTTTAATTTCTACAAAATTCCCGATCTTCACTTCATTCCCGATGACAGAATCAGGTCTGATGTGAGCAAAAGGTCCTATGTTTACATCATTCCCCACTTTACTGTGATTGACTACCGATTGTTTAATAACCGTACGGCTGCCAATGGCACTATTCATAATCTCCGTATGAGGTCCAATAATCGTATCTTCTCCGATTTGCACCTCACCTTTAATCACAGTTCCAGGGTAAATCACAGTATCGCTTCCGATAACAGCGTCAGGAGAAATATACGTATTCATCGGGTCAATCAACGTCACGCCATTTTGCATATGCCGTTTATTAATGCGCTCTTTCATAAATTGTTCTGCCTGAGAAAGAGCAACTCTATCATTAACTCCGAGCGTTTCTTGGAAATTACCAGTCTGGTAAGCGGCAACAGTTTCGCCTTCATTTTTAAGAATCTCTATGACATCCGGCAAATAATACTCGCCTTGGGCATTATCATTAGACACCTGATCAATAGCCCGAAATAGCGCTTCATTGTCAAAACAATACGTACCGGTGTTGATCTCAGTTACAAGACGTTCTTCTTCAGAGGCGTCCTTATGCTCAACGATTTTTTGAACCGCTCCGTTTTCGCTGCGAATAATGCGGCCGTATCCGGTTGGATCTTCTGCAACCGCAGTTAAAATCGTAGCTTTCGCTTCTCTTTGTGTATGTTCTTTCAGCATCTGTTCCATCGTCTCTGCTGTCAAAAGCGGCGTATCTCCGCAAATGACAATTGTGACGCCTTTTTCGTCAGCAAGAAATGGCTGTGCCTGTTTTACAGCATGAGCAGTGCCAAGCTGTTCTGCTTGAAGCGCGTACTCGCTTTTATCACCAAGCTGCTTTTTCACTTCTTCCGCACCATGTCCGACAATCGTGACAAGCTTCGATAAAGATAATTTTAAGGCTTCGTCCACGACGTGCTCTACCATAGGCTTACCGCAAACTGGATGAAGGACTTTATAAAGCTTCGATTTCATTCTCGTTCCTTGTCCAGCCGCTAAAACAACTGCAAACCGCTTATCCATTTATTGGCCTCCAATATCCCTTTTATCCATAGAAAAATATATCCTAAATATCTTCTGATTTCAAGGAGACTTCATGAAGTGCAAGAATTTTCTATTGAGTGCAACTAAGTTTGAAAAATCAGAATTAAAAAAGGACCGCCAGCAAAAGGCTTATGTCAGCCCTTTCAGCAGTCCTTGCTTTTTGGTTATTTTTTAAGAAGCTCCAGCTTCTTCGAATTCTAATGCTTCAGTGTCACCCAGACGATGATACTCATTTAACACGGCATCTTGAATCTTTCCTCGCGTGCTTGAATTAATAGGATGAGCAATATCGCGGAACTCTCCATCAGGGGTGCGTTTACTCGGCATCGCAACGAAAAGACCATTGTTTCCATCAATCACACGAATATCATGTACAACAAATTCGTGATCCAGCGTGATGGATGCAATCGCTCTCATGCGACCATCGGTATTCACGCGGCGTAATCTTACGTCAGTAACTTCCACAGTAGTTCACCACCTTTTCCCTATATAAAAGCATTAGTGTATCAATTCCACGATTTTTTCTGAAATCCTGCTCGTTTTTAAAATATTTTTTGAAAAAATAGGATATAGTTACACAATTAGGTCATAAAGCTTTCATTTCGGGCATAAGGTAAATAAAAAAGTGATCCCGGGCTCTCCCAGAATCACTTTTCTTATTATTTCACCAGTGCAATAACTTCAATCTCGACTAACGCATCCTTCGGGAGTCTCGCGACTTCAACACAAGATCTCGCCGGTTTGTGAGTGTCAAAGTATTGTCCGTACACTTCGTTTACTTCCGCAAACTGTTCCATATCCGCGATAAATACAGTTGCTTTTACAACTGTTTCAAAAGAAGCACCCGCTTCTTCCAGAACCGCCTTTAAATTGCTGAATACTTGATGAGTCTGCTCCTTAATATCGCCGTTCACCATTTCGCCTGAAGGAGTCAAAGGGATTTGGCCTGAGCTGTAAAACATATTGTTGACAATAATCCCTTGTGAATAAGGCCCGATTGCCGCTGGGGCATGTTTTGTGTGGACTGCTTTTGTCATGATTCTGTCTCTCCATTCTTTAAAAGATTGTCTTTAAAAAAACGCAGAAAATTGCCATTCTGAATTTCAATGGACTTCTCTTTCATGTTGATGGTTGAAAGAGTAAGAAGTGACATATATTCATCAACAAGACGTTCATCTACTCCTTCGGCTTCAACTAAGACGCCGATTCCCGCCACATTTGCGTTAAACTCATCCAACAGGTTAATCATACCATTAATTGTGCCGCCTGCTTTCATAAAGTCATCAATAATGAGTACGTTTGAACCCGTTTTCATGCTTCTTTTCGCAAGTGACATTGTTTGAATGCGGTTTGAGGAACCTGAAACGTAATTAATGCTGACTGTGGAGCCCTCTGTTACCTTATTGTCTTTACGAACGATCACAACAGGCACATTCAAATAGCTTGCAGCTGCATACGCAAGAGGGATGCCTTTCGTGGCAACGGTCATGACAACATCAATTTCGCGCTCTGCAAACACGGAAGCAAACAGCTTCCCTACCTTGGAGAGTACAGATGGCTTTCCTAAGATATCCGTTAAATATACATAACCGCCCGGAAGGATACGCTCAGGATTTGCCAGCGACTGTCCAAGTGTCTGCACAAACTCTTCAGCTTCGGCCTGCTTCATTTTCGGAATATATTTAACGCCTCCGGCAGCTCCGGGAACAGTAAGCAAAGTACCGATCCCCTGCTGTTCAAAGGTTTGTTTAATAATTGTTAAATCTTCACTGATCGATGATTTTGCAGATTCATACCGCTCAGAGAAAAAGGTTAGCGGTATTAACTCGTGCGGATGGGTTAACAAATAATTTGTTAAGTCCACCAATCTGCCGCTGCGACGAAACTTCATGAACTTACCCCCAAAATCCGAATATTTTAAGATCAATATAACTTAACATACGGATTTAATCAAGAGCGTTCTGTTCGCCGATCATTCTCACCGCATAAACTTGATCGCAGAAGCCTCTTAACCCGTTATAAATTCTCTGCACCTTCGACTCATACTGAACCAGTCCAAACACTGTCGGGCCGCTCCCGCTCATTAACACGGCATCTGCACCAAAGCGTTTCATCTGGTTTTTGATCATCGCAACTTCAGGATGCATATCGAGTGTAACAGATTCAAGCACATTGCCTAACCGGCTGCACATCTTCTGAAAACTCTTTTCTTCTATCGCCTCGATCATGCCTTGTACATCGGGATGCTCTATACCATCCAGTTTCAGCGCTCTGTACACTTCAGCAGTTGAAACACCGATTGTCGGCTTCGCTAAAATGACCCAGCAGTGCGGAGGCGTGCTGATATGTTTAATTTTCTCGCCGCGCCCTGTTGCTAATGCAGTTCCGCCATAGACACAAAATGAAACGTCGGAGCCAATTTCCGCTCCAAGCTCAGCAAGCGTTTCCGCAGACAGATTTAAATTCCACAGTCTGTTCAGCCCTCTGAGCGTCGCCGCCGCATCACTGCTTCCGCCGGCAAGACCGGCAGCCACCGGAATTACCTTCGTAATCATGATGGAAACTCCCTTTTTCACGTTGTATCTGTCCTTGATCAGCTTGGCAGCCTGATAAGCTAAGTTTCTTTGGTCATCAGGCACAAATCGGTTGTGGGAGGAAACCCTCACTTCATCCTCTGCAAGCTCCGTCAATTCAATTCGATCAGCTAAATCAATTGTCGTCATGATCATTTCGACTTCATGATAGCCATCCGGGCGTTTTCGGGTGACGTCAAGTGACAGATTGATCTTAGCTGGCGCTTTTTCTAAAATACGCATAGCTTTCACCTACTTCTCCATCTAAACATAAGTATGAACATTGTATCACATTTGAAGTACAGGATGAACATATCCATATTCAGCCCATTATGTATTTATATCCAAAATAAAAAAACCAGGGAACAGCACGTCCCCCGGGTCACATCCTTATCGGTTATTCTGATTCTGAGCCATTTGCTGTTCGGCGATTTCAATAGCACGCTTCACCATGTTACCGGCATCGCGAGCCCGAATTTCGCCCCAGCCGCCATTTTTTACTGTGTCATAAAAACCAAGGTCTTTAGCCAGCTCATATTTAAACTCATCTGACATAACTCCACGACGTCTGCCCAAACGAAACAACCCCTTTTTTAGAAGTGATAGCCATTCGTGCACGTCACGATAATATGTGACTGTTTTATCTTTTGTTAAATCAGATGGAACTTTCGTTAAAATTATTGGAAACCAAAAAAGGGCAAAACAAAAAGCAGTAAACAAAAGGTTCACTGCCCGTTAAAATGCCACTGAGCTTGCGGCGTCATCATTAAATGTCAGCTCAACAGTCTCAGTCAAAATATCAGCATAACTGTATGAAACTCTTTCAAACGAGTTCTCGTCTTGATCTAGTTGTATCACAAAAACAGAAGGGTACGTCTCAGCTAAAATGCCCGAACGCTCAATCGTTTTTCGGCGGCCACCGTTTGCTTTTAACGTCAGCCTTTTACCTAAATTCCCATCAAGCGATCTTTTAATATCGGACAACGTCTTCGCCATTGCATCCACCTCACTACATTTATTGTACAACACGAGCCCATTTTTGTCAAATAAAATTTAAATTATATCAACGTTAACAAGACGTTGTCAATAAAATTATTTTGACAAAATTCTATGATTCCTCAATTATGTTCCGCAAGTTTCGGTAAATTATGTATCATTATGTAAAATAAAAAACCCGCATAGCTCTCCTATGCAGGTTTTCAACTGTTAATTGGACTTATAAGGCATACCAATTCTCAGAACTCCTCTTGTTTCAATACCTCCAAGCCCTTTCTCTCTTGTCAGCGTATTACGGAGCACTTCCCATACATTAATCCGTTCCATAAACGGCGTAAAGCTGATCTTCGCGACGATATATACCGGATCAAGCGCATGAATATTGACTCTTGACGGTGAACTCGCAAAATTCGCACCCGCTCTGATGAGTGATTCAAAATGGGATTGGCAGGCCCCCGCAAAAATAACAAGCTGATCTAAGTGAGGGATCTTTTTTCGGGCTGTTTGAACTGTTTCAACAAAGTGCTTAGAATGTCTGTACGCATTCAAATCATCAATACCGCCCTTTTGCTTCGAATACGCATCATGCCCTGTGATCACCAGGATATCAGGTCGATATTTGTCGAGCAATTCTTCAATAGAAGCAGACATTTTCTTTTCATGGCAATGGATGCCATAGACCGGCACTCCAATTTTTTTATAGACATTCAGGCATTTTTTCAGATATGCTTCGTCACCATCCAGATGAAGCACTTTGCCCGGCATATGGAAATAATGCTCCTGATGCTGATACTGGCTTGTCGCATAGTACTCCTGCTTTTCTCTGAGCAGTTTATAATCCTGGCGGAGTAATTCGAGCGACTCATTCATTCTGCTCTCATCTTTCTTTTTCCGCATCATCTGCTCATCTTTTTTCACTGCTACCAGATCAGAAAAATCCGAATCAGCAATCAGCCTGACTTCATCTCCATGCAAAATAGCAATTGAATTTCCTTTGCTTGTTTGCTCTATTCTTATAATTCGAAACAAAACATCCATCTGATAGGATTTTCTGGCTACCATATCCCCTATTTGAAATTGCACGTTCCTCACTCCACACATAGACTAAGCCTCATCATGAAAGAAAGAGCCTTGAGAAAGCGCCTTTTTTCGCTGAGTCCAAGTTTTTCTTATCATTGAATGAAAGGTCCTTCTCTAGCCTATGTAGCGGCAGTCCATGTGGTGCGCAAAACAAAAAGCCCTTTTAGAAAAGGGCTTTATACAATCCGTTAGACAGCGCTGCGAATTCCTCAATAGACAGGGATTCACCTCGGCGCTTGCCTTCAATATTTGTTTCTTCGAGCACTTGCTCAATCGTTGATTTTTGTGCTTTTCCTTCAGGAAGGTTGTTAACTAAGTTATTGAGCAGCGTTTTACGGCGCTGTGCAAAGCTTGCCTTAATGAGCTGAAAGAAAAAGGATTCGTTTTCCACGTCCACTGCCGGGCCGTCTCGGAGAATCAGCCGGATGACTGCGGAATCGACATTAGGCTGAGGAACAAATACGGTTTTCGGAACGATCATCACCGTTTTGGCTTCTGTATAAAACTGCACCGCGATTGAAAGCGAGCCGTATTCCTTAGATGAAGGATCAGCCGCCATGCGCTCAGCCACTTCTTTTTGCAGCATGACCACAATCCCTTTCAGCGGAAGATGTTCTTCAAGCAGTTTCATGATAATCGGTGTTGTTACGTAATAAGGAAGGTTGGCAACTACCATGATCTCATCACAATCTTGAAATTGTTCTTCAATGACTGATTTGACATCAGCCTTTAACACGTCCTGATGGATGACAGTGACATTGTCGTAAGGTGACAGTGTATCCTTCAGAATCGGCAATAATCGCTGGTCAATCTCAAATGCCACGACCTTTTTCGCCCGCTTGGCAAGCTGTTCGGTTAAAGCCCCGATTCCCGGGCCAATTTCAATGACACCTGTTTTCTCCGTCACTTCCGCGTGATCGACAATTCTGTTTAAAATGTTCGTATCAATTAAGAAATTCTGTCCTAAGCTCTTTTTAAAAGAAAAACCGTATTTCTTCAGTATCTCTTTCGTTCTAATCGGTGTCGCAATATCTTTATTCATTCTGTTCCTCCCGCATAACGGTATCGAGCGCACTCATAAAATCACTTTTTTTAATTTGAAACATTTGCAGCCGTTTTTGAAGCTGTTTGCCATTTGTATAGCCGATTTTCAACAGATCACCCAGTCGTTCCCGGCGGCGTTTGGCCGCAGGTCCGCCTATTAGTCCGGCATGAATCAAATCCTCAGCTGAAATGTCACTCGGCTGCGCTTCCATCTCCTCATGCACATTTTCTAAACATGCCCTAATGCTTTCAACCGATGCATGCTCCACCCCAATTCCCCGCTTGTTTTTAGGTTTGGCAAGATGTTTTGGCAAAAATGCATGCTTACAGCCGGGTACAGCCTCTGAGATGGTTTTGCGAATCTTCTCTCCCGGAAAGTCCGGATCCGTTAAAATAATGACGCCTCTGGTCTTCTGGGCCAAACGGATTTGGTCAATCACATGATCATCGATGGCTGAACCATTTGTTTCAATTGTGTCTGCATCAACAGCCAATTTGATGCGGGCCGTATCGTCACGCCCCTCGACCACAATGATCTCTTTAATTTTCATTATTTCCTCCAAGACAAAATAAAAACTTTTGTATATTCATGAAACTTTTTCTTATATCGAGCGTCTAATAAGCAGAAAATGCACTTTGTCTATTATAACGAAAAAAACAGAGGGCGCAAAACCCTCTGAATACATAAGTATATATTAATTTAAGATTTTAATTTTGACTGTTTTATTTCCCCATCGGTACGCCGATGATTTCTCTGGGAAAAAGACGTCTATCTTGTTCCCTTTAATCGCTGAACCGGTATCTGCAGCAATGGCATATCCATAGCCTTCCACGTGGACTTTGGAGCCTAGCGGAATGACATTTGGATCCACAGCGATGACTTTGGCATTCGGATTATTTTTCAAATTGACGCCTGTCGCTGTATGTCCTGAACAACCGCTGCAGCTTGCCGTATAAGCCGTAGATGATACAGTCATGACTTTGCCTGTTGATTCATTGCTGCGGGACACAACTGTTTTTGAATCACCTGAAGCACTGACCGTTTCAACTTTTGGACTGCTTTGCTTTGTGCCGACAGCAATCACTTTATCTTTGCTTTGCTCAGCTGTTTCTTCTTTTACAAGCTCTCTGGACACTTCTTTGCCGTTTTCTTTAACGACTTCGAAATGTTTTTTTAGCTTGCCTTCTTTTCCTTTTTGGACGACCTTTTCTTTCCCTTTTTCAAGAGAAGCGTCTTCTTGCTTTTTCACATCGAACGCAATCTTCTCTTCAACTACATCGGTGACCTTTTCGATACGAGTAATTGTAATATCAGCCTTTCCTTTCGTCAGCTTTGCATCTAACGCAGGCTTGATTTTATCTTCGTCTTTTATGTTCATCTTTTGCTGTTTTAAAAAGTCAGCGACCGTAGTCGAAGTCGTCCAGATCTTCTTTTGTTTCCCTGCATCATTCACAGTAACCTGAAATGCGGGCTCTATGTTAATCTTCATGTCTTTCGAAATATCTGTATCTATTGCGGGATCAATTTGATCTTGTTCTTTCACATCAACATCTTGTTCGTCCAGTAATGCACCGACCGTTTTTGCTGTTGACCATAACGTCTTTTCTTCCCCGTTTATTGTAAGCTTCACAGGTTTTGCAGCCTCATACACAACGTCCATGTCTGCTGTTATCTTTGTCTGTTTAGCAGGTGTGATCTTGTCTTCGTCTCTTGTCTTTATATCAAGCGTCTCCAAAAGATCACCGACTGTATTTGCATGTGTGCGTATATGTTTCTTTTTGCCATTGATAGAAACTGAGACTGATTGTTTCGTGAGCTCATGAGCCGCGTACGCAGTCCCGCTTCCTGCCAAAAGCAAACAAGCAGCAACCAGAATGACTTTGCTTTTGCTAAGCTTTACGGAAAACAGCTTTTTCATTTTTTGTGTGATGAAAAACGCCTCCTTCTCCTCGGAGAGATTATATAGAGTATCTAAAAGGCTGTCAACCCTCCCTTCTCTTTCTCCCAAAAGCTCAGTGTCCTCTTCATTATCCTGAAATACACTGAGAAACGGAAGAAAGACTTGTCGACAAACCTATCCTATGAGGAGAAGAAAGCATGTAGAACTTTTATAGAAAAACGCTGTAAGGGACAAGCTCTTACAAAACCCGCTAGCGTTTTTTGTCAGTTTATACGGAAAAGTCTTTTCGCATTTTCAGTCGTGATGGAAGCAATCTCTTCAAAGGTCATTTCTTTTAATTCGGCGATTTGTTCTGCCACATATTTCACATAGCTTGGCTCATTTCTTTTCCCGCGGAAAGGGTGCGGTGTGAGAAACGGGCAGTCCGTTTCAATCAGCAGCCGGTCATTGGGAATTTCCTTCACTACTTCCTTCGGTTTCTTCGCATTTTTAAATGTCACCGGTCCCCCAAATGATAAATAAAAATTCATTTTCATGCATTCTCTTGCCACTTCCGCACTTCCTGTAAAGCAGTGCATGATTCCGCCCACAGCTTCTGCGCCTTCCTCTTTCAAAATGGTCACGACATCCTCCGTTGCATCACGGTTATGAATGATAATAGGCAAATTGACCTCTTTCGCTAAGGCGATTTGTTTTCTAAACACCTCTTTTTGAATATCTTTAGGTGATTTATCCCAATGATAATCCAGTCCCATTTCCCCTATTGCTACCACTTTCTCATGAGCAGAAAGCTCTTTAATCCACGCTAAGTCTTCCTCTGTCATGTCAATAGCGTCAACAGGGTGCCAGCCAATGGCTGCATAAATAAAATCATATTCCTCAATCATTTCCATCGCACGGGTAATCGTCGGACGGTCAAAACCAACTACGACAATTCGTTCAACTTTTTCAGCTTTTGCCCGTTCAATAACCTCATCCAGATCAGTATCATATTGTTCTGCATTTAAATGCGCGTGAGTGTCAAATAACATAAGTGAAAAACTCCTTTCTTGTCGAAACACAAAAGGTGTTCGACGAATTGTTACACGTGAAACACCTTTTGTTTATCATTATTTAATTCTTGTGCCTTTTGGTAACGACTGATCGATAGATACGACCTTTAAAACGCCGTCTGCTTCTCCTGCAAGGATCATACCTTGAGAAAGCTCTCCTCTGAGTTTAACCGGTTTTAGATTTGTTACACAAACAAGTTTTTTTCCAACGAGCTCTTCAGGCGTATAATGCTTCGCAATGCCGGATACCACTTGGCGCTTTTCAAAACCAAGATCAAGCTGCAGCTTCAATAAACGGTCTGCTTTTTTCACTGGCTCTGCCTCAATGACCTCAGCTACGCGAAGCTCTACATCCATGAATTGATCAATCGTAATTTCAGGTAAACGATCGACCTCTTGCGGCTCTTCTTCTTTTGTTTCTTCTTTCGCTGGTGCCGAACCTTGCATTTTCCCTTTGATGTAAGCAATTTCTTCTTCTGCCTCTAAACGAGGGAACAATGGCTCGCCTTTTTGTACTTTTGTATCTTTCAGCTGGCCGAAAGCTGTGATGCTGTCCCAAGCTTTTAAAGATTCATCAGTAATGCCCAGCTGCTCGAACATTTTTTCAGGTGTTTTTGTTAAGAATGGCTGAAGCAGTACCGCTGAAATACGCAATGATTCAGCGAGATGATACATAACTGATCGCAATTCTTCTTCTTTTGCCGGATCTTTCGCAAGCACCCATGGAGCTGTCTCATCAATGTATTTGTTTGTGCGGCTGATGAGCTGCCATAAAGTCGAAAGTGCTACCGAGAACTCCATATTTTCCATTGCTTTCTCATAAGCTTTCACTGTTTCTTCAGCAACCGAAGTAAGCGTTTGGTCAAATTCCGTAACAGCACCTTTGTAAGAACCGATTTGTCCGTCAAAATACTTATTAATCATCGCAACAGTACGATTCAATAGATTTCCTAAGTCATTTGCTAAATCATAGTTAATCCGCTCAACAAATCCTTCCGGCGTGAATACTCCGTCAGATCCGAACGGCACTTCGCGAAGCAGGTAATAGCGAAGTTCGTCTAAACCATAGCGCTCAATTAATGTAACCGGATCTACAACGTTTCCTTTTGATTTCGACATTTTTCCGTCTTTCATCAAAAGCCAGCCATGCGCGAATACTTGCTTTGGCAGCGGAAGATCCAGCGCCATCAGCATAATTGGCCAGTAAATAGTATGGAATCGTACAATCTCCTTACCGACTAAATGAACATCGGCAGGCCAATATTTTTGATAAAGCTCATCATTTTCTGTATCATAACCGAGTGCCGTTAAATAGTTAAATAGTGCGTCAATCCAAACATATACAACATGCTTTGGATTTTCCGGCACCTTCACGCCCCAATCAAAAGTGGTACGTGATACTGCCAAATCCTCAAGTCCAGGTTTGATAAAGTTATTAATCATTTCGTTTTTGCGTGATTCTGGCTGAATGAATGTCGGGTTTTCTTCATAGTATTTCAGAAGTCGATCCGCGTATTTCCCCATGCGGAAGAAATAAGATTCCTCTTTGATCAATTCAACTGGGTGACCGCTGTCAGGGCTTTTTCCGCCGATGACCTCTCCCTTTTCATTCCGCTCAATATCAACGAGCTGAGTTTCCGTGTAGAACGTTTCATCAGGGATGCTGTACCAGCCTTCATACTCATCAAGATAGATGTCCCCGTTATCAAGAAGCTTCTGAAACACCTTTTCAATGACAACTTTATGCCGTTTTTCTGTCGTGCGGATAAAGTCGTCGTTTGAGATTTCAAGCTGCTTCCACAGTTTTTGAATATCTGCCGCTGCGCGATCCACATACTCCTGAGGTGTAATGTTTTCCTGTTCAGCTTTTTGCTGGATCTTTTGTCCATGCTCGTCCGTTCCCGTTAAATAGCGAACATCGAACCCTTTTAATCTTTTGTAACGTGCCATTGCATCTCCCGCGACTGTCGTATATGCATGGCCGATATGTAATTTTCCGCTCGGATAATAAATCGGTGTTGTAATGTAAAATGTATTGTTTTCTTGCGGCATCTTGAAACCTCCTAATCAGAATGTCAAAAAGCTCCCGCCCAAAGGACGAGAGCGGCGATAAGTGCAAATCATATATGAATATTATTTATATTTATCCTTTATCTATGATACCATCTTAGCCTTTAAGATCAAGAATATATACATACGCCCTGAAAAAGAATAATTAAAATTAAAAATCTTTAATGAAAATAAAAAAAGTCTGTTCGTGTCGAATTTTGTCGTATATAATCAAATGAAATAAAAAACTTTGGTTCGAAAGTCTTGATTTAAAAGGATTTTTAGTAGGATAATAGCTTTATTAAATATTTATAAAATGCTGTTATTTCGGTAGTTTCTAAGACATTACTGACTATAAGAACTAATTCTTACAATCAATAGTAAACAAAATGATTGACGATTATTGGAAACCTTGTTATGCTATGAAGGTAAGGATTTTGTCGAATAATGACGAAGAAAAATATAATTTAAACAAATAAGTATCTCTTGGGAGGAGAATGTTTATGAAATCTACTGGTATTGTACGTAAAGTTGATGAATTAGGACGTGTAGTTATTCCTATCGAACTGCGTCGTACTCTTGGAATCGCAGAAAAAGATGCTCTTGAAATCTATGTTGATGATGAAAAAATCATCCTTAAAAAATATAAACCAAACATGACTTGCCAAGTAACTGGTGAAGTTTCTGATGATAACCTTAAACTTGCAGGCGGTAAATTGGTTCTTAGTAAAGAAGGCGCTGAGCAAATCATCAGCGAAATCCAAAACCAGCTTCAAAACCTTAAATAATCATTTCTTGTACAAAAAACGTTCTTGTTATGACACAAGAACGTTTTTTTATTGCTTAATATGGTAAGCATCGTACACTTCACGCTTTGGTACATTGCGATCGACTGCTGCTTTTTTAATGGCTTCTTTAGACGTAGCGCCTTTCGAGATGTAATGCTCGACATGTTCTTTCGCAGTGAGGGTTTCCCACCATTGTTCTTCCTCATCTACCTCTTCATTATTACTTCCTTCTACGACAAGACAAAACTCGCCGCGTATCTGATCCTCGTTTGCCCATCCAATGACCTCAGATATGGTTCCTCGGATAAACTCTTCATATTTCTTAGTGAGTTCACGTGTTACAGCAATTTCCCGATCTCCTAATATCTCTGCCATCGCTGACAAGGTTTCCTTCAATCTGTGAGGCGCTTCATAAAAAATGATCGTTTCCCGCCGTTTTTTAAGGGCTTCAAGCTCCTTCTTCTTTTCTTTTTTCTGTCTGTTGAGAAAACCATAAAAGAAAAAAGGCTGCGGTACAATACCTGAAGCAATAAGAGCTGTTAATGCGGCATTTGCTCCCGGCAACGGAACAACATAACCGCCTATATCCGTAAAATCCTTTACAATTTCCGCTCCGGGATCAGAAATCGTCGGCAGACCGGCATCACTGACAAGAGCAATGTTTTTTCCCGATTTCAGCCATTCAATAATTTTGTGCCCACTGCTTTCTTTATTGTGTTCGTGATAGCTGACGAGCGGTGTTTCAATTTCATATACATGACAAAGCTTTTTCGTTTGCCTCGTATCTTCCGCAGCAATCGCATCCACTGATTTCAGCGTGTCGATCGCCCGGAATGTCATATCCTCTAGATTTCCGATTGGGGTTGGGACCAAGTAAAGAATCCCCATGTCCGACTTTCCATTAAAGCTCATTTGGCGCCTTAACATATACAGCCTCCTTGCTGTTCCGCTTTTCTTCTATATAAAGTTCTTTTTTCTTCCGAGTTAGTTTTTTGAAATAATATTCCGCCTGCATAGCTTCTCGCTTTGTTGAAAAGCTCTCGGCAAAAATTAATTCAACCGGACGTCTTACTTTTGTGTACTTTGCGCCCTTTCCATCATTGTGTGTTTTCACTCGTTTATGCAGATCGTTGGTATACCCGGCATACCAGCTATTGTCCTTACATTTCACGACGTAGAAGAAATGGTTATTTGTCTCCATATAAAATGGTCCTGATTTCTTTTGTATATTCATTTTGTTCATCATAAACGAATAAAGGAGGAAGAATTTTCAAATCCGGGCGCCCGCCTTTGATGCCTTCAACCAAAATGGTATTGGCTTCTTTCCCTTGCTTCGGATAGACAAATTGTACACGTTTCGGCTCGATTTGATAAGCCTTCATCAGTTCAAAAATCTCCAGAAGCCTTCCCGGCCGGTGAACAAGCGCTGCTTTTCCCCCTTGCTTGAGCAGCTTGCTGCTGACTGAAATGACATCCTCCAGTGTGCAGTGGATTTCATGTCTTGCAATTCGGAGATGCTCATTCATGTTTTGTTCAGTTTGTTTCGGTGTTTTAAAATACGGCGGATTGCAGGTGACAACATCATATCGATTATGTCCAAGTTTCTCCGGCATGTTTTTCAGGTCATCATGTATGATCTGAATCTGATCCTGCAGCTTATTATACTCCACGCTGCGAACAGCCATATCATGCAGCCTTTCTTGTATTTCGACTCCCAGAATGTCTGCTTTTGATCTTGTACTGAGCAGCAGCGGCACAATACCATTGCCGGTGCATAAATCAACGATTTTCCCTTTTTGAATCGGAACGTACGCAAATTTGGACAGAAGCACAGCGTCCAACGAAAAAGCAAACACTGTTGGGCTTTGTATGATTTTCATGTCCTCTGCCAGCAAATAGTCTAATCTTTCATCATCATGTAATGAAACCATCTTCTTATCCTTTCAGTACCTTTGAAAAAGGCTCCCGTCTTATGCGGAAGCCTTTTCCCTATTTTTTATTTAAGAATGACAGACAGAAAAGACAATCCTCTTTTCGAACACTTCCATAGTGGACATTGCAGATATGAAATCCTTCTTGATACAGACGTGCCAGATTATCATATCCTTCCCCTATATCAGTTTGCTCTGTCTTCTGTGTTTTTGATTCTTTTTTATCAGCTTTGAACTTTTCAATCTGCTGCGTCGTATCGTCCAGCCGTTTGCGCAAATGCTTGTTTTCAAGCTGTAAATGATGATTTTCCTCAATCATCTCACCGATATGCTGCTTCAAATCCCCCAGCTGCCTGTACAGTGAGCCAATTTGTTCTTCTAAGTTAATGACTGTATCAAATAACTCTTTTTTATCCAAGGTTCCACACCTCGTTAATCTGTGGTTTGTGCGGATACGACGCCCTCTTCCAAGAGCTCTTCCCAAGTATATTCTATCACTTTTTCACGGTTTATCAGTTCCACCTGAAGCACCCGTTCCAGAATATTTAGTCCGACGACCTTCGCGGGACCGTTTGCTGTCGTAATCATTTCTCCTATATCCGGAAGCTGTTCTTTTGCCGTCTCATACTCATCGTTCTCATATTTTAGACAGCACATCAATCGTCCGCAAAGACCCGAAATCTTCGTAGGATTTAAAGACAAGTTCTGATCCTTGGCCATTTTAATGGAAACGGGTTCAAAATCTCCAAGAAACGTTGAACAGCAAAGCATTCTTCCGCAAGGACCGATTCCCCCGAGCATTTTTGCCTCATCCCTCACTCCGATTTGGCGCAGCTCAATTCTTGTCTTAAAGATAGAAGCCAAATCCTTTACAAGCTCTCTAAAGTCGACTCGGCCGTCAGCAGTGAAGTAAAAAATGACTTTATTGCGATCAAACGTGAATTCAACATCGACCAGCTTCATATCCAAGCCATGCTCAATCACTTTCTTTTGGCAGATATCAAATGCTGATAGTGCTTCCTGTTTATTTTCTTCTACAATGAGAAGATCGCGCTCGTCAGCCACACGTATCACTTTTCGAAGGGGAAGCACCACATCATGCTCATCCACCTGTTTATTTGCAATCACGACCTGGCCGTACTCAACGCCTCTGACAGTTTCTACAATTACGCAGCTGTCATGTTCTATATGAAATCCATTCGGATCAAAATAATATATTTTACCCGCTTTCTTAAAGCGGACACCAATTACATTGTACAAGCTTATCCCTCCTGCAACATTAACACCAAGTGCTCCATTAATCCTTGTACATTCACATTGGAATGAAGCCGTTTCTTTGCTTCTAAAACAGCAAGTATCTGATTCGTAACGCTTTGTTGTGTTGATTGTAGCGCATGCTGTTTTATTGATTGGAATAAGTCTTGATAAATCAATTTATCTTCATTTCCTATTTGGATGGACAACACATCACGATATATCAATAAGAGCATATCAAGACCCATTTCTTGATGGGTTTTTTCTTTGAAAAAGGGCATCCATTGATCTTGAATAAAGAAAAAAGCATGTCCTTTCCGCTGGTGTAGGACTTCATACAATTTTATCACTTTCGCTCTAGACTCTGCAAACTCATCATTTCGACTTAATTCGACTGCTTCTGCTACATTATTGGTCATGTTGGCCAGAAGCCTTGCCATATGAGGCGAGACGTCCTGTTCGATCAGTCTATCTTCAATTGCTTTCGGCTGCAAAGGCTGAAAAGGAAGGGTTTGGCATCTTGAAATGATGGTATCCAATAACCTTTGGGGCTGCTCAGTGATGAGGACGGCCATTGTGTCTTTGTTTGGTTCTTCTAAAAATTTCAGCAGGCTGTTCGCCGCATTTGCTGTCATTTGATCTGCGTGCGAAATAATATACAGCTTTTTATGCGATTCAAGTCCTGTCTTAGAAAACTCTTCTTGGAGCGCTTGAATTTGCGCCTTTTTGATTGATAAGCCATCAGGCTGAACAAGATGGAGATCAGGATGGTTCCCTGACTCTATCCGTTTACAGTTTCGGCAGCTCTCACAAGGCTCCGCGCCATCCTCCAGACAAAAGAAGCTTTTTGCAAGAAGCAGCGCGGCATCAAGCTTGCCTGTTCCTTTTTTTCCCTCAAACAAATAAGCGTGTGATAGTCTGTCCTTCTCAATACTATTATATAAAAGCTTCATCACTCTGGGCTGAAGCTCGTTCATTTCCTTCCAGGATATTGCCATTGTATCACTCTCTATGTGTAAAGGTTAATTAATAAACCTTTTATTTCGCCAATACGCTCCAGCAAATCAATTGCCGGTTTTTCCTGATCCATCATCTCTTCCGTAAGCTGTATCAATTTGTCATCTATTTCTTTCACAAGTCCCAGCGTTCTGCTGTTCCCGTAAAGGTCAAAGCTTTTCGATGTTTCATGTGAAAGGCCGCTGTCCACAGCTTCTTTGACAAAACGTTTCACAAGTCCTTTAAATCTCGCTAAGTCTTTAAAATTCCGAGATTTCGTTAGCCTTTTTCCGAATGCCTCTATATCAGATAACAGCCTGGTAAGCTGATCAAGCTTCATTTTGCTGCTTTGGTTTTCCATTGATGTTTTAAACGATGCTGTGATCTCAGATGTTTTCACAGAGGGAATCTGCTTATTATCTATGAATGTACGTATATCTTTATTAATTTTCACAGTTTCAGATCCTTAAAATTGATGAAATTCATCGACTGGAAGGACAAATACTGTCGCTCCGCCAACTTCAACTTCGACTGGATAAGGGACATAAGAATCAGCATTTCCGCCCATTGGAGATACAGGGGCAATCATCTGATCACGTTTCTGCCCGTTTTCTTTAATGAGACTCAACGCTTTATTGACGCGTATATCCTCGACACCGATCATAAACGTTGTATTGCCTGATTTAAGAAATCCTCCTGTCGTCGCAAGCTTTGTGACTCTGAAGTTGTGATCCGTTAAGGTTTTCAAAAGTCTGTTGCTGTCCTGATCTTGTACAACTGCCACTATCAATTTCATCTGTGAAGGCCTCCTTTAGATTGGAAACAACGTGATCTCGTTTACATTATTATATCAACTATTGGGAAACAGGTCACAATTGAATTTTTTTCAACGCTTCATCGATTACCTTTAGAACATCCTGAACGACGAGGTCTTTGGATTGCCCGGCATCAACTGAATGAAATCTTTCCGGAAATCGCTTCATCAGCTCTTGATAACCTTCTTGTACTTTTGTATGAAAGTCCAGTTTTTCTAAATCGAGCCTGTTTTTCTCCCGTGAGCCGTTTGCGTAAATACGCTTCAGTCCTTCTTCCGGATCAATTGAAAAATAAACCGTTACATGGGGCATCATATCTCCAATGGCAAATTCATTAATGGACAGAACCTCATCAATTCCAAGCCCTCTTGCATATCCTTGATACGCAAGAGAACTGTCTATGAATCTGTCGCAAAGAACGATAAACCCCTGTTCTAAAGCAGGCTTTACTTTTTCAACTAAATGCTGGCGTCTTGCAGCCGCATATAAGAGAGCTTCTGTTTTTGGGTCCATTAATGTATTGTTCTCATTCAGAATAACCTCTCGAATTTGTTCTGCAATATCTATTCCGCCTGGCTCTCGAGTTGCCATAACCTGAAGGCCTTCTGCTGTCAGTATGTTTTTGATCTCCTGCAGAACAGTCGTTTTTCCTGCACCTTCAGGACCTTCGAATGTAATAAATAAACCGCTCATGATTTCTCCTCTTCTATATAAACAAGTAGTTGTTTCTCTTTGATTTTCATATTCCCTTGAACATGCGTTTTCATGCTGATCAAGCGGCTGAGCTTTTGCACACTTTCTTTTGTTATTCTTTCTCCCGCCATAATCATCGGGATACCCGGAGGATAAGGGATGATATCTTCTGCATTCAGCCGGCTAGCTGCTTCCTCAAAGTCCACATATTCTTTCTTAAACGAATGTAAGACCTTTTTTGGATAAGGCAAGACAGTAACAGGCTGCACTCCCCAGTCTGCAGAAACAAACGCCTGATCCGGAGGCGTTTTCTCAATCTCTTCATCAATGCTTCTAATGGTTTCAGTATTTATTCTCCGTTTTCCTCCCAATGGGAGAACGAGCAGTACTTGATTTTCATCAGCAAGCTCAGTGAATATGTTGGCACGCTCTAATATGCTTTGCAGCGTATAGCCAGAATGCCCGCGTTTTGAACGAATTGTGAGCTTCAGCGGGTCCGTGATGATCACTGGATTAGCAGGGTTAACAGCTTCTGCATTTGTAAGTGAATCAAACGTTTGTTTAAGTGTTTGTATCCGCTGCAGAATGTCAGAAAGCTTTTGTTCTTCTATAATATGCTGTACATAAGCGCGGGCAATATCTAACGAAGCCATAATCGGATAAGACGGGCTGCTGCTTTGTAATCGGTTTAAATACTCTGCCACCCGATCCCTGTTAATCCTGCAGCTGCTGTTGAGATGCAAATAAGAACCCATCGTCATGGCAGGCAACGTTTTGTGGGCCGACTGAACAACAATATCAGCCCCCATTTTTAAAGCTGAGACCGGAAAAGGCTCACCTAAAATAAAATGTGCGCCATGAGCTTCATCGACCAAAACAGGAATTCCGTAATGATGGGCTTCAGTAATGATCTCAGTCAAATCAGCACTATGTCCGTAATATGTCGGATTGGTCAGTACCAAGCCTTTCGCATCTGGATATGCTGCCAGGGCCTCTTTAATTGTTCCAAGCGGGACATGCGTAGGCACATGCATCGCTGAATCAACGTCAGGTGCAAGATAAACCGGCTCAGCACCGGCCAAATCAACAGCATGAAATACAGATTTATGACAGTTTCTTTGAACCAGAATTGTATCACCAGGTTCACAAACAGATAAAATCATCGCTAAGTTTCCGACAGTCGTACCATTTACCAGAAAAAAACTTTCCGCCGATCCATATAATTGACTGGCAAGCTCCTGAGCTTCCTTAATCACCCCAGAAGGATGATGGAGATCATCCAGTCCTGCCAGTTCAGTTACATCAATGGTGAGAAGCGGATCGAATATTGACTTAGCGTCATCAAAAAAGACATCTCCATTGTGATGTCCCGGAACATGAAATGAATGAGAATTTCTTCTCGCATGTTGAATTAATGCTTTATATAAAGGTGTGTTCATGAAAACAATCCTTTGAATGTGTCTTCTTACACCTTATTATATCGTGCCTCTGAGAGAACTTAAAGCCAGACTTACTGGTAACTATCTTTCCTTTATTGTAAGCAGCTTTTGCTTCAGGTCGCCTTCCATCATCATAAGCTCTTCTTCTGCCTGACGGCGTTTAATTCGTCCTTCTTCTTGTATAGTCAGTGTTTCTTCAAGCGTGCTTATTAAGCTTTCCTGCACCTTCTTCAAGGTATCTATATCAACCAGGCCCCGTTCATTTGCCCGTGCAGTTTCAATTGTATTGGTTTTTAAAAGCTCCGCATTTTTCAACAAAAGCTCATTGGTTGTATCAGATACTTTCTGTTGTGCATCCACTGCATTGCGCTGCCTTAAAAGCGTCAGTGCAATGGCAACTTGATTTTTCCATAGAGGAATCGCTGTCACAATGGATGACTGAATCTTTTCAGCTAACGCTTGGTTTGTATTTTGAATCAGTCTGATTTGCGGTGCACTTTGGATTGTAATTTGCCTGCTCAGCAGCAAATCATGCACCCTTTTATCTAACCGGTCAGCAAATTGAATTAAATCATTCACCTCTTGAACTGCCATTTGGTTATGATCACTCGATTCAGCCTGTTGCTTCAGTTTAGGAATTGTTTTTGTTTTTAATTCCTCCAGCTTCAGTTCTCCTGCAGCGATATAAACATTCAGCGTGGCAAAATATTCTTTATTTTTTTCATATAACTGCTCTAACAGCTTGTTGTCACTGATTAAAGCATTTTTAGAGTGCTCCAGCTTCAAGCTGATTTTGTCTATCTGCACACTGGTCTTTTGGTATTTAGACAGCACCTCTTGAAGAGAACTTGATACTCTTCCAAACATGCGTGCCAAAAAACCCTTTTTCTTAGATTGGAGATCATCAGGATTTACTTGCTCCAGCTTTTTCATCAGCTCTCCAAGTATTTCGCCAATCTCCCCGACATCCTTCTTTTGAACATGATTAATCATATCATGAGAAAAGTTCAGCAGTTTAGATTGAGCTTGTGAACCGTATAAGACAATGCTTTGCATATTTTTATGATCAATCTGTCCAGCAAGCTGAATTGCTTTTTCCTTGTTTTCCTCAGGAAGAACATCAACAAGCCGTACTTGCTCTTTCTCTGCTTTTACAGCCTCCGAACCTGGTATCTCTATGTTACCACCAAAAGGATCTGCCAATAATTCATCTATATGAAGGTCGCTTTGGTCTCGGTTCATCGCTCTTACCCTCTTCCCTTATTTCTTTAATGAATGTTTTGCTGCGTCTAATTCAAACTGCAACTCGTCAATTTCATCACCCATTGCTTGAGTTAAATCTTCCTCTAAACGCTTGGTCAATTCAGTAAGAGTGATGCGTGTCTCACTTAACGACATCGACAGTTCTTTGCTTTTTTTTGGGTGAGATGATAGAAAAGCATACTTCTCTGTCAATTCAACAACCGAATCGAGAGTTTGATAAAAAAATCGTTCTGCCTGATAAAACCGCTTTGGCTCTTTTTTGGTGAGGAGATAAATCCTTCTCACAATCCTTAGCATTTCTGCATTTTGCTTAAACATTTGAATGCTTTTAGCCTGAAACAAGGCTTTCCTAAGACGGATCATTTTCTGCCTTGCTTCCTCTAAGTTTTTCTTAATGTAAGCATACTCTCTTCCTGTCAATTCATGCTTTTTAAGAAATAACCGTCTTGCATTCCAGATGCCAGCTATATATACGGCTGCTCCAGAAGCAAGCCCATAAACAATAGATAAAAAAAGCGACCGGTTTAAACCGAAAAAGCTCAATATTCCAATGAAAACAAAAGTCGCACTGCTAGTTAAACTCCACATCAAAAAGTGAAAAAATCTCTGCATGAGATAATCGACTCCTGTGTCTATACTCAGTTTTAATATTATTATCTACTACGTTCAATCCTTAAACAAGTTTCATCTTCTTTTTATTATTAAGAGTACAAAAAAAGACCTTTTCAGGTCTATGAATATAATGGCGGTGTATGAATGCTCTTTAGTTTTTTTACGTAAAACGCATAGTCAGGATCAGAAGTTGATGTAGAAATTACTTTTCTCTCACAATCTAAGCATATGAATTTCGTATAAAGATGAATGCCTCTATTCTTCTCTTGATCACAAATCACACATGTATGATTAAGTTTACCTGTTTCGTCCATCTTCTCCACCTCCGTACAATTAGCCTCCCCTTAAAACGGATATTGTATACACTATTTAGATCTTTTTGAAACTTTAAATCAGTATATGGGCTATATAAGCCCTCGGTGTTTGTATTTGTTTGATTTTCTCGATCTTGAGTAAACAAAAAACCCAGCTCAATGAGCTGGGTTTAAGCTTGCTTGGCGGCGTCCTACTCTCACAGGGGGAAACCCCCGACTACCATCGGCGCTGAAGAGCTTAACTTCCGTGTTCGGTATGGGAACGGGTG
>NZ_JAXCHE010000014.1:0-59832 GCF_037027505.1 Bacillus sp. 204(2023) | reverse complement strand
GATAGCGAAGAGGTCACACCCGTTCCCATACCGAACACGGAAGTTAAGCTCTTCAGCGCCGATGGTAGTCGGGGGTTTCCCCCTGTGAGAGTAGGACGCCGCCAAGCAAGCTTAAACCCAGCTCATTGAGCTGGGTTTTTTGTATTTTGGTTTATTGGTATCATAAAATTCCACTTAACTGTATAATATAATAACTTTATACCGAATTTTAAATCAGCAATCAGGTTTTGTGGACCGGGAAAATGGAAATAATAAAGGATAGAGCGAGAAAGTTGAAAATTCTCGAGAAACGGCTTATAGTAAGATTAAAGTCAAATATAGTCAAAGTCAGTAAAGGAGGGGGTTGAGTGGGACATAATATTTCTGACATCATTGAACAATATTTAAAACGAGTGTTAGATCAAAATGGCAAGGAAATTTTAGAGATTAAACGAAGTGAAATTGCAGATAAATTTCAATGCGTTCCTTCCCAAATAAATTATGTCATCAACACCAGATTTACAAGCGAAAGAGGATATATTGTTGAGAGCAAACGCGGGGGCGGCGGTTACATCAGAATCATTAAAATTAAAATGAACAATGAAGTTGTCCTGATCAATAATATTATTTCTCAAATTAATACCCATTTGTCTCAAGCAGCCTCTGATGATATTATTTTAAGGCTATTAGAAGACAAGGTAATTTCAGAAAGAGAAGCAAAAATGATGGTCAGCGTAATGGACCGCTCAGTTTTACACATTGACTTGCCTGAACGTGATGAATTAAGAGCGAGAATGATGAAGGCAATGCTGACTTCTTTAAAATTAAAATAAGCGGGTGAAAAGATTGATTTGTCAAGAGTGCCACGAGAGACCAGCCACTTTTCACTTTACAAAGGTTGTTAACGGAGAAAAAATAGAAGTTCATATTTGTGAACAATGTGCCAAAGAAAATAGTGATTCATATGGTATAAGTGCAAATCAGGGTTTCTCTATTCATAATTTACTTTCGGGTTTACTGAACATGGATTCTTCATTTCAAAATGCAGGAACTCAAATGTTCAGTCACTCGGAGCAAATATCTGCTTGTCCGAAATGCGGAATGACTTTTCAGCAATTCAGAAAAATTGGTCGTTTTGGATGTTCTGAATGTTACAAAACATTTCATAGCAACATTACACCAATCCTACGTAAAGTGCACAGCGGAAACACTGTGCATGCAGGTAAGATACCGAAACGAATAGGCGGCAATCTTCATGTCAGACGGCAGATTGATATGCTAAAAAAGGAATTAGAATCCTTAATCCATCAAGAAGAATTTGAAAATGCAGCTCATGTAAGAGATCAAATTCGTTCATTAGAACAATCACTCAAAAGTACAGATAGTGAGGAGGAACAGGAGTAATGTCGCTAAAGCATTTTATTCAGGACGCACTAAGCAGTTGGATGAAGCAGAAAGGACCTGAAAGTGACATTGTACTCAGCAGCCGCATACGTTTAGCAAGGAACTTTGAGCATATTCGGTTCCCTACGCGGTATTCCAATGAAGAAGCCTCATCCATCATACAGCAATTTGAAGATCAGTTTTCAGAGCAAGAAATTCCCGGAATCGGCAAATTTGTTTTGATTAGAATGAATGATGCACAGCCTTTAGAGAAGCGTGTACTTGTTGAAAAACATCTAATCAGTCCAAATCTGACAGAGTCTCCTTTTGGCGGCTGTTTGCTTTCAGAAAATGAGGAAGTAAGCGTCATGCTAAATGAAGAGGACCATATTAGAATTCAGTGTCTTTTCCCTGGATTTCAGCTTTTAGAAGCAATGAAAGCCGCTAACCAGGTCGACGACTGGATTGAAGAAAAAGTTGATTATGCATTCAATGAGCAAAGAGGATACTTAACCAGCTGTCCTACAAACGTAGGTACAGGTTTAAGGGCTTCGGTCATGATGCATCTGCCGGCACTGGTTTTAACTAGGCAAATAAATCGAATTATACCGGCAATTAATCAATTAGGCTTAGTTGTTAGAGGAATTTATGGGGAAGGCAGCGAAGCAGTAGGGAATATCTTTCAAATTTCAAATCAGATCACGCTCGGTAAGTCAGAGCAGGATATTGTAGAGGATCTTAACAGTGTTGCTGCTCAGTTGATTGAACAAGAACGATCTGCCCGAGAAGCGATTTATCAAACTTCTAAAATCGAACTTGAGGATCGGGTATATCGGTCTTATGGGGTCTTGTCTAATTGCCGGATGATAGAATCGAAAGAAACTGCAAAGTGCCTTTCAGATGTTCGGTTAGGCATAGACCTAGGCATTATAAAAGGACTTTCAAGCAACATACTTAACGAACTTATGATTTTGACGCAGCCAGGATTTTTACAGCAATACTCGGGAGGCGCTTTGCGTCCGAACGAAAGGGACATTCGAAGAGCGGCTCTCATCAGAGAACGGCTTCACTTAGAAATGAATGGGAAAAGACAGGAGGATGAATTGATATGATGTTTGGAAGATTTACAGAACGAGCTCAAAAAGTACTGGCGCTAGCACAGGAAGAAGCACTTCGGTTAGGTCATAATAACATTGGCACTGAGCATATTTTATTAGGACTGGTAAGAGAAGGAGAGGGCATTGCTGCTAAAGCTCTTCAAGCGCTTGGACTCGGTTCAGATAAAATTCAGAAAGAAGTAGAAAGTTTGATCGGGCGCGGGCAGGAAATGTCTCAAACGATTCATTATACTCCTAGAGCTAAAAAAGTCATTGAGCTTTCAATGGATGAAGCAAGAAAACTCGGTCATTCTTATGTTGGAACAGAACATATTCTTCTTGGTCTGATTCGTGAAGGAGAAGGTGTTGCTGCGAGAGTTCTGAATAATCTCGGTGTCAGCTTAAATAAAGCAAGACAGCAGGTGCTCCAGCTTCTAGGAAGTAATGAAACAGGATCATCAGCGGCAGGAACAAACAGCAATGCGAATACGCCTACGCTTGACAGCTTGGCAAGAGACTTAACTGCTATTGCGAAGGAAGACAGCCTTGACCCTGTAATCGGCAGAAGCAAGGAGATCCAGCGTGTCATTGAAGTGTTAAGCCGCAGAACGAAAAACAACCCTGTTCTCATTGGGGAACCAGGTGTAGGTAAAACGGCTATCGCAGAAGGTTTGGCACAGCAAATTATCAATAATGAAGTACCCGAAATTTTGCGTGATAAACGTGTGATGACATTAGACATGGGAACAGTTGTTGCCGGCACAAAATACCGTGGAGAATTTGAGGATCGCCTGAAGAAGGTCATGGATGAAATTCGCCAGGCAGGAAATATCATTCTATTCATCGATGAGCTCCATACATTAATCGGGGCAGGCGGAGCAGAAGGTGCTATTGATGCATCTAATATTTTAAAACCTTCACTTGCTCGCGGCGAACTCCAATGTATTGGTGCAACGACTCTTGATGAGTACCGTAAATATATTGAAAAAGATGCAGCACTGGAACGCCGTTTTCAGCCGATTCAGGTTGATCAGCCATCTGTAGATGAAAGTATTCAAATTTTACAAGGTCTGCGTGACAGATACGAAGCCCACCACCGCGTTTCTATCACTGATGATGCCATTGAAGCTGCGGTTAAGCTTTCTGACAGATATATTTCTGACCGCTTCCTTCCGGATAAAGCAATTGACTTGATCGATGAAGCAGGTTCAAAGGTGAGACTGCGCTCATTTACAACACCTCCTAACTTAAAAGAGCTTGAGCAGAAGCTTGATGAGGTTCGTAAAGAGAAGGATGCAGCAGTGCAAAGCCAAGAGTTTGAAAAAGCTGCTTCCTTGCGTGATACAGAACAACGCCTACGCGAGCAAGTAGAGGATACGAAGAAATCATGGAAAGAGAAGCAAGGGCAGGAAAACTCAGAGGTTACTGTAGATGATATTGCGATGGTTGTATCCAGCTGGACCGGTGTGCCTGTATCTAAAATCGCCCAAACTGAAACTGATAAGCTTCTCAATATGGAAAACATTCTTCATTCCCGTGTCATTGGCCAGGATGAAGCGGTTGTAGCTGTTGCAAAAGCCGTCAGACGTGCGAGAGCAGGATTGAAAGATCCTAAACGCCCAATTGGCTCATTCATTTTCTTAGGCCCTACAGGTGTAGGTAAAACAGAGCTTGCACGAGCACTCGCTGAATCCATTTTTGGCGATGAAGAATCCATGATCAGAATTGATATGTCTGAATACATGGAAAAACACTCAACTTCAAGACTTGTCGGTTCTCCTCCGGGATATGTGGGATATGATGAAGGCGGTCAATTGACAGAGAAAGTCAGAAGAAAACCTTACTCTGTCGTGCTTCTTGATGAGATCGAGAAAGCGCACCCTGATGTCTTCAATATCCTTCTGCAAGTTCTTGAAGACGGACGATTGACTGATTCTAAAGGACGCACAGTCGATTTCCGCAATACCATTCTGATCATGACATCAAACGTCGGAGCAAGTGAGCTGAAACGCAATAAATATGTCGGCTTTAACGTTCAGGATGAAACTCAAAATCATAAAGACATGAAAGATAAAGTGATGGGTGAATTGAAACGAGCGTTCAGACCTGAGTTCATCAACCGTATTGATGAAATCATTGTCTTCCATTCACTTGAGAAAAAACATCTTACTGAAATTGTGTCATTAATGTCTGATCAATTAACGAAACGCCTGAAAGAACAAGATCTTTCTATCGAATTGACAGATGCAGCAAAAGCGAAAGTCGCGGAAGAGGGCGTTGACCTGGAATACGGTGCCCGTCCGTTAAGAAGAGCGATCCAAAAACATGTCGAGGATCGTTTATCTGAAGAACTCCTCAGAGGAAATATTCATAAAGGACAGCATATTGTTCTTGATGTAGAAGATGGCGAATTTGTCGTAAAAACGACTGCTAAAACGAATTAATATAGAAGACGGAAATGAGGCATACAGCATGTAAGTGTATGCCTCACTTTCATATCAAGAAATAGAACAAGGGAGAGGTCTTACACTATATATGGCTAAAACAAAATCGAAATTCATCTGCCAATCCTGCGGCTACGAGTCTCCAAAATGGATGGGGAAATGTCCGGGCTGCGGTGCTTGGAATACAATGGTGGAAGAAATGATTAAAAAAGCACCGGCCAATCGGAGAGCGGCTTTTTCTCATTCTGTTCAAACTGTACAGAAACCTTCACCTATTACATCAATCGAAACATCAGAAGAACCCCGCGTCAAAACCCAGCTTGGCGAGTTTAACAGAGTACTCGGCGGAGGTGTCGTTAAAGGCTCCCTCGTTTTAATTGGCGGTGATCCTGGTATCGGAAAGTCAACGCTATTACTGCAGGTTTCCGCTCAATTATCAGGCTCATCAAACAGTGTCCTGTATATTTCGGGAGAAGAATCTGTAAAGCAAACGAAGCTGCGAGCAGACCGTCTCGGCATTAATAATCCGTCACTACATGTTTTATCTGAAACCGATATGGAGTATATTTCGTCTGCTATACAAGAGATGAATCCAGCGTTTGTCGTTGTTGACTCTATTCAGACGGTTTACCAAAGCGATATTACATCGGCTCCAGGCAGTGTGTCACAAGTCAGAGAATGTACCGCTGAGCTGATGAAAATTGCAAAAACAAAAGGTATTCCGATTTTTATCGTAGGGCACGTGACGAAAGAAGGGTCTATTGCAGGTCCGAGACTGTTGGAGCATATGGTTGACACTGTTTTATATTTTGAGGGAGAACGCCACCATACTTTCCGTATTTTGCGGGCTGTAAAAAACCGTTTCGGATCTACAAACGAAATGGGCATTTTTGAAATGCGGGAAGAGGGGCTCACTGAGGTTTTGAATCCTTCGGAAATTTTCTTAGAAGAACGCTCTGCTGGTTCCGCAGGCTCGAGTATCACTGCCTCTATGGAGGGCACTAGACCGATTCTCGTTGAAATTCAGGCGCTCATCTCGCCAACAAGCTTTGGCAACCCAAGGCGTATGGCAACGGGAATAGACCATAACAGGGTTTCTCTGTTAATGGCTGTGTTAGAAAAAAGAGTTGGACTGCTGCTGCAAAATCAGGATGCTTATTTGAAAGTGGCTGGCGGCGTTAAGCTTGATGAACCGGCAATTGATCTTGCGATTGTGATTAGTATCGCATCAAGCTTTAGAGACACACCTCCAAATCCTGCAGATTGTTTTATTGGAGAAGTGGGATTAACCGGAGAAGTCCGGCGGGTTTCAAGAATTGAACAGCGTGTGAAAGAAGCGGCAAAGCTTGGTTTTAAACGCATGATCATACCCGCGGCAAATCTGGACGGATGGACAAAACCAAAAGGGATTGAGGTTATCGGAGTAGCAAATGTTGCAGAAGCGCTTCGTACTTCATTAGGAGGATAATAGATGGAAAAAGAGAAAAAAGGGGCGAAACACGAGTTAGACCTGTCATCTATATTGCAGTTTGTTGCTCCGGGTACACCGCTCAGAGCGGGGATGGAAAACGTCTTGAGAGCAAATACAGGCGGTCTGATTGTTGTTGGATATAATGATAAAGTAAAAGAAGTGGTGGACGGCGGCTTTCACATAAACACGGCTTTTTCTCCGGCGCATTTATATGAGCTGGCTAAAATGGATGGAGCGATCATTTTAAGTGATTCGGGTCAAAAGATCCTCTATGCGAATACTCAGCTGATGCCGGATGCCACAATTTCTTCATCAGAAACAGGAATGCGGCATAGAACTGCCGAAAGAGTAGCTAAGCAAACTGGCTGTCTTGTGATCGCTATTTCTGAAAGAAGAAATGTCATAACGTTATATCAGGAAAACATGAAGTATACACTAAAAGACATAGGATTTATTTTAACCAAGGCGAACCAAGCCATTCAAACACTTGAAAAATATAAGACAATCCTCGATAAAACGATTAATGCACTGAACGCGTTAGAGTTTGAGGAACTTGTTACCTTCAGTGATGTCTTGTCTGTCATGCATCGTTATGAAATGGTACTGAGAATCAAAAACGAAATTAATATGTATATCAAAGAGCTGGGGACAGAAGGGCATCTGATCAAACTGCAAGTCATTGAATTGATTACGGATATGGAAGAAGAGGCCGCTTTATTTATTAAGGACTATGTAAAAGAAAAGATTAAAGATCCGTTTGTTCTCTTGAAGGAGCTGCAGGATATGTCCAGTTATGATCTGCTGGATGATTCCATTGTGTATAAGCTTCTCGGTTACCCTGCTTCTACTAATCTTGATGATTATGTATTGCCGAGAGGATACAGGCTGTTAAATAAGATACCGCGTCTTCCGATGCCGATTGTTGAAAATGTTGTAGAAGCATTTGGAGTCCTACCAAGGATTATTGAGGCGAGTGCAGAAGAATTAGATGAAGTAGAGGGTATCGGTGAAGTACGAGCCCAAAAAATCAAAAAAGGATTAAAACGCCTGCAAGAGAAGCATTATTTAGACAGACAACTGTGATTTCGGTTAAAACCTTATGAATACGGGTATATTAATGTTGGTTTTTGTTTATTCTGATATTCGTAGGATGCATAAGACTTTGTGAAATTAAAATGTTAAAAAAGGAGGTGGGGGTATGTTAAAACGAATAGTTCAGGCGTTCTTCATTATTTTTGGCGGCGTTGTTGGTATATTTTTGATACCTGAATTGTTTGTACTGTTAAATATACAGGACATACCTTTAATAACAAACGCATATACGTCTGCGGCAATAGGAGCAATTATCTTTTTTCTCATCAGTATATGGGGTACAGAATACGTTGTGAACTGGGTGAAGTGGATAGAGGATTCATTGTTAAAAGCGCCGGTTCCAGATTTGTTATTTGGAAGTCTTGGCTTAGTTTTTGGACTTATAATTGCTTATCTTATCGTAAATGTTATTCCTTTAGACAATATACCTTACCGCATATTCAGCACAATAATTCCTGTATTTTTGGCTTTCTTCCTCGGTTATCTCGGCTTCCAGGTGGGCTTTAAGAAAAAGGATGAATTGATCAGCCTGTTTTCCATTTCCGCCAGAATGCAAAAGAAAAAAGGAACAGCTGATGAAGAACATGAGGTTCAAGACAAGAAGCTGAAAATTTTGGACACTAGTGTTATTATTGATGGGAGAATAGCAGATATTTGCCAGACTGGTTTTTTAGAGGGAGTTATCGTGATTCCGCAGTTTGTCCTTGAGGAATTGCAGCATATTGCAGACTCTTCAGATGTTTTAAAACGAAACAGAGGACGCCGCGGTCTTGATATCCTGAACCGCATTCAGAAAGAATTAGACATTGAAGTTGAAATTTACGAAGGCGACTTTGAAGATATTCAGGAGGTTGACAGCAAGCTCGTCAAACTTGCTAAGCTGACATCCGGGGTCGTTGTGACGAATGATTTTAATTTAAATAAAGTGTGCGAGCTTCAAAAGGTAGCAGTATTAAACATTAATGACCTTGCCAATGCGGTCAAGCCTGTTGTGCTTCCTGGCGAGGAAATGAATGTTCAGGTCATTAAGGACGGGAAAGAGCATAATCAGGGAGTTGCCTACTTGGATGACGGTACGATGATTGTCGTTGAAGAAGGACGCAATTATATCGGCAAGCATATTGATGTACTCGTCACAAGTGTGCTGCAGACAGCAGCGGGACGAATGATTTTTGCGAAGCCTAAGCTGTTGGAGAAGGCGCTCTAAAGGGAGAAGAAACAATGAGTTATGATGTGGTGATTCCTGCAGCCGGACAGGGAAAGCGGATGAAGGCAGGGAGAAATAAACTGTTCATTGATCTGAAAGGAGACCCGGTGATCATACACACGTTAAGAGTGTTTGACAGCCACCGGCAGTGCGATAAAATCATTTTGGTGATTAACGAGCAGGAGCGGGAGCACTTTCAGCAATTGCTGTCCGATTACCCGTTTCAAACTTCAATTGAGCTTGTTGCAGGCGGAGAAGAGCGTCAGCACAGTGTGTATAAGGGGCTGAAAGCCGTAAAGCAGGAAAAGATTGTCCTTGTACATGACGGTGCCCGCCCATTTATAAAACATGAACAAATTGACGAACTGATCGCAGAGGCGGAACAGACAGGAGCGGCCATCCTTGCTGTTCCGGTAAAAGATACGATTAAACGCGTTCAAGATTTACAAGTCAGTGAGACGATTGAACGTTCAAGCTTGTGGGCTGTCCAAACGCCACAAGCTTTTCGTCTTTCTTTATTGATGAAGGCTCACGCTGAGGCCGAGCGCAAGGGATTTTTAGGGACGGATGACGCCAGCCTCGTTGAACAGATGGAGGGCGGTTCGGTCCGTGTTGTAGAAGGCAGCTATACAAATATTAAGCTGACGACGCCAGACGATTTGACGTCAGCTGAAGCTATCATGGAATCAGAAAGTGGGAATAAACATGTTTAGAATTGGACAAGGATTTGATGTGCATCAATTAGTGGAGGGCCGTCCTCTCATTATTGGCGGAATTGAAATCCCGTACGAAAAAGGGCTGCTTGGCCATTCTGATGCAGACGTATTGCTGCATACTGTCGCTGACGCCTGCCTGGGAGCTGTGGGTGAAGGAGACATCGGCAAGCATTTTCCTGACACAGATCCCGAGTTCAAGGACGCAGATTCTTTCAAATTACTTCAGCATGTCTGGGGAATCGTGAAACAGAAAGGGTATGTCCTTGGGAACATTGATTGCACCATCATAGCGCAAAAGCCGAAGATGCTGCCGTACATAGAAGATATGAGAAAAAGAATTGCTGAAGGCCTTGAGGCAGATGTTTCTCAAGTAAATGTAAAAGCAACAACGACAGAAAAGCTTGGATTTACAGGCCGGGCGGAAGGAATAGCGGCTCAGGCGACAGTACTGATACAAAAAGGCTAACTTGTTTTGATGCCGGGTCTATTTGGTGGTAGAATAGATTCATACATTTTTGCCTGAGGCCATACATGACATGAAAGGAAGTATTTGAAAATGGGAAACGAAGTACGCGTCCGTTATGCACCGAGTCCAACCGGACATTTGCATATTGGAAATGCCAGAACGGCGCTTTTTAATTATTTATTTGCCCGCAATCAAGGCGGTAAGTTTATCATTCGAGTTGAGGATACAGATAAAAAGCGCAATATTGAGGGCGGAGAACAAAGCCAGCTGAATTATCTGAAGTGGCTAGGTATTGACTGGGATGAGAGTGTGGATGTCGGAGGAGAGTACGGCCCATACCGTCAGTCAGAGCGTAACGATATCTATAAAGTGTACTATGAAGAGCTTCTTGAAAAAGGGCTTGCTTATAAATGTTACTGTACGGAAGAAGAGCTTGAAAAAGAGCGTGAAGAACAGATTGCCCGCGGAGAAATGCCTCGTTATTCCGGAAAACACAGAGACCTGACTCAGGAAGAACAGGAGAAATTTATCGCTGAAGGCAGAAAACCGAGTATTCGTTTCCGCGTGCCGGAAGGAAAAATCATCGCCTTCAATGATATCGTAAAAGGCGAAATTTCTTTTGAATCAGATGGCATCGGCGACTTTGTTATTGTGAAAAAGGACGGAACGCCGACTTACAACTTCGCGGTAGCGATTGATGATTACTTAATGAAAATGACACACGTGCTGCGCGGTGAGGATCATATTTCTAACACACCGAAACAGATTATGATTTATCAAGCATTCGGATGGGATATTCCTCAGTTCGGACACATGACGCTGATCGTAAACGAAAGCCGTAAAAAGCTCAGTAAACGTGATGAATCCATTATTCAATTCATCGAGCAGTACAAAGAGCTTGGCTACCTGCCAGAAGCACTGTTCAACTTTATCGGCCTGTTAGGCTGGTCACCGGTTGGAGAAGAAGAGCTTTTCACAAAAGAGCAGTTTATTGAAATTTTTGATGTAAATCGTTTATCTAAATCACCAGCTTTGTTTGATATGCATAAGCTAAAATGGGTTAACAACCAATATGTGAAGAAGCTGGATCTTGATCAGGTTGTTGAATTGACGCTTCCGCATTTGCAAAAAGCCGGCAAAGTTGGCACTGAGCTTTCTGCTGAAGAACAAGAATGGGTTCGTAAACTGATTTCCCTGTATCATGAGCAATTAAGCTACGGTGCGGAAATTGTTGAGCTGACTGATTTGTTCTTTACGAATGAGATCGAGTATAATCAAGAAGCGAAAGCTGTTCTGGAAGAAGAACAGGTTCCTGAAGTGCTCAGCACATTCGCAGCGAAGCTTGAAGAGCTTGAGGAGTTCACTCCGGATAACATCAAAGCATCGATCAAAGCAGTGCAGAAAGAAACTGGCCATAAAGGGAAAAAACTGTTTATGCCGATTCGTGTTGCTGTAACAGGGCAAACTCACGGCCCGGAACTGCCGCAATCAATTGAATTGATCGGTAAAGAGACTGCAATTCAGCGTTTAAAAAATATCTAAATAAATGATTGTTGACAGGGAAGAGTATAAAGCTTAAGGCCATTACAGAAAGGATCTCCATTGGCTGAGAGAGATCCATGAGCCGGGTTTTAGAAGTGCGCCCTTAAGACCTTTGAAGAACGTTTTTTGAAATCAGTATTCAAAGGCGGCCGCCGCCGTTACAGGCTGAAGTTGGGAGAGCAGAAGTCTGCTTTTCAAACAGAGTGGAACCGCGCGGTTAAAGCGTCTCTGTCATGTTTACATGCAGAGACGCTTTTTTTATTGGGTAGAGGAAATCAGATAGAGAAACGGGGGGAAGCATGTGTTTTTTAGAATGCTCAAAGAAGACATTGATACTGTGTTCGATCAAGATCCCGCAGCAAGAAGCTATTTTGAAGTGATTTTAACTTATTCCGGTTTACATGCTATATGGGCGCATCGGATTGCACATGCTTTATATAAACGAAAATTTTATTTCCTTGCACGCCTTATATCTCAAGTAAGCCGATTTTTTACCGGGATAGAAATCCACCCCGGCGCTACAATCGGGAGAAGATTTTTCATAGACCACGGCATGGGGGTTGTCATTGGGGAGACATGTGAAATCGGCAATAACGTAACCGTTTTTCAGGGGGTTACCCTCGGGGGAACGGGGAAAGAAAAGGGAAAAAGGCACCCAACGATTAAAGATGACGCATTGATAGCCACAGGTGCTAAAGTGCTCGGTTCTATTACGGTCGGTGAAGGCTCAAAGATTGGCGCTGGTTCAGTAGTGCTGCATGATGTTCCTGATTTTTCAACAGTTGTCGGTATCCCTGGACGGGTCGTTGTACAAAATGGCAAGAAAGTAAGACGCGATTTAAACCATCAGGATTTGCCCGATCCAGTTGCTGACCGCTTTAAGTCTTTGGAACAGCAGATTTTAGAGCTGAAGGCAGAACTTGAAGACAGAAAAGAAAGGATCAATCAAAAATGACAATCACACTTTATAATACATTGACTAGACAGAAGGAAACATTCGTTCCTCTTGAAGAGGGAAAAGTGAAAATGTATGTATGCGGACCCACGGTTTACAATTACATTCATATCGGGAACGCGCGTCCGGCAATCGTTTACGATACGGTTCGAAACTATTTAGAGTATAAAGGCTATGATGTGCAGTATGTCTCTAACTTCACAGACGTAGACGATAAATTAATTAAAGCGGCAAATGAACTCGGTGAGGATGTACCCACCATTTCAGAGCGTTTTATTAAAGCATACTTTGAAGACGTAGGTGCGCTCGGCTGCCGAAAAGCCGACCTTCATCCGCGAGTGATGGAAAACATGGATGCCATTATCGAATTCGTAGATCAGCTCGTGAAAAAGGGCTACGCTTATGAATCAGAAGGTGACGTTTATTTCAAAACAAGAGCGTTTGAAGGATACGGAAAGCTTTCTCAGCAATCAATCGATGAGCTAAGATCAGGTGCACGCATCCGAGTCGGCGAGAAAAAAGAAGATGCTCTTGATTTCGCACTGTGGAAAGCGGCAAAAGAAGGGGAAATCTCTTGGGATAGTCCTTGGGGAAAAGGACGTCCGGGCTGGCATATTGAATGCTCAGCAATGGTGAAAAAGTATCTGGGTGACCAGATTGATATCCATGCGGGCGGACAGGATTTAACATTCCCTCACCATGAAAACGAAATTGCGCAATCTGAGGCGCTGACAGGCAAAACGTTTGCGAAGTACTGGCTTCATAATGGTTATATCAATATTGATAATGAAAAAATGTCAAAATCACTAGGCAACTTTGTGCTTGTCCATGACATCATTAAACAGCATGATCCGCAGCTTTTGAGATTCTTTATGCTATCTGTTCATTATCGCCATCCGATTAACTATTCAGAAGAGCTTCTGGAAAATACGAAAAGCGCATTTAACCGTTTAAAAACAGCGTACAGCAATCTTCAGCACCGTCTGAACAGCAGTACGAATTTAACCGAAGATGACGATCAATGGCTTGAAAAAGTTGAAGAACACCGCAAAGCATTCGAAGAAGCGATGGACGATGATTTTAATACGGCGAATGCCATTTCAGTCTTGTTTGACTTAGCGAAACACGCCAATTATTATCTTCAGAAAGATCATACGGCTGATCATGTGATTACGGCGTTTATTGAGATGTTTGACCGCATTGTTTCTGTCCTCGGTTTTTCGTTGGGTGAGCAGGAACTTCTCGATCAAGAGATTGAAGACTTAATCGAAAAGCGAAATGAAGCGCGCCGGAATCGCGATTTTGCATTGTCAGACCAGATCCGTGACCAGCTGAAAAGCATGAATATCATTCTTGAAGATACGGCTCAAGGCACTCGCTGGAAACGGGGAGAATAACAGATGCTTGAATTTGATACGATAAAAGATTCTAAGCAGCTTAACGGTCTTGCGCTTGCTTATATAGGTGATGCCATTTTTGAAGTGTATGTCAGGCATCACCTGCTTAAGCAGGGCTTTACCAAACCAAATGATCTTCATAAGAAATCAAGCCGGATTGTTTCAGCAAAGTCACAGGCTGAGATCCTATTTTTTCTGCAGAATCAATCATTTTTTACGGAAGAAGAGGAAGCGGTGCTGAAAAGAGGCAGAAATGCCAAGTCAGGGACAACACCTAAAAATACAGATGTTCAGACGTACCGCTACAGTACAGCATTTGAAGCGCTTCTGGGCTACCTTTTTCTAGAGAAAAAAGAGGAACGACTTAGTCAGCTCGTAGCCGAAGCTATACAATTCGGGACGTCAGGGAGGAAAACAAATGAGTCAGCAACATGATTACGTCATAGGGAAAAATGCAGTGATCGAGACGTTAAAATCTGATCGGAAGCTGTATAAGCTGTGGATGGCGGAAAACACCGTAAAGGGACAAGCACAGCAAGTGATTGAGCTTGCCAAGAAGCAGGGAATCACGATTCAATACGTCCCGAGAAAAAAACTCGATCAAATGGTGACAGGACAGCATCAGGGCGTAGTGGCACAGGTTGCAGCGTATGAATATGCAGAACTAGACGATTTATATAAAGCAGCCGAAGAAAAAAATGAACAGCCTTTCTTCCTCATTCTGGACGAGCTTGAAGACCCTCATAATCTTGGTTCCATTATGAGGACAGCAGATGCGGTCGGCGCTCATGGCATCGTCATTCCAAAACGGAGAGCTGTCGGGCTGACAACAACAGTGGCAAAAGCTTCAACAGGAGCAATTGAGCACATTCCTGTAGCAAGAGTCACCAATTTGGCACGGACGTTAGAAGAGATGAAAGAGCGGGGAATCTGGGTTGTCGGAACGGATGCGTCCGCGCGTGAGGATTACCGCAATATGGACGGCAATATGCCTTTGGCTCTAGTCATCGGAAGTGAAGGAAAAGGGATGGGCCGCCTTGTGAAGGAAAAGTGCGATTTTCTCATTAAACTCCCGATGGCCGGAAAGGTAACTTCACTAAATGCATCTGTCGCGGCTGGTCTTTTGATGTATGAAGTCTACCGGAAACGAAACCCTCTGGGAGAATAAAGACCCATGGATATCCTGTTAGTAGACGGGTACAACATGATTGGAGCCTGGCCGCAGCTGAAGGATTTAAAAGCGAACAGTTTTGAAGAGGCGAGAGACGTACTGATTCAGAAAATGGCGGAATATCAATCGTATACAGGAAACAGGGTTATTGTTGTTTTTGACGCGCATCTCGTAAAAGGGCTTGAGAAAAAACAGACCAACCATAGAGTTGAAGTGATTTTTACAAAAGAAAATGAGACGGCTGATGAGCGGATAGAAAAGCTCGCTCAGGCTTTGAATAATATTGCGACTCAAATTCACGTTGCGACCTCTGACTATACTGAGCAGTGGGCGATTTTCGGACAGGGGGCATTGCGGAAATCGGCCCGGGAGCTTTTGAGAGAGGTAGAAACGATTGAAAGGCGAATAGAGAGACGGGTAAGAAAAATCACTTCCGAAAAGCCGGCGGGTAAAATTGCTTTATCGGAAGAGGTTTTGAAAACGTTTGAAAAGTGGAGGCGGGGAGACTTAGATTAAGTTGACGCTTTTTTGCCCAATACTGTATAATATTTCTATCTACGTGCGCCGGGGGGATCGGAGTGAATCTACAGAACAACAAGGGAAAATTCAACAAAGAGCAGTTTTGCCAGTTGGAGGACGAGCAGGTCATTGAAAAGGTTCATGTTGGGGACAGTGATGCGTTAGATTACTTGATTACGAAGTACCGAAACTTTGTTCGGGCAAAAGCAAGATCCTATTTCTTAATAGGGGCGGACAGAGAGGATATTGTTCAGGAAGGCATGATAGGCCTCTATAAGTCTATTCGTGACTTCAAAGAGGACAAGCTTACCTCATTCAAAGCTTTCGCAGAATTATGTATTACCCGCCAAATTATTACCGCAATAAAGACAGCTACTCGCCAGAAACACATTCCTTTGAATTCCTACGTCTCATTAGATAAACCGATTTTTGATGAAGAATCAGACCGAACGCTGCTGGATGTCATTTCAGGAGCGAAAACCTTAAATCCTGAGGAAATGATCATTAATCAGGAAGAATTTGATGATATTGAAATGAAAATGGGTGAACTATTAAGTGATTTAGAGAGAAAAGTACTCGTCTTATATCTCGACGGGAGAAGTTACCAAGAGATTTCTGATGAACTGAACCGACATGTGAAATCGATCGACAATGCCCTTCAGCGTGTGAAACGCAAGCTGGAGAAGTACTTGGAAATTCGCGAAATCAGTTTGTAATAGGAATTTATGCTATATTGACAGTATTTTTCTGACTATGATATGTTACTAAAGATAAGAACTAATGTCTATTTAGAAAAAGGTGTAATGACATGAGAAAAAAGATTACGTTAGCATGCAAGACATGCGGAAACCGTAATTATACGACAATGAAGAGCTCTGCATCAGCGGCTGAGCGATTAGAAGTAAAGAAATACTGCAGTACTTGCAATTCACATACAGCTCATCTTGAAACAAAATAGTTTTTGCGCTTTTAAATTGTGGAGGTCTTTTACATGCGTATTATGAAATTCTTTAAAGATGTTGGGAAAGAAATGAAAAAGGTAAGCTGGCCTAAAGGAAAAGAGTTAACGCGTTATACCATTACGGTAATTTCAACAGTTATCTTTTTTGTTATCTTTTTTGCCCTCCTTGACACAGGAATTTCTCAATTAATTCGTTTAATAGTTGAATAATGATCAGCAATACGTGCTATAATAGATCATAATATTACTTGCCAAAACCCGTTCAGCGGGTTTTTTATTGTGGCTTAAAATGATAGTTATCATAGGCTTGCCGCCTATTTTTTGAAGCGTTATGGTAATTCACTAAAACCAAATGCGGGGAGGGAAGGACTGGACAGTCCTGAATAGAATGGAAAAGAATTGGTATGTTGTTCACACGTACTCTGGTTATGAGAATAAAGTAAAAGCCAACTTGGAAAAACGTGTTGAATCAATGGGGATGCAGGATAAAATTTTCCGTGTAGTCGTACCCGAAGAAGAAGAAACAGATATCAAAAACGGCAAGAAAAAAGTCGTGAAAAAGAAAGTATTCCCTGGTTATGTGCTTGTTGAAATTGTAATGACAGACGACTCTTGGTATGTTGTCCGCAACACGCCGGGCGTTACTGGATTCGTAGGATCTGCCGGGTCAGGTTCAAAACCGACGCCGCTTCTTCCGGGCGAAGCAGAAACCATTCTGAAGAGAATGGGCATGGATGAACGCAAAACTGATATTGACTTTGAACTGAAAGAGACAGTGAAAGTAATAGACGGACCTTTTGCTAACTTTACAGGATCAATTGAAGAGATTGATTATGATAAAAGCAAGGTCAAAGTTTTCGTTAATATGTTCGGCCGTGAAACGCCGGTTGAGCTGGAATTTACCCAAATCGATAAATTGTAATGTGAAAAAACTTGAAATTGCTATATATAAATGATAATATAGCAAAGGTACGTCTTGGACTTATCCAAGGCAACTAGCATGATATTTCGTCATTCATATAAAGAATGAAACCTTGAGTGGGAGGGTTTACCCTATTACCACATCACGGACTTAAGGAGGTGTGTCTCGTGGCTAAAAAAGTAGTTAAAGTTGTAAAATTGCAAATTCCTGCTGGAAAAGCTAACCCAGCACCACCAGTTGGACCTGCACTTGGTCAAGCCGGTGTTAACATCATGGGATTCTGTAAGGAGTTTAACGCTCGTACAGCTGACCAAGCTGGTTTAATCATTCCTGTTGAAATTTCGGTTTACGAAGACCGTTCATTTACATTTATTACAAAAACTCCACCTGCTGCAGTATTGCTTAAAAAAGCAGCTGGAATTGAGTCTGGTTCTGGTGAACCAAACCGTAATAAAGTGGCAACCGTTAAGCGCGATAAAGTACGCGAAATCGCTGAAACGAAAATGCCTGACTTAAACGCAGCAGACGTTGAAGCGGCAATGCGCATGGTTGAAGGTACTGCCCGCAGTATGGGTATTGTAATCGAGGATTAATTTGTTTCTTGTCGGGTTGCGAGTTTTAACAAGTTCGCAACCCTTATTCGTGGGAGGTTATTCCGCTATAACCACATAAGGAGGAAATTTTAAAATGGCTAAAAAAGGTAAAAAGTACGTTGAAGCTGCTAAGCTTGTAGACCGTTCTAAAGCTTACGACGTCTCTGAAGCAGTAGCTCTCGTTAAAAAAACAAACACAGCTAAATTCGACGCTACAGTTGAAGTGGCTTTCCGTTTAGGGGTTGACCCTCGTAAAAACGACCAGCAAATCCGTGGAGCAGTTGTGCTTCCAAACGGAACTGGTAAAACTCAGCGCGTTCTCGTTTTCGCAAAAGGCGAAAAAGCGAAAGAAGCTGAAGCTGCTGGTGCAGATTTCGTAGGCGACACTGACTACATCAACAAAATTCAACAAGGCTGGTTCGATTTCGATGTTATCGTAGCTACACCTGACATGATGGGTGAAGTTGGTAAAATCGGTCGTGTACTTGGACCAAAAGGTTTAATGCCAAACCCTAAAACTGGTACAGTTACTTTCGAAGTTGAAAAAGCGATCGGCGAAATCAAAGCTGGTAAAGTTGAATACCGTGTTGATAAAGCTGGAAACATTCATGTTCCTATCGGTAAAGTTTCTTTCGAGGATGAAAAACTTGTTGAGAACTTCACAACAATGTACGATACAATCCTTAAAGCTAAACCTGCTGCAGCTAAAGGCGTTTACGTGAAAAACGTTGCTGTAACTTCTACTATGGGACCTGGTGTCAAAGTAGACTCTTCAACTTTTAACGTAAAATAATATTGACATGACATCAACATTCTGATATTATTCAAAATGTTGTAAAATAGAATATCATTTATACCGTAGACAGTAGGGGCCTAACCGCTTAATTATCCTACCGAGGTGTATATTATCACAGCTATTACGTTACGTATGCTTGTATATACAGCCTCCATGTCTCATGGAGGCTTTTTATATGGAATCCGTCGTCTCAGTCGTGATCACCTAACGGTATAAGTGTTACACAAGAATCTACAGGAGGTGTAACCATGAGCAGCGCAATTGAAACAAAAAAAGTTGTTGTTGAAGAAATTGCTTCTAAACTGAAAGAAAGTAAATCAACGATCATCGTTGACTATCGCGGACTTAACGTTTCTGAAGTAACTGAACTTCGTAAACAGCTTCGCGAAGCTAACGTTGAGTTCAAAGTTTACAAAAATACGATGACTCGCCGTGCGGTTGAACAAGCTGAGCTTAATGGTTTGAATGATTTCTTAACTGGACCGAACGCGATCGCATTCAGCACTGAAGATGTTGTCGCTCCGGCTAAAGTTCTTAATGACTTCGCTAAAAATCACGAAGCTCTTGAAATCAAAGCTGGCGTTATCGAAGGTAAAGTTTCTACTGTTGAAGAAGTGAAAGCTCTTGCTGAACTTCCATCACGCGAAGGCTTGCTTTCTATGTTGCTTAGCGTACTTCAAGCTCCAGTTCGCAACCTTGCTCTTGCTGCAAAAGCTGTGGCAGAACAAAAGGAAGAACAAGGCGCTTAATCTAATCAGTTTTTCATAAATTAAAACAAAATGGAGGAATTACAAATGGCTTTAAATATCGAAGAAATCATTGCTTCCGTTAAAGAAGCAACTGTACTTGAATTGAACGACCTAGTAAAAGCAATCGAAGAAGAATTTGGCGTAACTGCTGCTGCTCCTGTAGCTGTAGCTGGCGGAGCTGCTGCAGGCGGAGCTGCTGAAGAGCAAAGCGAATTCGATCTTATCCTTGCTGGTGCAGGATCTCAAAAAATCAAAGTTATCAAAGTTGTACGTGAAATCACTGGTCTTGGCTTGAAAGAAGCTAAAGAACTTGTTGACAACACTCCAAAACCACTTAAAGAAGGTATTGCTAAAGAAGAAGCTGAAGAGCTTAAAGCTAAACTTGAAGAAGTTGGCGCTTCTGTAGAAGTTAAGTAATCTTCACTTACCTGTAGGGGAAGCTCGCTTTTATGAGGCGAGCTTTTTCTTTGCCATTCTTTAAGCTATGAAAAAAGGAGGTTCTAATAATGAGTGAGCACTATTATTCAGAAAAACCTTCAGTAAAAAGCAACAAGCAAACCTGGTCTTTTAGGCTTCGGAATAAAGATTTCACGTTTACCAGCGACAGCGGGGTTTTTTCTAAAAAAGAAGTTGATTTCGGCTCCCGCCTGCTGATTGATTCTTTTGAAGAGCCTGAGGTTGAGGGCAGCTTTTTGGATGTAGGCTGCGGGTACGGCCCGATTGGTTTATCGCTCGCCAGCGACTTTAAAGACCGGACTATCCACATGATTGACGTTAATGAGAGAGCCGTAGAACTATCAAATGAAAATGCGGAACAGAACGGAATAACAAACGTTAAGATTTATCAAAGCGATTTGTTTTCAAACGTTGATTCTGCTCAAACATTTGCTTCTATTCTTACAAATCCCCCAATCCGAGCCGGAAAAAAAGTTGTCCATGCTATCTTTGAGAAAAGCGCTGAACACTTAAAAGCTTCAGGTGAATTGTGGATCGTCATACAGAAAAAGCAAGGCGCGCCTTCTGCCATTGAAAAGCTCGAGGAACTGTTCGATGAAGTTTCCGTCGTTCAAAAAAAGAAAGGCTATTATATCATAAAAGCAAAAAAAGTTTGACTCGGTATTTTAACTATGTTAATATTGTAAAATGCCAATGTATATATTTTGCTTGATATGATGAATTGTCAATATCTATGTATAAATTATACAAGTATGGAAATGCTAATAAAATCGGTATTTGTTTTTGGATGTGGTTTTCTTAATTAGAAACCCTTTTTTCTTTTGTCTTGTAAAAGTATTTTCTTTCTTTGGAAGAAATGCTTATTACACATATAATACGCATGATTTGAGGGGTGAATCAGTTGACAGGTCAACTAGTTCAGTATGGACGACACCGCCAGCGCAGAAGCTATGCTCGCATTAGCGAAGTGTTAGAATTACCAAATCTCATTGAAATTCAAACCTCTTCTTATCAGTGGTTTCTTGATGAGGGTCTTAGAGAGATGTTTCAAGACATATCACCAATTGAGGATTTCACTGGTAACCTCTCTCTTGAGTTCATTGATTATAGTTTAGGTGAGCCTAAATATCCTGTAGAGGAATCAAAAGAACGTGATGTGACTTACTCAGCTCCGCTAAGAGTGAAGGTTCGTTTAATTAACAAAGAAACTGGAGAGGTAAAAGACCAAGATGTCTTCATGGGTGATTTCCCTATTATGACAGATACAGGTACTTTTATCATTAACGGTGCGGAACGCGTTATCGTTTCCCAGCTTGTTCGGTCTCCAAGTGTATATTTCAGTGGTAAAGTAGACAAAAACGGTAAAAAAGGTTTTACCGCAACTGTCATTCCAAACCGTGGCGCATGGTTAGAATACGAAACTGATGCGAAAGATGTTGTTTATGTCCGCATTGATCGCACACGTAAGTTGCCGGTTACGGTTCTTTTGCGTGCTCTCGGCTTCGGCTCCGATCAAGAGATTCTTGATCTCATAGGAGAAAACGAATACCTGCGAAATACGCTTGATAAAGATAACACAGAAAACAGCGACAAAGCGTTGCTGGAAATTTACGAGCGTCTCCGTCCTGGAGAGCCGCCTACAGTAGAAAATGCGAAAAGCTTGCTTGATTCTCGTTTCTTTGATCCGAAACGATACGATCTTGCCAATGTAGGACGCTATAAAATTAATAAAAAACTTCATATTAAGAATCGCCTCTTCAATCAGAGACTTGCTGAAACGCTTGTTGATCCTGAAACAGGAGAAATCCTTGCTGAAAAAGGCCAGATTCTTGATAGAAGAACACTTGATAAAGTACTGCCATACTTAGAAAACGGAATCGGTTTTAGAAAGCTGTATCCGAATGGCGGCGTTGTTGAAGATGAAGTGACTCTTCAATCAATTAAAATCTTTGCTCCGACTGATCAAGAAGGAGAACAGGTTATTAATGTAATCGGCAATGCTTACATCGAAGAAGAGATTAAAAACATCACGCCTGCTGATATTATTTCTTCAATCAGCTACTTCTTCAACTTGCTGCACGGAGTAGGCGACACAGATGATATCGATCATCTTGGAAACCGCCGTTTACGTTCTGTAGGCGAGCTTCTTCAGAACCAATTCCGTATCGGTTTAAGCCGTATGGAGCGTGTGGTTCGTGAGAGAATGTCAATTCAAGATACGAATACAATTACGCCTCAGCAGCTGATCAATATTCGTCCTGTTATTGCGTCCATTAAAGAGTTCTTTGGAAGCTCACAGCTTTCTCAATTCATGGATCAGACGAACCCGCTTGCTGAATTAACGCACAAGCGTCGTCTGTCAGCATTAGGACCGGGCGGATTGACACGTGAGCGTGCCGGAATGGAAGTGCGTGACGTTCACTACTCCCACTATGGCCGTATGTGTCCGATTGAAACGCCTGAGGGCCCGAACATCGGTTTGATCAACTCACTATCATCTTATGCAAAAGTAAACCGTTTTGGCTTTATTGAAACGCCATATCGCCGCGTTGACCCTGAAACAGGGAAGGTAACGGGCAGAATCGATTACTTAACTGCTGATGAAGAGGATAACTATGTTGTCGCTCAAGCGAATGCTCGTCTTGATGACGAAGGCGCCTTTATTGATGACAGCATCGTAGCTCGTTTCCGCGGGGAGAACACCGTTGTTTCCAGAAATCGTGTAGACTACATGGATGTATCGCCTAAGCAGGTTGTATCTGCTGCGACAGCATGTATCCCGTTCTTAGAAAACGATGACTCCAACCGTGCCCTCATGGGAGCGAACATGCAGCGTCAGGCTGTGCCTTTGATGCAGCCGGAAGCGCCATTTGTTGGAACTGGTATGGAATACGTATCAGGAAAAGACTCTGGTGCCGCTGTTATTTGTAAACACCCTGGTATCGTTGAACGCGTAGAAGCGAAAAACGTTTGGGTTCGCCGTTATGAAGAAGTAGACGGTCAAAAAGTAAAAGGAAACCTGGATAAATACAGCCTGCTGAAATTTGTCCGCTCTAACCAAGGTACGTGCTACAACCAGCGTCCGATCGTAAGTGTCGGCGATGAAGTGGTAAAAGGAGAAATCCTTGCTGACGGTCCTTCTATGGAGCTTGGTGAACTTGCACTTGGCCGTAACGTAATGGTCGGCTTCATGACATGGGATGGCTACAACTATGAGGATGCCATCATCATGAGTGAACGCCTAGTGAAGGATGATGTTTATACATCTATCCACATTGAAGAATACGAATCAGAAGCACGTGATACGAAGCTTGGACCTGAAGAAATCACTCGCGATATTCCAAACGTCGGTGAAGATGCGCTTCGCAATCTTGATGACCGCGGAATCATCCGTATTGGGGCAGAAGTAAAAGACGGAGATCTTCTTGTTGGTAAAGTAACGCCTAAAGGCGTAACTGAACTGACTGCAGAAGAACGCCTTCTTCACGCCATCTTTGGCGAGAAAGCCCGCGAGGTTCGTGATACTTCTCTTCGTGTGCCTCATGGCGGCGGCGGAATTATCCATGACGTTAAAGTCTTCAACCGTGAAGACGGAGACGAACTTCCTCCAGGTGTTAACCAGTTAGTACGCGTATATATCGTTCAGAAACGTAAGATTTCTGAAGGGGATAAAATGGCCGGTCGTCACGGTAACAAAGGTGTTATCTCTAAGATTCTTCCTGAAGAAGATATGCCTTACCTTCCTGACGGCACACCAATTGATATCATGCTTAACCCGCTGGGCGTACCATCACGTATGAACATCGGGCAGGTATTGGAACTTCACATGGGTATGGCCGCTCGTTACCTTGGCATTCACATTGCATCTCCTGTATTTGACGGAGCGCGAGAAGAGGATGTCTGGGAAACACTTGAAGAAGCCGGCATGTCTCGTGACGCCAAAACAGTGCTTTACGACGGACGTACTGGAGAGCCGTTTGATAACCGTGTATCTGTCGGTATCATGTACATGATCAAACTAGCTCACATGGTTGACGATAAACTTCATGCACGCTCTACAGGCCCTTACTCACTTGTTACGCAGCAGCCTCTTGGCGGTAAAGCGCAATTTGGCGGACAGCGTTTTGGTGAGATGGAGGTTTGGGCACTTGAAGCTTACGGTGCGGCTTATACTCTTCAAGAAATTCTGACTGTTAAGTCTGATGACGTGGTTGGACGTGTGAAAACATACGAAGCCATCGTTAAAGGCGACAATGTTCCTGAACCAGGTGTTCCGGAATCATTCAAAGTATTAATCAAAGAACTTCAAAGCTTAGGTATGGATGTCAAAATCCTTTCTGGTGATGAAGAAGAAATAGAAATGAGAGATTTAGAAGACGAAGAAGATGCGAAACAAGCTGACGGCCTGGCATTATCAGGTGATGAAGAGCCGGAAGAAACAGCATCTGCAGACGTTGAACGCGATGTAGTAACAAAAGAATAATCTCTAGTTATAAAGGCAAGTGACATCGGTTAATCCGAAGATAAAAAGGGAGGTAGGCCCCTTGCTAGATGTGAACAATTTTGAGTATATGAACATCGGTCTTGCTTCACCAGATAAAATCCGTTCATGGTCTTTTGGTGAAGTGAAAAAGCCTGAAACGATAAACTATCGTACGTTAAAACCTGAAAAGGACGGTCTATTCTGCGAACGCATTTTCGGACCTACTAAGGACTGGGAATGTCATTGCGGGAAGTACAAGCGAGTTCGTTATAAAGGCGTAGTTTGTGACCGCTGCGGAGTCGAAGTAACACGGGCTAAAGTCCGTCGTGAGAGAATGGGGCACATTGAACTGGCTGCCCCAGTTTCCCACATTTGGTATTTCAAAGGTATTCCAAGCCGTATGGGTCTTGTGCTGGATATGTCACCTCGTGCTTTAGAAGAAGTCATTTACTTTGCTTCTTACGTTGTAACTGATCCGGCGAATACACCGCTTGAAAAGAAACAGCTTCTGTCTGAGAAAGAATATCGTGCTTATCTTGATAAATACGGTAATAAATTCCAAGCATCTATGGGTGCTGAAGCAATTCATAAACTTCTTCAAGATATCGATCTTGTAAAAGAAGTTGATATGTTAAAAGAAGAGCTGAAAACTTCACAAGGACAACGCCGTACTCGTGCGATCAAACGTCTTGAAGTTTTAGAAGCCTTCCGTAACTCAGGAAACAAGCCTTCTTGGATGATCCTTGATGTGCTTCCTGTTATTCCTCCGGAGCTTAGACCGATGGTTCAGCTAGATGGCGGACGTTTTGCGACTTCTGATTTGAATGACCTTTATCGTCGTGTCATCAACCGTAACAATCGTTTGAAACGCCTTTTGGACCTTGGTGCGCCTAGCATCATCGTTCAAAACGAAAAGCGTATGCTTCAAGAGGCTGTCGATGCTCTAATTGACAACGGCCGCCGCGGACGCCCTGTAACAGGTCCTGGTAACAGACCGTTAAAATCTCTTTCTCACATGCTGAAAGGGAAGCAAGGCCGTTTCCGTCAAAACCTTCTTGGTAAACGTGTCGATTACTCCGGACGTTCTGTAATCGTTGTTGGTCCTCATTTGAAAATGTACCAATGCGGATTACCGAAGGAAATGGCGCTTGAACTTTTCAAACCTTTCGTTATGAAAGAACTTGTTGAAAAAGGTCTTGCTCACAACATTAAGAGTGCGAAACGCAAAATTGAGCGCGTACAGCCTGAAGTTTGGGATGTACTAGAATCAGTTATTAAGGAGCACCCGGTACTGCTGAACCGTGCCCCTACACTTCACAGATTAGGTATCCAGGCGTTTGAACCAACGCTTGTTGAAGGACGCGCAATCCGTCTTCACCCGCTCGTATGTACAGCTTACAACGCTGACTTTGACGGTGACCAAATGGCGGTTCACGTACCATTATCTGCTGAAGCACAAGCTGAAGCACGCATCTTGATGCTTGCTGCTCAAAACATCTTGAACCCTAAAGATGGTAAACCGGTTGTAACACCGTCTCAGGATATGGTACTAGGTAACTATTACCTGACACTTGAGCGTGCCGGTGCTGTCGGTGAAGGTATGGTCTTCAAGAATACAGACGAAGCGCTTCTTGCTTATCAAAACGGATATGTTCACCTTCATACGAGAGTAGCTGTTGCAGCTAACTCACTTAAGAATGTGACATTTACCGAAGAACAGCGCTCAAAATTGTTAATTACAACTGTCGGTAAGCTTGTCTTCAATGAAATTCTTCCGGAATCATTCCCTTACATGAATGAACCAACGAAGAGCAACATTGAAGAGAAAACACCTGACCGTTTCTTCTTAGAAAAAGGTGCTGACGTTAAAGCTGTTATCGCACAGCAGCCAATCAATGCGCCGTTTAAAAAAGGCATTCTGGGTAAAATCATCGCGGAAATCTTTAAACGATTCCATATTACGGAAACGTCTAAAATGCTTGACCGCATGAAAAACCTAGGTTTCAAATATTCAACTAAAGCTGGTATTACAGTTGGGGTTTCTGACATCGTCGTACTCGATGATAAACAGGAAATTCTTGAAGAAGCGCAAAGCAAAGTTGACAACGTTATGAAGCAGTTCCGCCGCGGTCTTATCACTGAAGAAGAACGCTATGAGAGAGTCATCTCTATCTGGAGTGCTGCAAAAGACGTTATCCAAGGCAAACTGATGAAATCACTTGATGAACTCAACCCGATCTACATGATGAGTGACTCTGGTGCCCGTGGTAACGCATCTAACTTTACGCAGCTTGCCGGAATGCGCGGCCTGATGGCCAACCCGGCTGGACGTATCATTGAGTTGCCGATCAAATCAAGTTTCCGTGAAGGTCTGACAGTATTGGAGTACTTTATCTCCACACACGGTGCGCGTAAAGGTCTTGCCGATACCGCTCTTAAAACTGCTGACTCAGGTTACCTTACACGCCGTCTCGTTGACGTTGCGCAGGATGTTATCATCCGTGAAACTGATTGCGGAACTGACCGAGGCATTCTTGCTAAGCCTCTTAAAGAAGGAACTGAAACAATTGAGCGCTTAGAAGAACGCTTAATCGGACGTTTTGCAAGAAAACAAGTGAAGCACCCTGAAACAGGTGAAGTGCTTGTGAATGAAAACGAACTGATCGATGAAGATAAAGCACTGGAGATTGTCGAAGCCGGCATTGAAGAAGTGTGGATCCGTTCTGCCTTCACATGTAATACGCCTCATGGTGTATGTAAACGATGCTATGGCCGAAATCTTGCAACTGGCTCCGATGTTGAAGTCGGTGAAGCTGTCGGAATCATTGCTGCCCAATCAATCGGTGAGCCTGGTACACAGTTAACAATGCGTACATTCCATACAGGCGGGGTTGCTGGAGACGACATCACACAGGGTCTTCCGCGTATCCAAGAGCTTTTCGAAGCGCGTAATCCGAAAGGTCAGGCAACAATTACAGAAATCGACGGTACAGTCGTTGAGATCAATGAAGTTCGTGACAAGCAACAGGAAATTGTGGTTCAAGGCGCAGTGGAAACACGTTCTTATACGGCACCTTACAACTCCCGCCTGAAAGTAGCGGAAGGAGATAAAATTACTCGAGGCCAAGTACTGACAGAAGGTTCAATCGATCCGAAAGAACTTCTTAAAGTGACTGACCTGACAACTGTTCAAGAGTATCTTCTCCATGAGGTTCAAAAGGTTTACCGTATGCAGGGTGTTGAAATCGGTGATAAACACGTAGAAGTAATGGTTCGCCAGATGCTTCGCAAAGTACGCGTAATTGATGCCGGTGACACTGATGTGCTTCCAGGTACATTGCTTGATATTCACCAATTTACTGAAGCGAACAAAAAGGTATTGCTTGAAGGCAATCGACCTGCTACAGGCCGTCCTGTCTTACTCGGTATTACAAAAGCATCTCTTGAAACTGATTCATTCTTATCTGCTGCTTCCTTCCAGGAAACAACACGTGTCCTTACAGATGCAGCGATCAAAGGTAAGCGTGACGAGCTTCTCGGCTTGAAAGAGAATGTTATCATCGGTAAGCTTGTTCCAGCTGGTACAGGAATGATGAAATACCGTAAAGTAAAACCAGTATCAAATGTTCAGCCGACTGACGATATGGTCCCGGTTGAATAACTGATTTAATGCTGCTGAAAGACTGCAAAAACAGTCTTTCAGCAGATATATTTATGAAAAAGTCACTCTATGAGAAGAACGAAACTAAAAAATGTCATACCTTGTTGACATTCGTCTCCTAGAATGATAATATAACCAAGGTGCTCGAAATAAACCTGTTACTTTGGAGGATATGTTTATGTCTTATGATAAAGTATCACAGGCCAAATCAATTATTATTGGTACGAAGCAAACAGTGAAAGCTCTAAAGCGAGGTTCAGTAAAGGAAGTAGTCGTTGCAAAAGACGCAGATCCGATACTCACGTCAAGTGTTGTTTCACTTGCTGAAGATCAAGGTATCTCTGTCTCAATGGTTGAATCCATGAAAAAGCTCGGCAAAGCCTGCGGAATTGAGGTAGGAGCAGCCGCTGTTGCCATTATTTTATAACGTACTTTTGTTTTTGCGTAAGATTCCATCTTGTGTAAAGACATTGTTTTTTGCCTTTTGATGAACCACCTGGGTATGTGGGTTATAAAACGTAATGAAGGGAGGAAAAATTCATGCCTACAATTAATCAGCTAATTCGCAAAGGACGCGTGAGTAAAGTAGAAAACTCAAAGTCTCCTGCACTTAACAAAGGATACAACAGCTTTAAAAAAGAGCACACTAACGTATCTTCTCCACAAAAACGCGGGGTATGTACTCGTGTTGGTACAATGACACCGAAAAAACCGAACTCAGCACTTCGTAAATATGCTCGTGTTCGTTTGACTAACGGAATCGAGGTTACTGCTTACATTCCTGGTATCGGTCACAACCTGCAAGAGCACAGTGTTGTACTTATCCGCGGCGGACGTGTAAAAGACTTACCAGGGGTACGTTACCACATCGTTCGTGGTGCGCTTGATACTGCTGGAGTTGAAAACCGTGCACAAGGCCGTTCTAAATACGGTACGAAAAAACCTAAAGCAAAATAATATACGAAAATACGCATAATTGATGAAGGGAGGATATTCAGATGCCACGTAAAGGTCCTGTAGCAAAAAGAGATGTTTTACCTGATCCGATTTACAACTCTAAGCTTGTATCTCGTCTAATCAACAAAATGATGATCGATGGTAAAAAAGGTAAGTCTCAAACAATCCTATACAAGTCATTCGATATCATTAAAGAACGTACTGGCAATGATGCAATGGAGGTTTTCGAACAAGCATTGAAAAACATCATGCCTGTACTTGAAGTAAAAGCACGCCGTGTAGGTGGTGCGAACTACCAAGTTCCTGTAGAAGTTCGTCCTGAACGTCGTACGACTCTTGGACTTCGCTGGTTAGTTAACTACGCTCGTCTTCGCGGAGAAAAAACGATGGAAGAGCGTTTAGCTAACGAAATCCTTGACGCAGCTAACAACACTGGTGCTGCTGTTAAGAAACGTGAAGACACTCATAAGATGGCTGAAGCAAACAAAGCATTTGCTCACTATCGCTGGTAGGATTTATAGATTAACAAAACACAATTTCCTAATAAGGAAGGAGAAATTACCCAATGGCAAGAGAGTTCTCCTTAGAAAAAACTCGTAATATCGGTATCATGGCTCACATCGATGCCGGTAAAACGACTACTACAGAACGTATCTTGTTCTATACTGGTCGTATCCACAAAATTGGTGAAACTCATGAAGGAGCTTCACAAATGGACTGGATGGAGCAGGAACAAGAACGTGGTATCACAATCACTTCCGCTGCGACAACTGCACAGTGGAAAGGATACCGCGTAAACATCATCGACACTCCAGGACACGTAGACTTCACAGTTGAAGTTGAACGTTCTCTTCGTGTACTTGATGGTGCTGTTGCTGTACTTGACGCGCAATCAGGCGTTGAGCCTCAAACAGAAACTGTTTGGCGTCAGGCAACAACTTATGGAGTACCGCGTATCGTTTTTGTTAACAAAATGGACAAAATCGGTGCAGACTTCCTTTACTCTGTAGGAACTTTAAGAGACCGTCTTCAAGCAAACGCTCATGCAATTCAATTGCCGATCGGTGCTGAAGATAACTTCGAAGGTATCATTGACCTTGTAGAAAACGTTGCGTATTTCTACGAAGATGACCTCGGAACTCGTTCTGATGCAAAAGAAATCCCTGAAGAGTACAAAGAGCAAGCTGAAGAGCTTCGCAACAGCCTTATTGAAGCTGTATGTGAGCTTGATGAAGAGCTTATGGATAAGTACCTTGAGGGTGAAGAAATCACAATTGACGAGTTAAAAGCAGGAATTCGTAAAGGTACATTAAATGTTGAATTCTACCCTGTTCTTGTTGGTTCTGCCTTCAAAAACAAAGGTGTTCAACTAGTACTTGATGCTGTTCTTGACTACCTTCCTGCACCAACTGACGTTGCTGCAATCAAAGGTACACGTCCTGATACAAATGAAGAGATTGAGCGTCATTCTTCTGACGAAGAGCCATTCTCTGCATTAGCATTTAAAGTTATGACTGACCCTTACGTTGGTAAGTTGACTTTCTTCCGTGTGTACTCTGGAACACTTGATTCTGGTTCATACGTGAAAAACTCTACTAAAGGCAAACGTGAGCGTGTTGGACGTATTCTTCAAATGCACGCTAACAGCCGTGAAGAAATCTCTACTGTATACGCAGGGGATATCGCAGCTGCTGTAGGTCTAAAAGATACAACTACTGGAGATACTCTATGTGATGAGAAGGATCTTGTTATCCTTGAGTCAATGGAATTCCCAGAACCAGTTATCGACGTTGCTATTGAGCCTAAATCAAAAGCTGACCAAGATAAAATGGGTATCGCTTTAGCGAAACTTGCTGAAGAAGATCCTACATTCCGTACTCAAACAAACCCAGAAACTGGCCAAACGATCATCTCTGGTATGGGTGAACTTCACCTTGATATCATTGTTGACCGTATGAAACGCGAATTTAAAGTAGAAGCCAACGTTGGTGCTCCTCAAGTTGCGTACCGTGAAACATTCCGTACCGGTGCAAAAGTTGAAGGTAAATTCGTACGTCAGTCTGGTGGACGCGGTCAGTTCGGACACGTTTGGATCGAATTCGAACCAAACGAAGAAGGCGCTGGCTTTGAATTTGAAAATGCGATTGTCGGTGGGGTTGTTCCTCGTGAATACATCCCAGCTGTTCAAGCAGGTCTGGAAGATGCACTTGAAAATGGTGTACTAGCAGGCTTCCCGCTTATCGACATTAAAGCTAAACTTTTCGACGGTTCTTACCATGATGTTGACTCAAACGAAATGGCATTTAAAGTCGCTGCTTCTATGGCATTGAAAAATGCAGTCAGCAAATGTAACCCAGTTCTTCTTGAACCAATCATGAAAGTGGAAGTGGTTATTCCAGAAGAATACATGGGAGATATCATGGGTGATATCACTTCACGTCGCGGACGCGTAGAAGGTATGGAAGCACGCGGTAACGCTCAAGTTGTTCGCGCTATGGTTCCTCTTGCTGAAATGTTCGGTTACGCTACTGCACTTCGTTCTAATACGCAAGGTCGCGGTACGTTCACTATGCACATGGATCACTACGAAGAAGTGCCGAAGAGCGTCGCAGAAGAAATTATCAAAAAAAATAAAGGCGAATAATTGATTTTGCCGCTTAACTCAAGTATAACTACTATTGTAAGATGAGGAAGTGAAAGCTTTCTTTCACTTCCTATCACTCTATACATTACTAATTAAAAGCTCTTAAGGAGGATTTTAGAATGGCTAAAGAAAAATTCGACCGTTCCAAATCACATGCCAATATTGGTACAATTGGACACGTTGACCATGGTAAAACAACTTTAACTGCTGCTATCACAACAGTACTTCATAAGAAATCTGGTAAAGGTACAGCTATGGCGTACGATCAAATTGATGGTGCTCCAGAAGAACGTGAGCGCGGTATCACAATCTCTACTGCACACGTTGAGTACGAAACTGAAACTCGTCACTATGCACACGTTGACTGCCCAGGACACGCTGACTATGTTAAAAACATGATCACTGGTGCTGCGCAAATGGACGGAGCTATCCTTGTAGTATCTGCTGCTGATGGCCCAATGCCACAAACTCGTGAGCACATCCTTCTTTCTAAAAACGTTGGTGTACCATACATCGTTGTATTCTTAAACAAATGCGACATGGTAGACGACGAAGAGCTTCTTGAACTAGTTGAAATGGAAGTTCGCGATCTTCTTAGCGAATACGACTTCCCTGGTGATGATGTACCAGTTGTTAAAGGTTCTGCTCTTAAAGCTCTTGAAGGAGACGCTGAGTGGGAAGCTAAAATCTTCGAACTTATGGATGCGGTTGATGAGTACATCCCAACTCCAGAACGCGACACTGAAAAACCATTCATGATGCCAGTTGAGGACGTATTCTCAATCACTGGTCGTGGTACAGTTGCTACTGGCCGTGTAGAACGCGGACAAGTTAAAGTCGGTGACGAAGTTGAAATCATCGGTCTTCAAGAAGAGAACAAGAAAACAACTGTTACAGGTGTTGAAATGTTCCGTAAGCTTCTTGATTACGCTGAAGCTGGTGACAACATTGGTGCCCTTCTTCGCGGTGTATCTCGTGAAGAAATCCAACGTGGTCAAGTACTTGCTAAACCAGGTACAATCACTCCACACAGCAAATTCAAAGCTGAAGTTTACGTTCTTTCTAAAGAAGAGGGTGGACGTCATACTCCATTCTTCTCTAACTACCGTCCTCAGTTCTACTTCCGTACAACTGACGTAACTGGTATCATCCATCTTCCAGAAGGCGTAGAAATGGTTATGCCTGGAGATAACACTGAAATGAACGTTGAACTTATTTCTACAATCGCTATCGAAGAAGGAACTCGTTTCTCTATTCGTGAAGGCGGACGTACTGTTGGTTCAGGCGTTGTTTCTACAATCACTGAGTAATAGTATGATTTTAAACGAGACCCCTGCGGGTCTCGTTTTTTGTTTGCTTATCTTTTTCTTGTATAATAGGATCTATCATATTCGAGGGGTTAATATTTATGATTCCTGAAAAGAAATCAATCGCAATCATGAAAGAACTAAGCATTGGAAATACAAAGCAAATGCTGATGATTAATGGAGTTGACGTGAAAAATCCATTGCTGCTTTTTTTACATGGCGGGCCGGGAACGCCGCAAATCGGATATGTTAGACATTATCAAAAAGAGCTGGAACAGTATTTTACAGTAGTTCATTGGGATCAGAGAGGATCGGGGCTTTCTTATTCTAAGCGAATTTCGCATCACTCTATGACAATAAATCACTTCATTAAAGATACAATCCAAGTCACTCAATGGCTTTTAGCTCATTTTTCAAAATCAAAACTTTACCTAGCCGGTCATTCTTGGGGGTCAATATTGGCGCTTCATGTGCTGCAGCAGTGTCCTGATTTATTTTACGCGTATTATGGAATCAGCCAGGTTGTTAACCCTTACGATGAAGAATCAACTGCTTATCAACATATTCGTGAAATTTCTGAATCAAAAAAAGCAAGCATATTATCTTTCCTCACACGTTTCATTGGTGCTCCGCCTTGGAAGCAGGATATCCAGCACCTTATCTATCGGTTTTGTGTCGAGCTAAGCAGGGGAGGATTCACTCGCCGTCATCGTCAATCTCTAGCTGTATTATTTCAAATGCTTACTGGCAATGAGTATGGAGTGCGGAACATGCACAGCTTCCTCAATGGATTGCGCTTCAGTAAAAAACATTTAACTGATGAGTTGTACCGGTTTAATGCTTTTACATCAGTTCCTTCTATTAAAGTACCGTGTGTTTTCATTTCAGGGAAACATGACTTAATTGTTCCTGCTGAAATATCGAAACAGTATTATCAAGAACTTGAGGCACCCGAAAAGCTCTGGTTTCAATTTGAGAACTCAGCCCACACCCCGCATATTGAGGAGCCGTTATTATTCGCGAACACATTAAGTCGACATGCACGACACCATTTATGATAGATCCTTGATAATTAAGAAAAACCCCTGTATAATGAAAAAAGTGTGCAAACCATGCATATTTTAAATAAGTCTTGCAACATGCGCCTATTTTCTGTATAATGGTGTATGTTGGTCTTTGACTGCGATGAAGTGAGAGGTTGCTGACACACCCGGCCGCTTTGCCATGGCAAGGTGTTCAGGTTTTTCTCACGGAGAACTGTCTAACGTGATGTAGGCGAAAAGGAGGGAAAATAATGGCAAAACAAAAAATTCGTATTCGTTTGAAAGCATATGATCATAGAATCCTTGATCAATCTGCAGAGAAGATTGTTGAAACGGCAAAACGTTCTGGTGCCAGCGTATCTGGTCCGATTCCGTTGCCAACTGAAAAATCAGTTTACACAATCCTTCGTGCGGTGCACAAATACAAAGATTCTCGTGAGCAATTTGAAATGCGTACACATAAACGTTTAATCGACATTGTGAACCCAACACCACAAACTGTTGATGCTCTTATGCGATTAGACTTACCATCTGGTGTCGATATCGAAATTAAACTTTAATTCTAAAATATAGAATGATCTTAATAGGAGGTGTGACGAATGACCAAAGGAATCTTAGGAAGAAAAATTGGTATGACGCAAGTATTCGCTGAGAATGGTGATCTTATTCCGGTAACTGTTATCGAGGCTGCTCCAAACGTTGTTCTTCAAAAGAAAACAGCTGAAAACGACGGTTATGAAGCAATCCAGCTTGGTTTTGACGACAAGCGTGAAAAGCTTTCTAACAAACCTGAAAAAGGGCACGTTGCAAAAGCGGAAACTGCTCCTAAGCGCTTCGTTAAAGAATTACGCGGAGTGGAAATGGATGCGTATGAAGTTGGTCAGGAAGTCAAGGTTGAAATTTTCTCTGCTGGAGAAATCGTAGATGTAACAGGAGTATCTAAAGGTAAAGGTTTCCAAGGTGCGATCAAGCGCCACGGACAATCTCGCGGACCTATGTCTCACGGTTCACGCTACCACCGTCGTCCTGGTTCAATGGGACCTGTAGATCCTAACCGTGTATTCAAAGGTAAATTATTACCTGGACGTATGGGCGGAGAGCAAATCACTGTTCAAAACCTTGAAATCGTAAAAGTTGATGCAGAACGCAATCTTCTTTTGATCAAAGGTAACGTACCTGGTGCGAAGAAATCTTTAATCACTGTTAAAAGTGCTGTTAAATCTAAATAATTCTCTTAGGAAAGGAGGAAATTGATTATGCCAAAAGTAGCATTATACAACCAAAACGGTTCTACTGCTGGTGACATCGAATTAAACGCTTCTGTATTTGGTATCGAACCAAATGAGAGTGTTGTATTCGACGCTATTCTTATGCAAAGAGCTTCCTTACGTCAAGGAACTCACAAAGTAAAAAATCGTTCTGAAGTACGCGGCGGAGGTCGTAAACCATGGCGTCAAAAAGGTACTGGACGTGCCCGTCAAGGTTCAATCCGTTCACCGCAATGGCGCGGAGGTGGTGTCGTATTCGGCCCAACACCACGCAGCTATTCTTATAAATTACCTAAAAAAGTTCGCCGCTTGGCAATCAAATCAGTATTGTCTTCTAAAGTGATCGACAACAACATCATCGTTCTTGAAGATCTTACTCTTGATACGGCTAAAACAAAAGAAATGGCAGCTATCCTTAAAGGATTATCTGTTGAGAAAAAAGCTTTAATCGTAACTGCGGATGCAAACGAAGCAGTAGCATTATCTGCTCGTAACATTCCTGGAGTTACTGTTGTTGAAGCTAACGGAATCAACGTTTTAGACGTTGTCAACCACGAGAAGCTTCTGATTACAAAAGCAGCGGTTGAAAAAGTAGAGGAGGTGCTTGCATAATGAAAGATCCTCGTGATGTTCTAAAGCGCCCCGTCATTACTGAACGTTCTGCTGATTTAATGACTGAAAAAAAATATACTTTTGAAGTTGATGTAAGAGCTAACAAAACAGAAGTGAAAGACGCGGTTGAAAGCATCTTTGGAGTGAAAGTTGACAAAGTCAACATCATGAACTACAAAGGCAAATCAAAACGTGTTGGACGCTACACTGGTATGACTAGCCGTCGCAGAAAAGCGATCGTAAAACTTACTGCAGACAGCAAAGAAATCGAAATTTTTGAAGCTTAATTATCTGTAAAAAGAAGGAGGGAAATTCAAAATGGCGATTAAAAAGTATAAACCGACCTCTAATGGACGTCGTGGTATGACAACTTCAGATTTTGCTGAAATCACGACTGACAAGCCGGAAAAATCCTTGCTTGCTCCCCTTCACAAAAAAGGCGGACGTAACAACCAAGGTAAATTGACTGTACGTCACCAAGGTGGCGGACATAAACGCCAATACCGTGTTATCGACTTCAAACGCGATAAAGATGGTATACCTGGACGCGTTGCTACAGTTGAATACGATCCAAACCGTTCAGCTAACATCGCTCTAATCAACTATGCAGACGGAGAAAAACGTTACATTCTTGCTCCTAAAGGAATTCAAGTAGGTACTGAAATCATGTCAGGTCCTGAAGCTGACATTAAAGTAGGTAATGCACTTCCACTTATCAACATCCCTGTTGGTACAGTTGTGCATAACATTGAATTAAAACCTGGTAAAGGCGGACAGCTTGTACGTTCAGCTGGTACATCTGCTCAGGTTCTTGGTAAAGAAGGTAAATACGTTCTTGTACGTCTTAACTCTGGTGAAGTTCGCATGATCCTTTCTGCTTGCCGTGCTTCTATCGGTCAAGTAGGTAACGAACAGCACGAACTTATCAACATTGGTAAAGCTGGACGTTCTCGCTGGAAAGGCATCCGTCCTACTGTTCGTGGTTCTGTAATGAACCCTAACGATCACCCACACGGTGGTGGTGAAGGACGTGCGCCAATCGGACGTAAATCACCAATGTCTCCATGGGGCAAACCAACTCTTGGATTCAAGACTCGTAAGAAAAAGAACAAATCCGATAAATTTATCGTACGTCGTCGTAAAAATAAATAACGGGGTTGTCTACGGTTCTTTTCGGACCGTAGTGCAATCACGAAGGGAGGTTCCAAAATGGCTCGCAGCTTAAAAAAAGGACCATTTGTCGATGGACACTTGATGACTAAAATCGAGAAATTAAATGAAACAGACAAGAAACAAGTCGTAAAAACTTGGTCTCGTCGTTCTACTATTTTCCCACAGTTTATTGGTCACACAATCGCAGTCTATGACGGACGTAAACACGTGCCTGTATTCATCTCTGAAGATATGGTAGGGCACAAGTTGGGTGAATTCGCTCCAACTCGTACGTACAAAGGTCATGCTAGTGATGACAAAAAAACAAGACGCTAAGAGAGGAGGCTTTTAAATGCAAGCTAAAGCTGTTGCAAGAACAGTCCGTATTGCTCCTCGTAAAGCACGTCTAGTAATGGACCTGATTCGAGGCAAGCAAGTAGGTGAGGCAGTATCAATCTTGAACCTTACACCAAGAGCTGCTTCTCCAATTATCGAGAAAGTATTAAAATCCGCTATTGCAAATGCTGAGCATAACTATGAAATGGACGCTAACAACCTGGTTATTTCTCAAGCATTCGTTGACGAAGGCCCTACGTTAAAAAGATTCCGCCCACGTGCTATGGGACGTGCGAGCCAAATCAACAAACGTACGAGCCACATTACAATCGTTGTATCAGAAAAGAAGGAGGGATAAGTAGTGGGTCAAAAGGTAAATCCAGTCGGTCTTCGTATCGGAGTCATTCGTGATTGGGAATCTAAGTGGTACGCTGGTAAAGATTACGCTGACTTCCTGCACGAAGATTTAAAAATTCGTGAATACATTAGCAAACGCCTTTCTGACGCTTCTGTTTCTAAAGTAGAAATCGAGCGTGCAGCAAACCGCGTTAACATTACGATCCACACAGCTAAGCCTGGTATGGTTATCGGTAAAGGCGGTTCTGAAGTCGAAGCACTTCGCAAAGCCCTTAACAGCCTTACTGGCAAGCGTGTACACATTAACATTCTTGAAATCAAAAGAGCAGATCTTGATGCACAGCTAGTTGCTGACAACATCGCTCGTCAATTAGAAAACCGTGTTTCTTTCCGCCGTGCGCAGAAACAACAAATCCAACGTACTATGCGTGCTGGAGCACAAGGTGTGAAAACAATGGTTTCTGGTCGTCTTGGCGGTGCAGATATCGCTCGTTCTGAATACTACAGTGAAGGAACTGTTCCATTGCACACATTGCGTGCGGACATTGACTATGCAACATCTGAAGCTGATACTACTTACGGTAAGCTTGGTGTAAAAGTCTGGATCTATCGTGGAGAGGTTCTTCCTACTAAGAAGAAAAATGAGGAAGGAGGAAAATAATATGTTATTACCAAAACGCGTTAAATATCGCAGAGAGCATCGCGGAAAAATGCGTGGCCGTGCGAAAGGCGGTACTGAAGTACATTTCGGAGAATTCGGTATCCAAGCTCTAGAAGCTTCTTGGATTACTAACCGTCAAATCGAAGCTGCACGTATTGCGATGACTCGTTACATGAAACGTGGCGGTAAAGTTTGGATCAAAATTTTCCCTTCTAAACCTTACACTGCTAAACCACTTGAGGTACGTATGGGATCCGGTAAAGGGGCTCCAGAAGGTTGGGTAGCTGTTGTAAAACCGGGCAAAGTTTTATTTGAAATTTCTGGTGTGTCTGAAGAGGTTGCTCGTGAAGCGCTTCGCCTTGCATCTCACAAATTGCCAATTAAAACGAAGTTCGTAAAACGTGAAGAAATTGGTGGTGAATCAAATGAAAGCTAATGAAATTCGTGACCTTACCACTGCTGAAATTGAACAAAAAGTAAAGTCTCTTAAAGAAGAACTTTTCAATCTTCGCTTTCAATTAGCGACAGGACAACTTGAAAATACTGCTCGCATTCGTGAAGTGCGCAAAGCTATCGCGCGCATGAAAACTGTGATTCGTGAAAGAGAAATTGCTGCTAATAAATAATCACTGAGGGGAGGTCGTGAGCATGAGCGAACGTAACCAACGCAAAGTTTACCAAGGCCGTGTTGTTTCTGACAAAATGGATAAAACCATTACTGTTGTTGTTGAGACATACAAAAAACATACACTTTACGGTAAACGCGTAAAATACTCAAAAAAATTCAAAGCACATGATGAAAATAATCAAGCTAAAATCGGTGACATCGTTAAGATCATGGAAACTCGTCCATTGTCTGCAACTAAGCGTTTCCGTCTAGTTGAAGTTGTCGAAGAAGCTGTTATTATCTAATAAAGTTCGGAATTCTTTTTCCGAAGGGAGGTAACAAATAATGATTCAACAAGAGACTCGTTTAAAAGTAGCTGACAACTCTGGCGCACGTGAAGTACTTACTATTAAAGTTCTTGGTGGTTCTGGACGTAAAACAGCTAACATTGGTGATGTAATTGTTTGCACGGTTAAACAAGCAACACCAGGAGGCGTTGTCAAAAAAGGTGAAGTCGTAAAAGCTGTTATCGTTCGCACTAAAAGCGGAGCGCGCAGAAGTGACGGTTCATACATCAGCTTCGATGAGAATGCATGTGTTATCATCCGTGACGACAAGAGCCCACGCGGAACTCGTATCTTCGGACCAGTTGCTCGTGAATTGCGTGAAAACAACTTTATGAAAATTGTTTCTCTAGCTCCAGAAGTTATCTAATGAAATAAATGCCTTACTCAAGGAGGTGCGATCAGGATGCATGTAAAAAAAGGCGATAAAGTTATGGTTATCTCTGGTAAAGATAAAGGCAAACAAGGAACAATCCTTGCTGCTTTCCCTAAAAAGGACCGCGTTTTAGTTGAAGGTGTTAACATGGTAAAGAAACACTCTAAACCAACTCAAGCTAACCCTCAAGGCGGTATTTCTAATCAAGAGGCGCCAATTCATGTATCAAACGTTATGCCGCTCGATCCTAAAACAGGTGAAGTGACTCGCGTAGGATACAAAGTGGAAGATGGCAAAAAAGTTCGTGTAGCAAAAAAATCTGGGCAAGTTCTAGATAAATAGTATTAAAAGGAAGGGAGGTCTATCTCATGAACCGCCTTAAAGAAAAGTACAATAAAGAAATTGCACCTGCTTTAATGACTAAGTTCAACTATGATTCAGTCATGCAAGTGCCTAAAATCGAAAAAATCGTAATCAACATGGGTGTTGGTGACGCTGTTCAAAACGCCAAAGCAATCGACAGTGCTGTTGAAGAATTAACGTTTATCGCAGGTCAAAAACCTGTCGTTACTCGTGCGAAGAAATCAATTGCTGGATTCCGTCTTCGTGAGGGAATGCCTATCGGTGCGAAAGTAACTCTTCGCGGAGAGCGCATGTATGATTTCCTTGATAAACTTATTTCTGTATCTTTACCGCGTGTACGTGACTTCCGCGGGGTTTCTAAAAAATCTTTCGACGGTCGCGGCAACTACACACTTGGTATCAAAGAACAGTTAATCTTCCCTGAAATTGACTACGATAAAGTAACAAAGGTTCGCGGAATGGACATCGTTATCGTAACAACTGCTGATACTGACGAAGAAGCTCGTGAGCTATTAACTCAAGTAGGTATGCCGTTCCAGAAATAATCAATGAAAGGGAGGCGAAATCGTGGCTAAAAAGTCTATGATTGCGAAACAACAACGTACACCAAAGTTTAAAGTACAAGAGTACACACGCTGTGAACGCTGCGGACGTCCGCATTCAGTCATTCGTAAATTTAAACTTTGCCGTATTTGTTTCCGTGAGCTTGCATATAAAGGACAAATTCCTGGCGTGAAAAAAGCCAGCTGGTAATCCCCAAGAAAGGGAAGGAGGTAATTATATAATGGTTATGACAGATCCAATTGCAGATATGCTAACTCGTATTCGCAATGCAAACATGGTACGTCATGAGAAGCTTGAAATTCCTGCTTCTAAATTGAAAAGAGAAATTGCTGAAATTTTAAAGCGTGAAGGTTTCATTCGTGACGTTGAGTTCGTAGAAGACAGCAAACAAGGTATCATCCGCGTTTTCTTGAAATACGGACAAAACAACGAGCGCGTTATCACTGGTCTTAAAAGAATCAGCAAGCCTGGTTTGCGTGTTTATGCTAAATCTAATGAAGTACCTCGCGTACTTAACGGTCTTGGAATCGCGATTATTTCTACATCACAAGGTGTTTTAACGGACAAAGAAGCCCGTGCAAAACAAGCTGGTGGAGAAGTTCTAGCATACGTTTGGTAAGAAGTTTAACATGAATGGAGGTGTTTGGTATGTCTCGTGTAGGTAAGAAGCTACTTGAGATTCCTTCTGATGTTACAGTAACGTTAAATGATAACAACACTGTAGCTGTGAAAGGACCAAAAGGAGAATTAACTCGTACGTTTCACCCTGATATGGAGATTAAAGTAGAGGACAATGTGCTTACAGTCGCTCGTCCTTCTGATCAAAAAGAGCACCGTGCCCTGCATGGTACGACTCGCAGTCTGCTTGGCAACATGGTTGAAGGTGTATCTAAAGGATTTGAAAGAGGTTTGGAATTAGTCGGTGTCGGTTACCGTGCTTCTAAATCCGGAAATAAACTTGTTTTAAACGTTGGATACTCTCATCCTGTTGAGATCGTTCCTGAAGAAGGCATCGAAATCGAAGTTCCTTCTCAAACAAAAGTAGTTGTAAAAGGTACAGACAAAGAACGCGTAGGAGCTATTGCTGCTAACATCCGCGCTGTACGTTCTCCAGAGCCTTACAAAGGTAAAGGAATCCGCTACGAAGGTGAAGTTGTTCGCCGTAAAGAAGGTAAATCTGCTAAGTAAGATCGCTTAAAGTGAAGAAAGGAGTGACCTAGATGATTACGAAAACTAGCAAAAATGCTGCTCGTCTTAAAAGACACGCTCGTGTTCGCGCTAAACTTTCCGGTACTGCTGAAAGACCGCGCCTGAACGTTTTCCGTTCTAACAAGCACATTTACGCTCAAATCATCGATGATGTAAATGGTGTAACACTTGCTAGTGCATCTACTCTCGATAAAGACTTGAACGTTGAAAGCACTGGAGATACTTCTGCTGCTACTAAAGTTGGAGAATTAGTTGCAAAACGCGCTGCTGAAAAAGGCATTTCTGACGTAGTATTTGACCGTGGCGGATACTTATACCATGGACGTGTAAAAGCTTTGGCTGATGCCGCTCGTGAAGCTGGACTTAAATTTTAATAAAAGAAGGAGGGACACATGATTATGCGTCGTATTGACCCAAGCAAATTAGAGTTAGAAGAACGCTTAGTTACGGTTAACCGCGTAGCGAAAGTTGTTAAAGGTGGTCGTCGTTTCCGCTTCGCAGCTCTAGTCGTTGTCGGTGACAAAAACGGACACGTAGGATTCGGTACTGGTAAAGCACAAGAAGTACCAGAAGCGATCCGCAAAGCTGTTGAAGATGCGAAAAAGAATTTGATTGAAGTACCAATGGTTGGAACTACAATTCCACACGAAATCATCGGACGTTTCGGTGCAGGTAACATCTTGTTAAAACCTGCTTCTGAAGGTACTGGAGTTATCGCTGGAGGCCCTGTACGTGCGGTACTTGAGCTAGCTGGTGTAGCTGATATCCTTTCTAAGTCTTTAGGTTCTAACACACCGATCAACATGATTCGTGCAACACTTCAAGGTTTAAGTGAACTTAAACGTGCTGAAGACGTTGCGAAGCTTCGTGGAAAATCTGTAGAAGAACTGTTAGGATAAGGAGGGAACATTAATGGCTAAATTAGAAATTACCCTCAAACGAAGTGTAATCGGTCGCCCGGAAGACCAACGCGTTACTGTAAGAACACTTGGTTTAAAGAAAACAAACCAAACTGTTGTTCATGAAGACAACGCTGCGATCCGTGGTATGATTAATAAAGTATCTCATTTAGTTTCTGTTAAAGAACAATAAAAATATTTGATCGGATAAGGAGGTGTCCTAATGAAACTTCATGAATTAAAACCTTCAGAAGGTTCACGCAAAACGCGTAATCGCGTAGGTCGTGGTATTGGTTCTGGCAACGGTAAAACAGCTGGTAAAGGTCACAAAGGTCAAAACGCTCGTTCTGGCGGCGGTGTACGCCCTGGATTCGAGGGGGGACAAATGCCTTTATTCCAACGTCTTCCTAAACGCGGTTTCACTAACATCAACCGCAAGGAATACGCTGTAGTCAACCTAGACAAATTGAACGGTTTTGCAGAAGGAACGGAAGTCACTCCTGAACTTCTTCTAGAGACTGGTGTTATTAGCAAACTTAATGCAGGAGTAAAGATTCTTGGCAACGGTAAATTAGAGAAAAAATTAACTGTAAAAGCCAATAAATTCTCTGCTTCTGCGAAAGAAGCTGTTGAAGCTGCTGGCGGTACAGCTGAGGTGATCTAACTTGTTTAAAACAATCTCCAACTTTATGCGTGTGAGTGATATCAGGAATAAAATCATATTCACTTTACTCATGCTTATCGTCTTTCGCATAGGTGCGTTTATTCCTGTGCCTTACGTTAACGCTGAAGCGTTACAGGCGCAGTCTCAAATGGGTGTTTTTGATCTCCTTAATACATTTGGCGGCGGTGCGCTTTACCAATTTTCCATTTTCGCAATGGGAATTACTCCTTATATCACGGCTTCGATCATCATTCAGCTGCTTCAGATGGATGTTGTACCGAAGTTTACCGAGTGGTCTAAGCAAGGTGAAGTTGGCCGTCGTAAATTAGCTCAGTTCACAAGGTACTTTACGATTGTGCTTGGTTTCATCCAAGCGTTAGGTATGTCATATGGATTCAACAATCTGGCAAACGGTATGCTGATCGAAAAATCCGGTGTATCGACATATCTTATCATTGCTTTAGTGCTCACTGGCGGAACTGCCTTTTTAATGTGGCTTGGGGAACAAATTACTTCTCATGGAGTAGGCAACGGAATATCGATCATTATCTTCGCGGGGATTGTGTCTAGTATTCCAAAAACAATTGGGCAAATATATGAGACTCAATTTGTCGGCAGCAACGATCAGTTGTTTATTCATATTGTGAAAGTCGCACTTCTTGTGATTGCGATTTTAGCAGTTATTGTTGGAGTTATTTTCATTCAGCAAGCCGTACGGAAAATTGCGATTCAATATGCTAAAGGCACAGGTCGTTCACCTGCTGGCGGAGGTCAGTCTACACACCTTCCATTGAAAGTGAATCCTGCAGGGGTTATTCCGGTAATCTTTGCGGTTGCGTTTTTGATAACGCCGCGGACGATCGCGTCATTCTTTGGAACAAACGATGTGACAAAGTGGATTCAAAACAACTTTGATAATACGCATCCGGTGGGTATGGCGATATATGTTGCGTTGATTATTGCCTTTACGTACTTTTATGCTTTTGTACAGGTAAACCCTGAACAAATGGCTGATAACCTTAAAAAACAGGGTGGCTATATCCCGGGGGTTCGTCCAGGGAAAATGACTCAAGATAGAATTACGAGCATTTTGTATCGACTTACGTTTGTGGGTTCTATATTCTTAGCCGTGATTTCCATTCTTCCTATCTTTTTCATTCAGTTCGCTGGATTGCCTCAAAGTGCACAAATTGGCGGAACATCTTTGTTAATTGTTGTCGGGGTAGCCTTGGAGACAATGAAACAACTAGAAAGCCAGTTGGTGAAACGAAACTACCGTGGATTTATGAAAAACTAGAGGAAATGGATTTATCCATTCCCTCTTAATAAAGAGAGGACGGGGGAAATCCGAATGAACTTAGTCTTAATGGGGCTTCCTGGTGCCGGTAAAGGCACACAGGGCGAACGAATTGTTGAGGATTATGGGATTCCTCATATCTCAACAGGAGATATGTTCCGTGCTGCTATGAAAGAAGAAACACCACTCGGACTCGAAGCAAAATCTTATATTGATAAGGGAGAGCTCGTACCTGACGAAGTCACAATCGGAATTGTAAAAGAGAGACTTGGCAAAGATGATTGCGAAAGAGGTTTTCTTCTGGACGGATTTCCGCGAACAGTCGCTCAAGCCGAAGCTCTTGAAGAAATTCTTGAGGAATACGGCAAGCCGATTGATTATGTCATTAACATTGAAGTCGACAAAGACGCTCTGATGGAACGTCTGACTGGACGCAGAATTTGCAGTGTTTGCGGCACAACCTATCATTTAGTCTTTAATCCGCCGAAAACGCCGGGTATTTGTGATAAAGACGGAGGCGAACTCTATCAACGGGCAGATGATAATGAGGAAACAGTCTCTAAACGGCTTGAGGTAAACATGAAGCAAACTCAGCCTTTACTCGATTTCTATTCAGAGAAAGGTTATCTTGCAAACGTGAATGGCCAGCAGGACATTCAAGACGTTTATGCAGATGTGAAGGATCTTCTTGGAGGATTAAAAAAATGATTATCTGTAAAACCCCACGTGAACTTGGTATCATGCGGGAAGCAGGGCGAATCGTGGCTTTAACTCATGAAGAGTTAAAAAAGCACATTAAACCAGGAATCTCGACAAAAGAATTGGATCAAATTGCCGAACGTTTTATTAAGAAGCAGGGTGCAATCCCATCTTTTAAGGGGTATAATGGGTTTCGCGGGAGCATTTGCGTATCAGTTAATGAAGAACTCGTTCACGGCATTCCTGGCAGCAGGGTGCTGAAGGACGGTGACATCATCAGTATTGATATCGGTGCTAAATTAAATGGTTATCATGGTGACTCTGCATGGACATATCCGGTAGGAAGCATCAGCGATGATGACAAAAAACTTCTGGAAGTGACAGAGGAGTCTTTATATAAAGGCTTGCAGGAAGCAAAACCAGGTGAACGTTTGTCGAATATTTCCCACGCAATACAAACGTATGTCGAAAATGAGCAGTTTTCAGTTGTTAGGGAGTATGTCGGACATGGTGTTGGTCAAGACTTGCATGAGGACCCGCAAATTCCTCATTACGGTCCGCCCAACAAAGGACCACGGCTTAAACCTGGCATGGTTCTCGCTATTGAACCTATGGTGAACGCTGGCAGCCGCTACGTGAAAACATTGGCTGATAACTGGACGGTTGTAACGGTAGATGGGAAAAAGTGTGCTCATTTTGAACATACGATTGCGATTACGGAAACGGGTTTTGATATACTGACGAGAGTCTAGATGATGAAAACAATTCCGAAGACAGATGTTTTTCAAGCTTGATAGGGCAGAAAGCTTGGATGAACATTGGCAAGACCGAATTCATCTTGCTGCTTGTCGTTGGAATTTTAACCATCATCAATGTACTAACAGCAGACGGAGAAAAGCGTACATTTCATTCTCCTAAGAAAAAGAATATCAATCATTTAACCCTTTATGATTGCGTATCTCCGGAAGTTCAGAACAGTATAAACGAAACAGGGCGTGTGACAAACTTCTTTTGAAATTTGTCAGAAAGCAAGTTACTGATTTGAAGAAGGGAGAACACTTGAATGGCGAAAGACGATGTAATTGAAGTGGAAGGTACTATAGTCGAAACACTGCCAAACGCGATGTTCAAAGTTGAACTTGAAAATGGCCACACTGTTTTGGCTCATGTATCTGGTAAAATCCGCATGCACTTCATTCGCATTTTACCTGGAGACAAAGTTACGGTAGAATTATCTCCATATGACTTAACTCGTGGCAGGATTACGTACCGTTACAAATAAAGCACTCCGGAAACTGAAGGAGGTTGGAAACACATGAAAGTGAGACCATCAGTTAAACCAATCTGCGAAAAATGTAAAGTTATTCGCAGAAAAGGAAAAGTAATGGTGATCTGTGAAAATCCAAAGCATAAACAAAAACAAGGATAATTTATAAGGAGGTGCCCAGAGAATGGCTCGTATTGCTGGTGTAGATATCCCACGTGACAAACGTGTTGTTATTTCTTTAACATACATCTTCGGAATTGGCCGCACAACGGCTCAGCAAGTTTTAAAAGAAGCTGGAGTTTCAGAAGATACTCGTGTGCGCGATCTTACTGAAGAAGAACTTGGTAAAATCCGTGATATTATTGACAAACTGAAAGTAGAAGGTGACCTTCGCCGTGAAGTTTCTCTTAATATCAAACGTCTGATCGAAATCGGAAGCTACCGCGGAATCCGTCATCGCAGAGGATTACCTGTTCGCGGACAAAACTCTAAAAACAACGCGCGTACTCGTAAAGGTCCGCGTCGTACTGTAGCTAACAAGAAAAAATAAGTAAGGGAGGTTCTTAAACAATGGCTGCTGCTCGTAAATCTAACACGCGTAAACGTCGCGTGAAAAAGAATATTGAGTCTGGAATTGCTCATATTCGTTCAACTTTCAATAACACGATCGTTACGATCACTGACACTCATGGTAATGCTATTTCTTGGTCTAGTGCCGGAGCTTTAGGATTCAGAGGTTCTCGTAAATCTACTCCTTTTGCTGCGCAAATGGCTGCAGAAACAGCTGCTAAAGGTTCAATCGAACATGGTCTTAAAACTCTAGAGGTTACTGTTAAAGGACCTGGTTCAGGCCGTGAAGCTGCAATCCGTGCACTTCAAGCTGCTGGACTAGAAGTCACTGCTATCAGAGACGTAACTCCTGTTCCTCATAACGGATGCCGTCCACCAAAACGTCGCCGCGTGTAATTTGTTTGTATAGATTTTGTGTCCCTGTCAATAATGGGTTATGATACAGTTATTTATGAAACGAATGCACCGACTCGTTGCCTGAGCACATACGGGACTAAACAATGGGGAATTTCGGATGGAATCTCATATGATTCTATTCGAGGTTTCGACGTTTTGAAGGAGGGTTTTAAGTAATGATCGAGATTGAAAAACCAAAAATCGAAACGGTTGAAATCAGCGACGATGCCAAATTTGGTAAGTTTGTCGTAGAGCCACTTGAGCGTGGATATGGTACAACTCTGGGTAACTCCTTACGTCGTATCCTCTTATCCTCACTCCCTGGTGCCGCTGTAACATCAATCCAGATAGATGGTGTACTGCACGAATTCTCGACAATTGAAGGCGTTGTGGAAGATGTTACAACGATTATCTTACACATTAAAAAGCTTGCATTGAAAATCTACTCTGATGAAGAGAAGACGCTAGAAATTGATGTACAGGGTGAAGGAACTGTAACGGCAGCTGATATTACACACGATAGTGATGTAGAGATCTTAAATCCTGATCTTCATATCGCGACTCTTGGTGAGAATGCGAGTTTCCGAGTTCGCCTTACTGCTCAAAGAGGACGTGGGTATACGCCTGCTGACGCAAACAAGAGAGACGATCAGCCAATCGGCGTGATTCCGATCGATTCTATCTATACGCCAGTTTCTCGTGTATCTTATCAGGTAGAGAACACTCGTGTAGGCCAAGTTGCAAACTATGATAAACTTACACTTGATGTTTGGACTGATGGAAGCACTGGACCGAAAGAAGCAATTGCGCTTGGTTCAAAGATTTTAACTGAACACCTTAATATATTCGTTGGTTTAACTGACGAAGCTCAACATGCTGAAATCATGGTTGAAAAAGAAGAAGATCAAAAAGAGAAAGTTCTTGAAATGACGATTGAAGAATTGGATCTTTCTGTTCGTTCTTACAACTGCTTAAAGCGTGCGGGTATTAACACGGTTCAAGAGCTTGCGAACAAGACGGAAGAAGATATGATGAAAGTTCGAAATCTAGGACGCAAATCACTTGAAGAAGTGAAAGCGAAACTAGAAGAACTTGGACTCGGACTTCGCAAAGACGATTGACTAGTTTCCCTTGTGAACTAGGATTTTCGTGTGTTTATTATTCAGAAACAGCATTCCAATAAAGGAGGGGACATCACATGTCATACAGAAAACTAGGACGTACGAGTGCACAGCGTAAAGCTATGCTTCGTGATCTTACAACTGATTTGATCATCAACGAAAGAATCGAAACAACTGAAACACGTGCGAAAGAACTTCGCTCTGTAGTTGAAAAAATGATCACGCTTGGCAAACGCGGTGATCTTCACGCTCGCCGTCAAGCTGCTGCATACATCCGCAACGAGGTTGCAAACGAAGAAAATAACCAAGATGCACTTCAAAAATTATTCTCTGACATTGCAACTCGTTACGAGGAGCGCCAAGGCGGATACACACGTATTATGAAGCTTGGTCCTCGCCGTGGTGACGGAGCACCAATGGCAATTATCGAATTGGTTTAATCACATATTTTTGTGTATCTAAAGAAGGGCGGGACAGTTTCTAACTGGATCTATGCCCTTTTTTTAGATACTGCAACTTTTAATAGAGAGAAAAGCAGAGCATTAGCTGAGAGGAGGCCGGTTTTCCATGAATCAAAATCAGTTGATATCGGTAGAGGATATCGTATTTCGATATCGGAAGGACGCAGAAAGACGAGCACTAGACGGCGTCTCCCTGCAGGTGTATGAGGGTGAATGGCTTGCAATCGTAGGTCATAACGGTTCAGGGAAATCAACACTGGCCCGGGCATTGAATGGTTTAATTCTTCCTGAATCAGGCGACATTGAGGTTGCCGGGATTCAATTGACAGAGGAATCTGTTTGGGAAGTGCGTAAGAAGATAGGTATGGTCTTTCAAAATCCGGATAACCAATTTGTCGGAACGACTGTTCGCGATGATGTGGCTTTTGGTTTAGAAAACAATGGTGTACCGCGGGAAGAAATGATTGAGAGAGTAGACTGGGCAGTAAAACAGGTGAATATGCAAGATTTTCTCGATCAAGAGCCGCACCATCTCTCCGGAGGCCAAAAGCAGAGAGTTGCGATTGCGGGGGTTATTGCCGCACGTCCTGATATTATTATCTTAGATGAAGCAACATCCATGCTTGATCCGATCGGGCGAGAAGAAGTGCTTGAAACGGTAAGACATTTAAAAGAGCAGGGCATGGCGACTGTCATATCCATTACACATGATCTGAATGAGGCAGCAAAAGCAGACAGGATCATTGTCATGAATGGCGGTAAAAAATATGCTGAAGGGCCGCCTGAAGAGATTTTTAAATTGAATAAAGAACTTGTTCTAATTGGGCTTGATTTACCCTTCTCATTCCAGCTTAGCCAGCTTTTAAGAGAAAATGGACTGGCTTTGGAAGAAAACCATTTGACTCAGGAAGGGCTGGTGAAAGAGCTGTGGACATTACAATCAAAGATGTAGAGCATCGTTATCAGATGAAGACGCCGTTTGAGCGCCTAGCACTGTATGATATCAATGCATCGATTAAAGAAGGAAGCTACGTAGCCGTTATCGGGCATACAGGCTCTGGCAAGTCCACTCTTCTTCAGCACCTAAATGGTCTCCTGAAGCCGACGAAGGGACAGATATCACTAGGCAGCACTGTCATTCAGGCAGGGAAAAAGAATAAAGATCTGAAAAAACTTCGTAAAAAAGTCGGAATCGTTTTCCAATTTCCTGAGCATCAATTATTCGAAGAAACAGTTCTTAAAGATATTTCATTCGGACCGATGAACTTTGGTGTTAAAAAAGAAGATGCTGAACAAAAAGCGAGAGAGATGCTGCAGCTTGTAGGTTTATCAGAAGAGCTTTTGGACAGGTCACCCTTTGAATTAAGCGGGGGACAAATGCGCAGAGTTGCAATTGCCGGCGTACTTGCAATGGACCCTGAAGTGCTTGTTCTGGATGAACCGACTGCAGGATTGGACCCAAGAGGTCGAAAAGAGATTATGGACATGTTTTATGAGCTTCATCAACGTGGGAACCTGACGACGATCCTTGTGACACACAGCATGGAGGATGCAGCTGCATACGCTGATGAAATGATTGTTATGCATAAAGGAACGATACAAGCATCAGGCAGTCCGCGTGATCTGTTTTTAAAGGGTGAAGAGATGGCCGGCTGGGGGCTGGATCTTCCTGAAACAATAAAATTCCAAAGACACCTTGAAGCTGTACTGGGTGTGAGATTTAATGAGCCTATGCTCACAATCGAAGATGCCGCTGCTGAAATCCGTGCTCTTTTTCAGGGGGAGAAGACTTTATGATGGACAGCATGATTATCGGCAAGTATGTACCGGGGACTTCACTTGTGCACCGGCTTGACCCCAGAACAAAACTGATCACGATCTTTTTATTTGTCTGCATTGTATTCTTAGCCAATAATGTTCAGACATATGCGTTGCTTGGTTTATTTACAATTGGCGTCGTTTCTTTAACAAGAGTTCCTTTCTCTTTTTTAATGAAAGGGCTGAAGCCAATCATCTGGATTGTCCTTTTTACGTTCCTTCTTCACATCCTTATGACACATGAAGGACCGATTATCTTTCAAATAGGTTTTTTCAAAGTCTATGAGGGCGGTCTGATTCAGGGGATATTCATTTCTCTTAGATTCGTCTATTTGATTTTAATCACAACCTTATTAACGCTTACGACCACACCGATTGAGATTACCGATGGAATGGAGCAGCTGCTGAACCCATTGAAAAAATTAAAGCTTCCTGTTCATGAGCTGGCTCTTATGATGTCAATTTCTTTACGGTTTATTCCGACACTGATGGAGGAGACAGATAAGATCATGAAGGCTCAGATGGCGCGAGGCGTTGATTTTACAAGCGGGCCTGTCAAAGAAAGAGTGAAGGCTATTGTCCCGCTTCTTGTCCCGCTCTTCGTCAGCGCATTTAAACGCGCCGAAGAGCTTGCGGTGGCAATGGAAGCAAGAGGCTATCAAGGCGGAGAAGGACGTACGAAATATAGAAAGCTTGTATGGACAGGAAAAGACACTTCTGTCATTGTCAGCTTAATTATATTAGCTGCTTTGTTATTTTTCTTAAGGGCTTAGAGGTGCTGTATGAGACTGAAATGCACGATTTCTTATGACGGACATTTGTTTAATGGTTATCAGGTTCAGCCGGGCAAAAGAACGGTTCAGGATGAACTGGAGAAGGCTTTGGCTGTCCTGCATAAGTCAAAAGACAGAATTCCGGTCGTTTCGTCTGGAAGAACAGACAGCGGGGTTCACGCAGCCGGACAGGTGATTCATTTTGACACTCCGCTGTCTATCCCGGCTGAGAGATGGCCATATGCCTTAAATGCACTGCTTCCGGACGATATCGCAGTCAAACAGGCAGAAATTGCGGATGATGGGTTCCATGCACGATTTAGCGCAGTCAAAAAAGAATATCGCTACTTTGTATACACGGAGAAACACCCGGACGTATTTAAACGGCATTACGCTTACCATTTTTCATATCGCCTTAATGTGCAGGACATGAGAGAAGCGGCAAAGCATCTTATAGGGACACATGATTTTACGAGCTTTTGCGCGGCTAAAACAGAAGTGCAGGACAAGGTAAGAACGATTTACGAACTTGATTGGACTGAGACGGCTGATGGCCTGCAAATGCGGATCACAGGCAGCGGTTTCTTATATAATATGGTCAGAATTATTGCGGGTACTTTGCTTGATGCAGGTATTGGAAAAATTTCTCCCGATGAGGTGAAATCCATGCTGGAAGCGAAGGATCGCGAAGCGGCAGGGCGCACAGCGCCGGGACACGGGCTATATTTATGGAACGTTTACTATGACAACTAAACCAGGTGTATAATATTTTCTTGACAGAGTCTGCATAAAGTTATAAGATATCATATGGTATGTATTTCAACCCCACGATAAGCCCCGGAACTTATTGTGTTGTGAAATAGAACGTAATCGAAGTTTATTGAAAATGACAGATCATTTAGGAGGGAAATTCAATGCGTACAACACCTATGGCTAACGCAAGTACTATTGAACGCAAGTGGTTAGTTGTTGATGCTGCTGGCAAGACTTTAGGTCGTCTTTCTTCAGAAGTTGCAGCTATCCTTCGCGGAAAACACAAACCAACTTACACACCACACGTTGATACTGGAGATCATGTGATCATCATCAACGCTGAAAAAATCGAGTTAACTGGTAAAAAGTTAACTGACAAAATCTACTACCGTCACACTCAACATCCAGGCGGATTAAAATCAAGAACTGCTCTTGAAATGCGTACAAACTACCCTGAGAAAATGCTTGAGCTTGCTATCAAAGGCATGCTTCCAAAAGGTTCTCTAGGTCGTCAAATGTTCAAAAAATTGAACGTATACCGTGGTTCTGAGCATCCACACGAAGCACAAAAACCTGAAGTTTACGAACTTCGCGGTTAATTAAAAAGGAGGTTACCAATTTGGCACAGGTTCAATATTACGGTACTGGCCGTCGTAAAAGCTCTGTAGCGCGTGTGCGTTTAGTTCCAGGAGAAGGCCGTATCGTCGTTAATAATCGTGAAATCAGCGAACACATCCCATCTGCAGCTTTAATCGAAGATATCAAACAACCATTAACTTTGACTGAAACAGCTGGCACTTATGATGTTTTAGTAAACGTACATGGAGGCGGCTTATCTGGTCAAGCTGGAGCAATCCGTCACGGTATCGCTCGTGCTTTGCTTGAAGCAGATCCAGAATACCGTACAACTCTTAAACGTGCAGGTCTTCTGACTCGTGACGCTCGTATGAAAGAACGTAAAAAATACGGTCTTAAAGGCGCTCGTCGTGCACCTCAGTTCTCAAAACGTTAATTTTACGTTTTCAAAAAGCTCTCGACCTTGGGTTGGGAGCTTTTTTCTTTTAATATACCGTGGCCAGCTCCGCATAAAAATAACACTGAATGGACGCTTAACGGGGTTAAGCAAATTGTTTGTTTATAAACGGTCTCACTATAATAATCATGATAGCTTTCATTTTTATTTAATTGGAAGTTCGGTCAATGTTTATTATCGTTATGTGATCAGCCCAGCTCCATCTAACCACTGTATCTCATCCGTTAAAGTTCGCTGCTGATTCTTAACCCGGAGAAACAAGGGCTCTCATTGCTAATGGCATTATGTAACAAAGTAAGTGTAAATCTGATGATATAAATCACATATCTCCTTTGTGATTTTTTTGCGTTTTTATGAACTTTTTTCTAAATATGCAAAGGGAAAGCGATATCAATCTAGAAATATTTGTTATACTCTATACATTAAAGTAAGGAGAAGATTCATGAATGCGTTAGTAGCTCATAATAGCAAAGCCTGGGATAAAAAAGTAGAAGCAGGCAATGAATGGACTGTTGCTGTTGAGCAGCAGGTTATCGAACAAGCAAAAAAAGGCAATTGGGATATAAGGGTAACACCAATGAAAGATGTACCGAAGGATTGGTTTCCGCCTGTCAAAGGTCTGAAAGTACTCTGTTTAGCATCAGGCGGCGGCCAGCAGGGTCCAGTTTTGGCAGCCGCAGGCGCGGATGTCACTGTATTAGATAACTCAGAAAAACAGCTGAATCAGGATAGAATGATTGCTGAGCGAGATGGTCTCACGATACACACTGTCAAAGGAAGCATGGACGATTTAAGTGTATTTGATGATGAATCATTTGATGTCATTGTACATCCTGTTGCCAATGTTTTTGTTGAGAATGTCCTCCCGGTATGGAAGGAAGCGCACCGTGTGTTGAAAAGGAACGGTGTTCTAATCTCGGGTTTTGTCAATCCTGTTGTATTTCTGTTTGATACAGAATTAGAACAGCAAGGTGTTTTAAAAGTAAAACACTCCATTCCATACGCTGACCCAGAAGATCTTCCGAAACATAAAGTGAAAAAACTGATCGAAAATAATGAGGCTCTGGAATTCGGCCATTCCTTAGAAGACCAAATCAAAGGCCAAATTGATGCCGGTTTTATCGTTACTGGTTTTTATGAAGATAAAGGCGGGTTTGTATTAGACCAATATATCCATACATATTCTGCAACAAGAAGCGTGAAAGTATGAAAAGCAGCGACCTGTTAGAGGGGCTGCTTTTTTCATAACTAATTACAGAACGTTTGTTCCCTACCCTGCAGAAAGTTGATTTTTTATCGATTTTACACCTTCATTTGGGCGAATTTCCAACCGAATTCGGGCATTGTTTCATTATCCAAACCTCAAAATAATCGATAAAAGGAGAGTGAATTTATATGGCAGAAGTACTGTCTTTTATGGATGTGAAACGCCAAAAGGATTTTGAATTAGAAAAGAACTTGCTCAAAGAACTCTCTCTGAGACAAATTATCCAGTCTGTTAAGGATTGTTTGGAACCATTATTTCCATTTTTACATGATGAACGAGATATTATTACTGAAGGCTGTATTGATTTTGCGATTGAAGCTTATTTGTTAGGCGGGCGTTTTGGGATATTCGGCTATTACGGAGAATCCATGCAAAGTATCAGTGCCCGCTCTGCAAGAGAAGAAGAAGAGCTACGTATGGAGTTTTTTGATTATCTCTATAATTGGATACACGAGCAATACGCAACATTTGATAAAAACACAGTTTATGAAGCGGCTCGCAAGTTCATTAAAGATTGGTGGACAGCGGGGTTTGTTCAAAGAGAAAAACAGTGTAAGCTTCGCATGCGATAATCATATTTCCCGGCCCTGTCCCATAGTTATGTAATAACGGACAAGCGGGAGGGGAAGGGATGAGGAAAAAGCTTAAATGGCTCAGTTTTTTGCTAGGCTTCATCGTATTACTATTTCTGTTCAAATATCAGTTCAGCAATAACGACTCTTGGAAGCCGTGGAGCCTGCCCTTGAGCGGTAAAATCATTTATCTAGATCCAGGTCATGGCGGGCCTGACGGCGGAGCAGTCGGCGGAAAGCTGTTAGAGAAGGATGTTACCCTGGAAGTGGCCTTTAGAGTCAGGGATTATCTTCAAGAACAAGGAGCGCTTGTTATCATGACCAGAGAAAGTGATACTGATCTCGCTCCAGAAGGAACAAAAGGCTATAGCCGACGAAAAGCTGAGGATCTAAGACAACGAGTCAAATTAATAAACCATTCAGAGGCGGAGCTCTATATCAGCATTCATCTTAATGCGATTCCGTCACAAAAATGGAGCGGAGCCCAAAGCTTTTATTACGGGAAATATGCGGAAAATGAGAAAGTCGCAAAATACATCCAGGATGAGCTGAGAAGAAATCTGGAAAACACAACCCGGAAAGCAAAGCGGATTCATGGTATCTACTTAATGCAAAACGTCACCAAACCGGGGGCGCTTATAGAAGTCGGATTTTTATCCAATCCAAACGAAGCAACGCTGCTCGGTAAACCGAAATATCAAGACAAGGTGGCATCTTCCATATATAAAGGCATTTTGCGATATTTCACAGAAAAAGGAGACCCTCCGGAGTAATGGAGGGTTTTCTTGTGGTTCTAAGCATAAGACACCCGCCATTTATGTATGATATAATAATAATTGTAAACGAATACACAAAAGGGTGAGGTTCGATGATAAGAGAAGATGAAGTAAGAAAATTAGTCGGAGAAATGCGCGAACCTTTTCTTCAAAGACCTCTGGGAGAATTGGATGCCGTTAAGGAAATTAAAATAAAGCCTGAAAAACGGCATATCAGTGTAAAAGTCGCTCTTGCAAAAACAGGAACTGCAGAACAAATGCAGATTCAGCAAGAGATCGTAAACGTATTAAAAGGGGCAGGAGCTGAGACAGTCGGCCTTCGATTTGAAGAGCTGCCTGAAGAAACGGTTGCTAAATTCCGAGCGCCGTCAGCTGAGAAAAAAACATTATTAAATATGGATAACCCGCCAGTCTTTCTTGCTGTAGCAAGTGGAAAAGGCGGCGTAGGCAAGTCAACTGTGTCAGTAAACCTAGCTATTTCTCTGGCTCGTCTAGGGAAAAAGGTTGGTTTAATTGATGCGGATATTTATGGGTTCAGTGTGCCGGACATGATGGGTATCACTGTGCGTCCAACAATTGAAGGAGAGAAACTTCTTCCTGTTGAACGCTTTGGAGTAAAGGTCATGTCAATGGGCTTTTTCGTAGAAGAAAATGCTCCGGTCGTATGGAGAGGGCCGATGCTTGGCAAAATGCTGAATAACTTTTTCCACGAAGTAGAGTGGGGAGAAGTAGACTATATCGTTCTTGATCTTCCGCCTGGTACAGGGGACGTTGCTCTCGATGTACATACAATGCTTCCGAGCTGCAAAGAAATTATCGTATCTACGCCACATCCAACAGCTGCTTTTGTCGCGGCCAGAGCGGGCTCTATGGCGATTAAAACCGATCATGAGGTCGTGGGTGTCATAGAGAACATGGCTTATTATGAAAGTGCAAAGACAGGGGAAAGAGAATATGTGTTTGGAAAAGGCGGAGGAGATAAACTGGCTGAGGAACTAAACGTGCCTTTACTCGGCAGAATCCCATTGAAACAGCCCGATTGGGATAAGGACCAATTTGCTCCGTCTGTTTATGACGAAAATCATCCAATCGGAGAAATATATCAGGACATCGCAAAAAAAATAGATGCAAAAATGTCAGTGCAGGTATAAAAGGTGAACCGGGATTCCAGATCCCGGCTTTCCCTTTATTCACTTTCTTTGGCTGTGTCTTTTGCTGCTTTTTTCAGTTCATCTTCGAACTGTTTTTTGTAAAGCGGACTAGAAAGTGTTTCGTTAATAACCTCTTCTAAATAACTGCGGAATTCTTGGCTTTTTGCCAGCTGGCTGTACTTTTTATCCATGCCGGGATCCTGCATCACGCTCATCAGCATCTTCTGGTAATCTGGATCCTTCATCAGCTTTTTAATCACTTTTTCATGCTCTGTTTGAAGAGTTTTGGCAAAGCCCTCAGCAAAATCAGTGTCTTCAAAGATGTTTTTCCAAAATTCTTCACCTTTTTTAGATGTGAGTGTTTTTTCTATTGTTCCTTTAATTGCATCTTGGTCAATCACCAGCGCTTCATTCATGGCATCATCATTTAATAATTCCTTAATAGCTTTCTTTCCATCATCAGTTTTTAATATATCAACAACCATTTTTTTGGTCTGATCATAGTCCATATCCGCTGCTTGGTCTTTTGGAGCGCAAGCTGTTACAGATAATAACAAAAAACAGCTCATCAATAGCGTTTTGGCTTTTGACATGCTTAAGCTCCTTTCACATACTTGTCTTACTTTTAATATGATTCATCTGTTTGGAATTATACATAACAAAATATCGCTGTTCGCGATTTTTGAGGGGATGAATAAGAAATGAAAAGCCGTGGTTTAGTTCGTTTTTTCTTTTCTATTTTAGCTGTCGGAGCGCTTATCACGAGTATTGTGGGTTTTGCTTTAAAATGGGGAGAATATAGAGGGCTGTTTCTAACATTTGAAGCGGGACAGATTTTCTCTGTTTTATTTTGGTTTATCGGTGTAGGCATGATTTTCAGTGTGATCAGCCAAATGGGTTTTTTCGTGTTTTTAACAGTTCATCGGTTTGCGCTTGAGATATTAAGGTCCTCCTCTTTGTGGAATTTGCTGCAGTTGTTTTTCATCCTGTTTGTTGCTTTTGATTTAATGTACGTGCGTTTTTTATTTTTTGGAGAGAGCGGAGAATCGCTGGCTGGGTATGCGTGGTTACCGGTGTTTTTATTGATCTTTGGAGTGATTACAGCTTATATAAAGCAAAAGCAGTCCTCTAAGAAAACATTTGTGTCATCGTTGTTTTTGATGGTTGTGATTACCGCATTAGAATGGTTCCCTGCATTAAGGGTAAATGATGAGGACTGGCTTTATTTAATGCTTTTTCCGTTAATGGCATGTAATGCCTTCCAATTGCTGATGTTGCCGAAGTTTGCAGCAAAGTAATTACTTTACCTCTGCGGATTTGGCATCAGAATTTGCGATGAGATCACCCACGGTTACATTTTTTAATCCTTTTTCTTTCAGCCGATGGATGATATCAGGCAATGCTTCTTCTGTTTGTTTTGCCGAATCGGAGGCATGTAAAAGAATAATGTCTCCACCGGAAACTTGCTTGGTCACATTGTCGATGATTTTTTCAACTCCGGGATTTGTCCAGTCTTGAGAGTTCACACTGTAATGAACGACTGTATAATTGTATTGCTTTGCGACCTTTAGAACATTCTTATTGAATTGGCCGGTAGGGGGTCTTAATAGCTGTATGTCTTTGATCCCTAACTTTTCAAAGGCTGTTTGCGCACGGTTCATGTCCTTTTTTATTTCGCTGCTCTCTAAGTTGGCATAGTTTTTATAAGCGTAGCCCATGCTCCCGATTTGATGTCCGTCCTTTACGATACGGGCCACTGTGTCGGGATGGCGTTCTGCCCAAGAAGCGGAAAGAAAAAACGTTGCATTTTTAATCCCGTTTGCTTTCAGAGTATTAAGTATCGGTTCTGCTCTCTCATCACCCCAGCTGATATCGAAAGTAAGTGAAATATCTTTAGAGTCTGTTTCTCCTTTATAAATGGCTTTAGGTCCGGTGTCAGTTGAAAACACGGGAAGCGGGACAGCTCTTTGGATATAAAAAAAGCTGGCAGCTGCAAATGCAGCGATAAGTATAATAATTAATTGTTTCACCCGTTTAATGTGCCACACATAGAAGTGATTCACTGATGATGCCTCCTTATCTTGTCCATCATTCTTGTTTTACATCTTATGAGCATGGATAATTGAATATAACCGATAAAATGTCTCTTCACATACAGCTTAAATTGGGTGTTGACCTTTTGATAATATCCGTGATATATTATTATTCGTCGCTGATAAACAGCTGACATCAACTAAAAGCTTCATTAAGTACTTTGAAAAAAGTTGTTGACTTAAAAGAAGCTAAATGTTATAGTAATAAAGCTGCTTCGTTAAGCGGCGGTAATGATCTTTGAAAACTAAACAAGACAAAACGTACCTGTTAATTCAGTTTTTAAAAATCGCACAGCGATGTGCGTAGTCAGTCAAACTACTTTATCGGAGAGTTTGATCCTGGCTCAGGACGAACGCTGGCG
>NZ_JAXCHE010000013.1:0-78686 GCF_037027505.1 Bacillus sp. 204(2023) | reverse complement strand
TACCTAGCCAAGCAAGGCTAGGCATGTGGGAGTGCTTTTTCTGCACCTGAAATCAGATGAATATGTAAAGAAACAGCACAAAACAAAAAAGCTTGTAGAAAAAAACACCGTTTTCTCTACAAGCTGAGACTTGGAAACAAGTCTTTTTTTTCGTTCTACCGATACAATAAATGGATAAAGTATTATATGATTGTTAAAAAACGAAAAACCTGCTGTCCTTTAAATGTCCCATTTAGTAAAATGGAATGGGAGGGGGGAAGTCGTTATTGAGCAGATATGTTTAGATTCTGTCCGGATCAAGGAGAAAATGAAGGAGATTGTTAAACAAAATATTTTCGAGGATGATTTATTAAAGCTTCTTAATTTATTTATAGAATCAAGAAATTTCTTTCCTTTTGCCGAATCAGCTTTTTTGCACTATTGTGTTTTTGGCGGAAAGGAATTTGAGATTGCTATAGAATTAGGAGCAGGGATCGAAATTATCACGCTATCTTCAGACATCCTAGATGATATTCAAGATAATGATAACTTAACAGCACCCTGGATGAATATTGATCAGTCTGTAGCTTTAAGTTCAGTGTTCTCATTGTATACAGTAGGGCTACAAAGCTTAAAAGCAGTTGATCCTAAATCAGATATTGTGAATAGTATATTAAAATACTGTCTTGATGCAATGCAAGGGCAGCATAGAGATATCATTAATAAACCGCAGACAGAAGAGGATTGTCTTGAAGCCATGAAATTAAAATGCGGCAGTTTGTTCGCACTTGCCAATGTTTCTGGTACTATGCTAGCAACTGGCACTTATAACAAAGTCGTTGAAAGTTACTCGTATTCAAAGGGGATTTTTGAACAGATTTACGGAGATTATTCTGCACTATTTAATCCCAACAGAAGCGATATTTTGAAAGATAAACATACTTTAGTTAACTTGTATCTTAAACGCTTGTTCAATAAGGATTCCGAAGAATTGCTTACAATATTTAAGAATAAAAACTTTTTTTATGGATTATTATCTAAGAAAGAGTTCATGGAAAAATTAAAAAAGGCTGGAGTTACACAATACGCTTCAGTATTACACAAAATTTACAAAAAGAAATGCGAGACTGACATTGAAAAATTAAATCTGGATAAACATAAAATTGAATTAATAAAAAAACAATTATTAAAATGAAAGGTCTGATAAATAATGCAGGAGTTAATTTCCTATTTATTGAAGTATCCAGAAGTGCTTAAAAAATTAAAAAGTAATGAAGCCTCCCTTATTGGTTTTTCTTCGGATGAGACTCAACTAATTATTGAAGGATTTGAGGGAATTGAAGAGGTTAAAAGGGGCAACGCAGGCAAATGGGGTCCTGAATAATTGGTGGGATGAGAGTTTGAAAAAATTTTCGAAGCAAATTACAATTCTGTTCATTATTTTAAGCATTGTTTATGTTTGCTATATAAATTATATCAATTTAAATGGAATTATTATTGGTACTAAGGTCGTTGCAACTGAGAACAATGAATATAAAATTGTTGAAATGACTGAAACCTCATATGGAAAGTTTGTGGGATTAGAGCAAGGCGATATCATCTATAAAATAAACAATAATAAACCATCAAAAAAGAATCTTAAAGGGGATTACTTGTATCATATCAAAAGCTTAGATGTAATGAGAGACGGTGAAAAAATACATCTAAAAGATTTTGATATAGTTAATTTAAATGGTTCTTATAGTTATTTTCTTACAGTTCTCCCGCTTGTTTTTTATTTTTTAAGTTTAGTTTGCATATTTTATGTACTAAAAGTCAGCAAGATAAGGAAATCATTTGCGGGATATGTTTTAATTTTATTCTTATTAGATGTCGCTATTGCATATATGAGTGCTGGGGGACCAGCCAGAGGACATGGATTTAATAGATATATCAATCTATTTACTTTCATTTCTTCTCCGATTTTCTACCTGAAATTTATTCAAGAATATTTCAAAGAATTAGGAAAGAAATTTGCAAATTCTTTAGTTTCTTTTCTGTACATTATACCAATGCTAAATATTGGGGTTGAGCTTTTTCATCGTCATTTTCCCCAAGATTTTATAACAAACTTAAATCTAGTATCATTTTTCTTTGTAACCGTATCAGGGTTTATTTTGGTTTTCTTTCATCTGTATAAATATAAATATTCTGAACATGCTTATATTCTAAAAATATTAATACTAACAAATACTCTTTCTTTTGCGCCTTTTTTAGTTTTTTATGTTGTTCCAACGATTCTGACGGGTGAATATATATTTGATGCATTATCTTCTGCCTCTTTACTTTCACTCATTCCATTTGGTTTAGTCTATCAATTCGTTGCGAATAAAATGTTCGATATTGAATTTATATTAGGAAGAATGAGATACTATGCTCTGCTTGCTTTGATACCAACACTATTTACTGTTGGAGCATTGGCTTTATTTGATTCGTTTAATATACAAATGAGCCCAGCACGCCAAACTGTATTTATTTTTATTGTCATGTTCGCTGTGTTTTATTTTAAAGAGGTCATAGATTTTAAATTTCGGTTAAAACGTTTCTCTGAAAAATTCAACTATCAGGACAGTATCTTTAAATATACTCAGTTAATGAGGGGTGTAACTTCTCTTCAACAAGTCTTTAAAGAACTGAAAAAAACTATTTTGGATGTTTTACTTGTAAGCAAAGCTTATACTTTTGAGGTTACTCCTGATCACAAAGTGATATTTTTAGATAAGCATGAAATTGGACCGGACTGGCATTTCTATCAAGAGGAATTTGAAAACGTAACTTCAGAAATCGGGAAAATCATTGAAGTCAATCAGGGTTTTCTTATGAAAGTTGGTGAACGAGGCGGAAGTTCTTATGTTCTGCTTTGTTTATCTAATATTAACACTCCTCGGCTAACACGGGATGAGATATCATGGTTGAAAACACTGTCTTTCTATACAAGTGTGTCCATGGAAAATGTCATGCATATTGAGGAGCTCATGGAACATTTAAAGGACTTAAAACAAGAGGGAACCAACCCCATCTGGCTAAAAAAGCTAATGTTTGCAATCGAAGAAAAACAGCGTTCAGGACTCGCCCGCGATCTCCACGATTCGGTTCTTCAGGATTTGATTTCCTTAAAACGCCAGTGTGAGCTGTTTTTGGGTGATTTTAAGAAGGATGATAATCCGTGCCGTGAAGAGGTGCAGGACAAGCTTGTACAGATGAATGAGCAGATGTCTGATGTGATTTCGATGACGAGGGAGACGTGTCATGAGCTGCGGCCGCAGCTTCTGTATGATCTTGGATTGGTGAAGGCGCTGTCGAAGCTGGTGGCGCAGCAGCAGGAGCGGGTTCCGTTTCATATCCGTTTAAATACCGGGAGATTTACGGCTTCCCTTGATCTGGATTCGCAGCTGAATTTATACCGAATCATTCAAGAATTCCTGTCTAATGCGGTTAAGCACTCTCAAGCAACGGATGTGCTGATTATGCTCATTAGTATACAAAACAAAATCGTTCTTCATTATGAGGACGATGGCGTAGGGTTTGACCTTGAAAAAATACTGAGCATTCCATGAGCATGGGGCTTTCTGGCATTAAGGAGAGAGTCAGGGCTTTAGATGGGCGCCTTCGGATTGAAACAAGTGAAGGAAAGGGCTTTAAGGCTGATATTGAAATCGAATTGTAATGGATTTATAACGGAAACGACTTGGCACAGGCCAAGTCTTTTTTATAAAATGGAAAAGAGTGAGTAAAAGGGAGGAAAACATGAAAAAGATACTAGTGATTGATGACCATCCGGCTGTCATGGAAGGCACCAAGACAATTTTGGAAACGGATTCGAATTTGTCTGTTGATTGTCTCAGTCCTGAACCGAGCGAACAGTTTATCAAGCAGCATGATTTCTCGTCATACGATCTCATTTTAATGGATCTGAATCTAGGCGGCGAGGTCAATGGGATGGAGCTTTCTAAACAGATTTTACAAGAGAATCCTCATTGTAAAATTATCGTGTATACCGGTTATGAGGTCGAGGATTATTTCGAGGAAGCGATTCGTGCGGGTCTGCACGGTGCCATCAGCAAAACGGAATCTAAAGAAAAGATCACCCAATACATATACCACGTACTCAACGGAGAAATTTTAGTCGATTTTGCTTACTTTAAACAGCTGATGACTCAGCAAAAAACAAAGCCGGCTCCTTCCTCTCAAAAAGAACAAGATGTGCTAACACCTAGAGAATGCCTGATTCTTCAAGAAGTTGAAAAGGGATTTACAAACCAAGAAATCGCAGATGCCCTTCATTTAAGCAAGCGGTCCATTGAATACAGCTTGACATCGATTTTCAATAAGCTGAATGTCGGTTCACGGACGGAAGCGGTTTTGATTGCGAAATCAGACGGTGTACTTTAAATGTTGGGGGTGTAGATGATGAATACGAAACACACATTGCTTGAAGCGCTTGGTATAGAGATTGTTGAAAACACAGCGGAACGATGCGTTGCGGTCATGCCGGTGGATCATCGGACGGTTCAGCCGTTCGGATATTTGCATGGGGGCGCTTCAGTGGCCCTGGCGGAAACAGCAGCGAGCGCAGGTGCACAGAACTTGATTGATCATTCAACACAGGGTTGTGTCGGCTTGGAGATTAACGCCAACCATTTAAAATCTGTAAAGGAAGGAACGGTAAAGGCGGTAGCCGAGCCCGTTCATATCGGCAGAACGACGATTGTCTATCACATTCACATATATGACGAGCAAGAGAGGCTGATCTGTATATCCAGATGCACGCTGGCTGTCATCAAGAAATGAAAAAACAGCCGGAACTCTGCCTGTCCGGCTGCTTATTTTTATAGATAAGAATCCTCTTTACGTTTAATCACAAAGTTTCTGATTCCGTTATAGTCATCCTGTACGCTTCTCTCATCAAGCTTGACGCCGGAGTTATACGCAGCACGGCAGATCAAGTGCCCGCCGATAGGCGACGTAATAAAGATAAAGAGAATCCCAAGCAGGATTTTAGCGGAGAGCTCCCCCGTCACAAACCACAAATAGAAGAAGACACCGAGCAGAATCATATTGACACCTAATGTTGAGCCTTTAGAAGCAGCATGAGCGCGTGTAAACACATCGGGAAGGCGAAGTACGCCAAATGAAGCAATGAGGCATACAAGAGCTCCCAGCAATATGAATACAGCCACAACGACTTTAGCGGTTTCGATCATTTTCGATAATCTCTCCTTTCTCCAGGAACTTGGAAAATGCGATCGTTCCGATAAACGATAAAATCCCCAGCAGCAAAATAATATCCAAAAACGCACTTGTTTTCAGCAAAATGGAGACAAGCGCCGTGATTGCGATCAGATTGATGCCGATTGCATCCAGAGCCACGACCCGGTCAGGCACAGTCGGCCCTTTAATGACACGAATGACATACAAAAAGGTAGACACTGCCATAATGCCGAGCGCGATTTGCAGGATCAGCGTAAACATCACCGGCTCACCTCCTGTATGGCTTTTTCAAATGACTCCCGAATATCAAAAATCGCTTTTTCCGCATCCTCGATATCCATTGCATGAATATAAAGTATTGTTCTGTCATCTGAAATATCCATCACCAAGGTTCCCGGCGTTAATGTAATGAGCAGAGAAAGCAGGGTGATTTCCCAGTCCTTCGTCAGTTCAGTTTTAAAAGCAAAAATACCCGGTCTGATATTCAGTTTTGGAGATAAGACTGATTTCATCACACTGACATTGGCAAGGTACAGTTCCTTTATAAAAATGAAACAGAGCTTGATGATAGAAATCAATTTCCATAGATAAAACTGGCGAGTGAAAAAGCGCCGGAAGAAAAAGAGAGAGAGCATTCCCAGAATATAGCCTGTAATGAATCCTGCGGCGCTTGGACTGTTGCTTAAGAACATCCAGCAAAAAGCGAGAAACACATTTAATAAAATTTGAAATGCCATGCGATCTACTCCTTCAGAACAGCTTCGATATATTTTTCCGGATTCAGCAGCGTCTCGGCCGCTTGATCAACGTAAGGTGACACCCATTCTGTACCCAACCCGAAGAGAAGAGACAGCAAGAGAAAAATAGCTGCCGGATAAAGAAGTCCTTTAGCTGTTCGATGATTTGGTTTTGGCGTTTCTTTTTCTTCGCCCCAAAACGCATGTATAAAGATCCTCAGCACAGAGTACAGTACGAGCAGACTCGAAAGCAGAATCAGCATGGATATCGTAAATTCACCTTCTGCGAAGCCGCCCTCTGCAATTTTAAATTTGCCGACAAATCCGCTCAGTGGCGGAATGCCTGCAAGAGAAATAGCGGAAATGAAAAACATCCATCCAAGAACAGGATAGCGTTTGATCAGCCCGCCCATTTTATGCAGGCTCGCGGTTCCAGTCAATGCGATCAGCGTACCTGCCAGCATGAACAAAGCGCCCTTAATTAGCATATCGTGAATCAGATAGTAGATCGCGCCCTGAATGGATGCGGGGGTGTGTACTGCCACACCGAACAAAATCACGCCGACAGCGGTAATAATGTTATAGATCACAATTTTCATGACATTCGAATAGGCGAGTGAACCGATCACACCGAAAATCACAGTCAGCGCCGCCAGCCAAATCATCAGCTGATGGGTAAAGGCAGTATCGTGAATAAAAATCAATGTGAAAACCCTCGTAATCGCATATAACCCGACTTTTGTAAGCAAAGCGCCGAACAACGCGGAGATTGCCGCCGGTGGCGCGTAATAAGAGCCTGGAAGCCAAAAGTAGAGGGGGAAGATTCCGCCCTTCATGCCAAATACCAAAAGCAGCAGGACACCAATCACAGTGATCAGCCCGGTTTGTCCTGATTCGCTGATTTTCACGCTAAGATCCGCCATGTTTAACGTGCCGGTTACAGCGTATAAAAAGCCGACCCCTATGACAAACAGGGCAGACGATACGATATTAAACACAATATATTTAAGGGATTCCCGCAGCTGAATTTTTGTGCCGCCTAATACAATCAGCATATAGGAAGCAATAAGCAGAAGCTCAAAAAATACGTACATATTAAATAAATCGCCTGTTAAAAACGCTCCGCTGACGCCGGCAAGCAAGAACTGAACGCCGGAGTAGTAAAAGGAGCGCTCCCGTTTTTCACCGACAGAACGGAAGGAATAAAGCCCAACCAATAAACCGATGACCGCTGTTGTGAGAACGAGAAGGCTGGCGAATTGGTCTGCGGCAAGCACAATGCCGTACGGCGCTTTCCATCCGCCTAGGCTGAGTGTCTGGATGCCTTTTGTGAAGACAGTCTGTACAAGTATGCCGCTAATCACAATCCCGATGGCCGATGCCGCCGTGCTGAAGATTCTCATGAGCATAAGATTCTTCGTCATGAAAATCAGAAGAATAGCCGACAAAAGCGGGATCAGGATTGGCAAAATAACAAAATTATTCATGTTGATCATTTCCCCTCATTTGATCCATATCGTCCGATTTCAATTCCTGATAAGCGCGAAAGGCCATGACGAGGATGAATGACGTAACACCAAAAGAAATGACAATTGCGGTCAAAATCAGGGCTTGCGGAAGCGGATCGACAAATGATTTGGCATGCTCGCTCAAAATCGGAGCGGCGCCTTTCTTTAATCCTCCCATAGTCAAAAGCATTAAATGAACGCCATGGCTTAACAGTGCTGTTCCGATAATGACGCGAAGCAGGCTTTTAGACAGCAGCAAATACGTGGCAGCCATAAAAATAATACCGGCTAATACAGCCATTAAGATTTCCATTATTCTTCCTCTCCAATCGTTTGAATAATGGTCATCGTTATGCCTACGACAACAAGATAAACGCCTAAATCAAATATCGTCGCTGTGGCGAGCTCCGTTTTCCCAAGGATCGGCAGCTGAAAGTATCCGAATGTGTGGGTTAAAAAAGGAGCCCCGAAGACAAAGGAGCCAACGCCTGTTAATACAGCGAGCAGAAGGCCGGCTCCCGCGACATAAATGAAATTGACCGGCAAAAGGGAACGCACGGTTTTTAAATCATATGCCAGAAGCAAGAGAACGATGGAAGAGGACGTGATCAGTCCGCCGACAAAGCCTCCTCCGGGCGCGTTATGCCCTGATAAAAATAAATAGAAAGAGAAAAGCAAAATGATAAAGGATACAAGCTTTGTCGCGGTTTGAAGAATCAAGTCATTTGTTTTTTGTTCATTCACCGCTTTTCCCCTCCTCTTTTACTTTTGTTTTAATCATGCTGTAAATGCCGAGAGCGGCTATCGTTAATACCGTAATTTCAAACATTGTATCAAATCCCCTGAAATCAACGAGAATGACATTGACGACATTATCCCCTCCGCCGAGATCGTGGCTGTGTTTGACAAAGAAGGACGCAATGCTGTCTTTTGTCCGCTGGCTTGAGGATGCGATGCCGAGCAGAGTAACGATAACACCGACGCCTAAAGAAATGATAAAATTCGTCATCCGGAACGTTCTCGTTTTTGTTTTCAGCCTCAGTTTCGGCAAATGGTAGAAGCAAAGCAGAAACAGTGCCACAGAAATCGTTTCAATGACGAGCTGAGTCAATGCCAAGTCCGGCGCTCTGAAAATGACAAAAAACAATGCAAGCGTATAACCGACAACACCGAGTGCAATGATCGCCGTCAGTCTTGACCTAGCAAAAACAGTCGCCACAGTGGCGCTGATCATGACAAGCGTCAAAATGATTTCGTATACACCGATTTTAGCCATGCCTTCCGTTTTAAATGAAAATCCGCCTTTAATGGCAAAAGCTCCGCCTATCAGAATGATGAAACCAGCGAAGATATACAGCAAATAATCTCTTAAAAACCCGGTCATATATTGTTTTGTGACCCGGTAAGAGCCTTTCTCCATCAGAGTCAAAAGCTTATCGTATAAACGGTTGAGTGTGAGTTTCGAAGGAAACAGTTTATAGATTCCTTTCCACTTATTCAGCGACAAATAACCAATTGTTCCGATCACAACAATACCCGCAGTCATGAGCAATTCCGTTGTAACCCCATGCCACTGTGAAATGTGAACGTGAAATTTCTCATGGCCGGCAAGCAGTGTTGGATAGATTGAGTTCATTGCAGGCTCTATCAGGCTGTACGACAATATATTCGGGAAAAAGAAGAGACTGACAGCCAAAGCGACAAGAATGACCGGTGGTACGAGCATGCCGACAGGCGCTTCGTGAGCCTGTTTTTCAAGCTGTTCAGGCTGGTAATTTCCTCTGAATGTTTTAAACAGCAATTTCATGCTGTAGATAAACGTAAATACACTTCCGATCCATGCGAAAAGAGGGAACAGAACGCCCCATGTCTGCACGTTGAACAGGTCAAAATGTGTCACGCGAAGCATGCTTGTGAAAAACATTTCTTTACTCAAAAATCCGTTAAACGGCGGTAAGCCGGCCATTGAAAATGTCCCGATTAAGGAAATGGTAAATGTAATCGGCATAATCGCCATCAGGCCGCCTAGCTTCCGGATATCCCGTGTGCCTGTTTCGTGATCGATAATCCCGACTGCCATAAACAAGCTTCCTTTAAAGGTTGCGTGGTTGATCAAATGGAAAATGGCAGCCATAGCGGCAACTGTATAATATTCTGTATGGCCGTAATGAAGGGCCGCAGCACTGACTCCGAGCATAGAGATGATCATTCCGAGCTGGCTGACGGTTGAAAACGCCAAAATCGATTTTAAATCAGTTTGTTTCACGGCATGGAATGAACCCCAAACCATCGTAAAGAGGCCAACGAGGGACACGATCCAAAACCACTGAGCTGAAAAGGCGAAAATAGGACTGAATCTCGCAATCACATAAATGCCTGCTTTTACCATAGTAGCTGAATGGAGATAAGCGCTGACAGGCGTCGGAGCTTCCATTGCGTCAGGGAGCCAGATGTAAAAAGGAAATTGCGCTGATTTCGTAAAAGCCCCTAATAAAATGAGAATCATAGCCGGGATAAACAATTCGTGGCCGGCAATTAATTGAACCTGATGAACCATCTCTCTAATACTGAAGGAATCCGTTATCAAATAAAGGAGAATAAATCCGCCGAGCATGCACAGCCCGCCGCTGACCGTAATCAAAAGTGATTTGGCTGCGCCATAGCGCGACTTTTCCCGTTTATACCAATAGCCGATCAGCAAAAAGGATGAAAGGCTTGTAAGCTCCCAGAACATGTAGAGAACCATGACATTGTCTACTAGAACGACACCGAGCATGGCGCCCATGAACATCAATAAGTAGACATAAAAGGGCCCAAGCTGTTCTTTTTCTTTCGATAAATAAAAAATGCTGTAAAGAGTGACCAAAGAGCCGATGCCTGTGATCAGTAAGGCGAATAATAACCCGAGGCCGTCTATATAAACGGTAAAGTTAATGCCGAGTGACGGAATCCACTCTAATACCGATCGAAGTGTTTCTCCAGATTGTGTCATCCTGATCATTGGGAGAAAGTATATAAACAGCAAGACGGGCAGGATCAACACAAACCAGCCCGTATGCACTCTTTTTGCGTATTTTGCCAAGAAGGGAATGATAAAAGCAAATAAAAAAGGCGATAAAATAGCAAGATGTAAGAGCTGCAAAGATAAGACCTCCTTTTCTCGTTCTCAATTGAAAAATGCGCTATGTATGAAATATACGGTCAAACGACCTAGTCCAAATTATATCGCACTTTTCTGCAAGCTGCCACGCTTCGAACTGCTGTAATGGGTTTTTATGAGTTCTTTTGACCTCAAAATAAGTCTAACAAAAAAGAGGTTATTTGTATATTTAAAATCAATCCTGATCAAGCTGAAGGAAAGGAGCTGGTCATGTGAAAAGAAAAGTCGTGATGTGCTCAGGTTTATTCTGCTCAGTATTTGCAGGGGCATTCATGTTGAATCAATATGACGGGCGCAGCGGTGTGGCGGCTAGTGATGAGTGGGAGCTGTATTTACTGGAGCACCACCTGTCAGCCAGAATGAGTGAGACGGAATCAAAGGATCTGCCGTTTGGTCCCCGAGAGTATATTCGGATTGTAAATAAATAAAAAAAGAGTTCCGCATAAAACGGAACTCTTTCTGTTTATGAAGTGAAAAAACGAAGCAGCACTGTCGCGCAAATAACTGTGCCTGCACCACCGAGACGGGTTGAAATTTGGGCAAACGGCATAAGGCCCATTCTTCCTGATGCCGATAAAATGGCAACATCACCCGTTCCGCCGAGGCCGCTGTGGCAGCAGGTAACGATTGCGGATTCAACCGGATACATGTTCATCAGCTTGCCTACGAAATATCCAGAACCAATCATCGCGATAACAACTGAAATACAGATGATGACAAACGGAATAGAAATCACAGACGCTACGTCATCCAACGGAATAAAGAGGATGCCGAGACCGACCATCAGCGGCCATGTAAAGCTTGAAGAAATAAACTTATAAAGCTGGTAAGCGCCTTCTTCCATTTTTTTCGGAAGAATATTCGCATACTTGACAGCCGCAGCTGAAATAATCATTAAGATCGCGCCCGGGATGAAGATGAATTTCTCCAATAACCCGCCAAAAATAAAGAATGTACACGCGAGCAGAACTCCTGCTCCCATTAGCTTAAAATCAATTTTTGCTTCGGCTTCTTTTTGATTGAAAATCTCATTTGCTTTTTTAGATTTTACGAGACGTCCGTTCCCATTTAGATCTGGACGCTTATCGCCAAGCTTTTTCATTAAGGCTGCACATATGATAGCAAAAACGTTTCCTATAATTGCGGCTGGAACCAGCTGAGACACAAATACATCAGCGGATGAGCCCAGTATTTGTGAATAGGCGATTGAAAGCGGCAAAATTCCTTCACCTATTCCCCCGGCAATAATTGGGACAACAACAAAGAAAAAGGAATCATAGGCACTATAGCCAAAAATAAATCCGACAAGGATGCCGGCTGCAACGGCCGCGATCGTTCCTGCAACCAGTGGAACGAACATTCTGATAAACCCCTGTATTAAAACAATTCTGTTCATACCGAGGATACTTCCCACAACAAGGCAAGCGATATAGAAATAAAGGAAGTTAGACGTTTTCATCAAGTTGGTTACAGCGTCTAAAGATGTTGAATTCAGTACATTGTAAAAGACTAAAAATGAAGGAACAAACAAAGATAAAATAGCAGGGCCGCCAATATCCTTCAATATCGGTATGCGTTGGCCTATGTCTCCGAGAAACACACCAAGAATCATAATGATGGCAAACCCGCCAAGCATATTTGCCGGCAGCTCATTGTAATAGGCTGCAAGAATAATAATAACTGCTAATACTGTGTATAATGGCAGAGGAATCACACCGATTTCCCAAGCCCAGATTTTTTGAAACAGGTTTTTCTCCTGTGAGTCTTTTGGCTCAGGTGAAATTGTCCCCGTTTTTGGAATTGCTCCCATGTCATACACCCCCATGTATTGTTTGTTACAGTCTACAAGAAAGCGTTAACACTTCATATTTTTTTAAGTTAAAAAACTAATAAACAATTAAATTAAGGGGGTCTTTTGGATTAGAAAAAAATCCCTGAGAATCGTCTTCTCAGGGGAAAATGTTTTATCTTTTTCCTTTAATATAGGGCACGCCATTGGCTTTTGGCGCATCTGCCCGCCCGATAAAGCCCGTTAAAGCGAGAATCGTTAAGACATAAGGAGCCATCAGCATATACACATTTGGTATGTCTTTAAAAAGAGGGAGCAGCGATCCAATGATGCTTAAGCTTTGGGCGAATCCGAAAAACAGGGCGGCCCCCAGTGCTCCGATCGGATGCCATTTTCCGAATACAAGCGCTGCCAGGGCGATAAAGCCTTGCCCGGAGATGGTAGAGTGCGTGAAATCAAGCGCAATTGTGGAGGCATATACGCCGCCGCCGAGACCGCCGAACAATCCGCTGATCATCACGCCGACGTAGCGCATTTTATATACGTTGATTCCCATCGTATCGGCCGCCATCGGATGCTCTCCGACAGAACGGATACGAAGGCCGAACGGCGTTTTGAACAAGATAAACCAGGAAATAAAGGCAAGTGCTATTGCAAGAATAGACGTATAATAGACATCCGAAAAGAAGATCTTTCCCAAGACGGGAATATCGCCCAAACCGGGGATTTTCGTCTTATAAAAAGGCTCTGGAATTTTGTCTGTCTGCGCTTTGCCGTAGATCAGTTTGACGATAAATAAAGTTGCCCCAAGCGCCAGCATGTTAATGGCGACACCGCTGACTGTCTGGTCGGCGCGAAACGAAATCGCCGCTGCCGCGTGAATCAGTGAAAACAGGGCGCCTGCTGCCATGGCGGCAAGGAGCGAAAGCCAAGGTGCGGCGGCACCTAATTCCGGACCAAAAAATAAATTAAATAACACGCTGGTGAACGCCCCGATAATCATGAGGCCTTCTAAGCCGATATTCACCACACCTGATCTCTCGGAAAACACGCCGCCGAGAGCAGTTAAAATAAGCGGGGCCGCATAGACGAGTGTGGCAGGGACAATGATAGATAAAATCTGCACAATGTCCACTTAGTTCGCCCCCTTTTTCTTCAATTTGCCCATGATGAAACGAATCGCATAGCTTGAAGCCACAAATAGAATAATAATAGCAATCACAATATCAACGACCTCTGATGGAACGCCTGATTCAATCGGCATATTTAATGCGCCGATTTTCAGCCCGCCAAGCAGGCATGCTGCCAGTATAACCCCGACGGCTGTGTTTCCCCCGAGAAGAGCGACAGCGATACCGTCAAAGCCTACGCCGGTAAATGCGCCTTTCACTGCTGCGTATTCGAATGTCCCTAGGCCCTCCATGGCTCCGGCAAGGCCTGCAAAAGCGCCGGAGATAAGCATGGAGGTCATGATATTCTTCCGCACGCTCATGCCGGCATACTGGGAAGCGTGCTGGTTAAACCCGACCGCCCGGAGCTCAAATCCCTTTGTAGTTTTGTTGATGATAAACCACATGATAACCGCTGCGAGAAGGGCAACGATGATTCCTAAATGCAGCCGTGAGTAATCGGTGATCTGTTCAAGAAAAGGAGAGCGGAGGGAGGCGGATTCGTGAATTTTCCCCGTCTTGTCCTGATGATCTGTCAAGACGTTTGAAATGATGTAATTGGTCATGTGCAGCGCGATATAATTCATCATAATGGTGACAATGACTTCATGAACGTAAAATCGCGCTTTCAAAATGCCGGGAATAAACCCCCATAATCCTCCTGCAGCTGCCGCTGTAATCAATGCGAGCGGCAAGTGAATATATGCCGGTCCGTCAAACGCCGTACCGACCCAAACCGCCGCTGTCCAGCCGACGAGCAGCTGGCCCTCGACGCCGATATTAAAGAGTCCGGTTCGGAATGCAAAGGCGACAGCCAATCCGGATAAAATATAAGGCGTAATTTGCCGGATGGTTTCTCCGACATAATAGATTTCTCCGAATATCCCATTCCACAAAGCCGAATATCCGCTGGCCACACTGTAGCCGCTCACAAGCATAATCAACGCGCCGGCCGCAAGACCAAGGATGATTGCGATGAGCGGCACGAGTAAATGAGAGAGTCGTTTAACCATTTGCTTTCCCCGCTTCCTTTTGCGTGCTTCCTGCCATCAAGAGACCAAGCTCCTGTTCAGTGGTTTCCTGCGGATTAACGCTGGCGATAATGCGTCCTTCAAAAATAACGGCGATTCTGTCACTGAGATTCATAATTTCTTCAAGCTCAAACGAGAGGAGAAGAACGGCTTTCCCGGCATCACGCTGCTCAATGAGCTTTTTATGGACAAATTCAATCGCTCCGACATCAAGGCCGCGAGTCGGCTGGGCGGCAATTAATAAATCAGGATTTCTGTCTACTTCCCGTCCGATAATCGCTTTTTGCTGGTTTCCGCCTGACAATGCCCGAGCGTGTGTATATTCATCCGGCGTTCTGACATCGTACTCAGTGATCAGGCTGCGTGCTTTTTTGTACATTTCGCCTTTATGTAAAACGCCCAATGCTGAATACGGCTTTTTGTAATAGCTTTGCAGCAGGATATTCTCTCCGATTGGAAAATCAAGGACGAGACCGTGTTTATGGCGATCCTGAGGGATATGGCCGATCCCGGATTCAGTGATTTTTCTTGGCGTCAGGTTTTGGATCTGTTTTCCGTTTAAGGTGATTGTTCCTGAATCTGTTTTGCGGAGTCCTGTCACCGCTTCGATCAGCTCTGATTGCCCGTTTCCGTCGACGCCTGCTATGCCGACTATTTCTCCCGCTTTGACAGAAAGAGACAAATCTCTGACTGTCTCTATTCCGCGGGTATCCTTTACAGTTATGCCGTCAATCGCAAGCACTTCCGCTCCCGGCTGAGCAGCTCTCTTTTCGGTTTTGAACGATACCTCACGGCCGACCATTAGACTGGCGAGTTCGTCTTGGTTTGTATCACAGACATCAAGGGTTTTGATGCCTTTTCCTTTACGGATAACCGTAACGCGGTCACAAATCTCCATAATCTCTTTCAGCTTATGGGTGATTAAGATGATGGACTTCCCTTCTTTGACCAGGTTCTTCATAATTTGCATCAGTTCCTTAATTTCATGAGGCGTCAAAACAGCCGTCGGTTCATCAAAAATCAGAATGTCGGCACCGCGGTAGAGGGTTTTTAATATTTCTGCGCGCTGCTGCATACCGACTGATATGTCAGCTGCTTTTGCTTCAGGATGGATCTGAAGGCCGTATCGATTGGAAATGTCCTGCACCTCTTGGCCAGCACGCTTCCGGTCAATTCTGCCAAACTTCTTTGGCTCCTTCCCGAGAATAATATTTTCAGCAACTGTAAAGGTGTCAACAAGCATGAAGTGCTGATGCACCATTCCAATTCCAAGGTCATTCGCTTTGTTCGGGCTGTTGATGTGCACCTTCTCGCCGCGCACCCGAATTTCCCCCCGCTCCGGCTGATACAGCCCGAAAAGGACATTCATCAATGTTGATTTCCCCGCTCCGTTTTCACCGAGCAACGCGTGTATTTCGCTTTTTTTGACTTGAAGATTGATATTGTCATTGGCGACGATACCTGGAAACTCCTTGCGGATATTGAGCATTTCAATGACATATTCCATTGATTGACCGCTCCTTTATTTCAAAATAAAAGAAAAACAAGGGATAAGGGCTCGACCTCCTTATCCCTGCGATTCTTATTTAGCTTTGAAGGTTTTCAGCTCTTTCTCAGTTGCCGGGACTTCCAATCCGTCGATAATTTTTTTCTTCCATTTATCGACCGCTTTGATCACATCATCCGATAGATTTTGTTTAGATGGAGAAATGCCGACTCCGTCTTGATCAAGCCCGTAGGTAAGTGTTTCGCCGCCCGGGAACTTTCCGTCACTCGCTTTTTTCGTTACATCTTCAACGACTGTATCTACTTTTTTCACCATGGAAGTGAGGGTGACGTTATCATCTGTTCCTTCTACCTGGCCTTCTGCGTATTGGTCTTTATCGACACCGATGACCCAGACATCGCGTTTTGGATCTTCTTTTTTCAGGTTTTTCGCTTCAGTAAAGACGCCTGTGCCAGTGGCGCCCGCAGAGTGATAAATAACATCTACGCCTGATTTATACATGCTTTCGGCGGTTGCTTTGCCGACATCGGCTTTATCGAAACCCCCTGCGTATTTCACTTCTACAACGGCTTTAGGGTTAACTGCTTGCACGCCGGCACGGAAGCCGACCTCGAATTTTTTGATTAACTCTGATTCCATGCCGCCTACAAAGCCGATTTTTCCGGATTTGCTTGATAGGGCTGCGGCCACTCCGACGAGAAATGAGCCTTCCTGCTCTTTAAACGTAATACTTGCGACGTTGTCTTTATCGACAACAGCATCTATAATCGCAAAGTTTGTATTTTTGCGCTGATCAGCAATTTCGCTGATTGAATCCTCCATTAAGTAGCCGACGCCGTAAATTAAGTCAAAATTCTCACGCGCCAATTTATTTAAGTTCGTTGTATAGTCTGCATCTGATTTGGATTGAAGATAATCGTAACCGTTTTTGCCTTTTTTCAGCCCATTCTCTTTCCCAAAGGCTTGGATGCCTTCCCAGGCTGATTGGTTGAAGGATTTGTCATCCACTCCGCCTACGTCAGTAACCATCGCCACACTGAATTTGTTTTTGCCTTCGCCTGAGCCGGTGCTTTTTTCACTGTTTCCGCATGCTCCTAATATGGTGCCTGCTGCGATCACAAGTGACATCGCCAATCCGATTTTTCGTTTATTCAAGATATAACCCCCCAAAAAAATTTGGTTCAAAGCTGATCCGGCCAGTCATGTGATGGGCTGTCCTGAAAATTTCTTAGAATCAATAAAATTTTCTGATAATAACAAATGGAATGCGCTGAGACAGTTCTATTCTTCCCTGAATAAGCGTGGTGTGAGTATTTTTCCTTCGAAAGGCGGGGAAGAGAAGGATGCGGAAGGCGTTCCGGGCGGAAAACCGTGACATCGTTTTCTGAAGTAAGACTTATGACTTAGTTTTTCGGGATCAACTTACCAATCATAATTTATCATTTAACTAATAAGAAATAAATAGAATTTCGCATAATTTTTTAAAAAGTATCTATTTTTAGAATTGTTTGCTTAAAAATGTTGAAAGGCCCTTTGTTATTCTTGTATAACTTATCAACAATAGAATCAAGCATCTTGGCAAGAGATATGACAGGAAAAACGCACTGCTCAAAGCAAGCAGTGCGTTTTTCTTATAGATATTGCTTTATTCCGTTAAGGTTACTGTTGTTGACGTTGTACTGAAACACAGGTCTTCCGATCGTTCCGTACGCCATTTCTACATTCAGAACCTGTATATCTTCAAGAAACTTTAAGTATTTTCGTATGGATACTTGAGAGATTTCAGTGTGCTTTGCCAAGTCTTCTGTCGTAAAAGATTCATTTTCAAATGACTGGATACTGGACCAGATCAGCTTCAGCGTGCTTTTTGTCAGGCCTTTAGGAAGCTGCACTTTTTCTGTTGCTTCTTTCTTTTGAAAAAGCTCGGCGTCCAGTTCTTTTTGGCTCATGTTGCGATGGGTTGAATACACCTTTTGTTTTCGTCTGTAATCAGACAGAGCCGTTTGGAAACGTTCAAATTCAAACGGTTTGATTAAATAATCAACAGCTCCGTACCGAAGTGTTTTCTTGATCACGTCAAGCTCGCTGGCCGCTGAGATGACAATCACGTCAACCGCTTCATTTTGGGCTCTCAATTCCGTCAGCAGTTCCAGCCCGTTTTTTCCCGGCATATAAATATCAAGCAAAATGAGGTCGATATGATGCTCGCCTAAAATATGCAGAGCGCTTTGAAAGGAAGAAGCGATGCCTTTCAGCTGAAAGCCATCTATTTGGCTTAAGTATCGTTTATTTAATTCACCCACCATGGGGTCATCTTCAACTATTAGTACATTAATCATGATTTTCCTCCTTCGGTTCGTACGGGATGCGAATACTGAATGTTGTTCCTTCATTCTTTTCGCTTGTGAGGATCATTTGGCCTTTTAAATTTTCGATGCTTTGCTGTGTGAAATAAAGGCCGAATCCCCGGTTTTTGCCCTTTGTTGAATAGCCTTGTTCAAATACTTTGGCTTGGTCTTCTTCAGACATGCCTGCTCCAGTATCGGTAATTTCAATATCAAGTATGCTGTTATGGAAGCGCATGGACATGGTGATTTGTTTTTTCGGCATATCGGCAACAGCGTCTAAGCCATTGTTGATGAGATTTCCGATGATTGTAATAAGTTCATGGATGACAGAAGGGTCTGCCGCGTTCGGGATGACACCGTTGCATTCAATATCAAGATTTGCGCCCTGCTCACGTATAAAGCTTTGCTTTCCGAGCAGAAAACCGGCCAGTACGGAGCTTTTGACATCATTTATAATTTCACTTGTTTCTGATTTTTGCTGTATGGCTATATCTTTAATATAATCTCCAAGATCATCATACTCTTTCAGCTGGACGAGACCTAATATCACATGCAGTTTGTTCATAAATTCATGAGACTGCGCTCTCAGTGCATTTGCATACATTTTAACACCGGAAAGCTGTTCAGCTAAATGTTTTACCTCGGTCTTGTCGCGGAATGTTGCAATCGCTCCGACAGTTTGTCCTTTCAGCTGGATAGGAACTTCATTAAACACAAGCTCCAGCCCGTTAATGCGGACGTCTCTGTCTTGAAGAGGTTTTTTTGTCTCAATGACCTTTTTCAAGCGGCTTTTCGGCAAGATGTCATCTACATCCTGATCAATGGGATTTGTGTTGATGCCCATTTTGACGAATAGACGCTTTGCTTCCGCGTTGGCAAGTTTAATGTTGCCATGTTCATCGACAGCGAGTATTCCTTCCTTTGTCGATTCCAGCATCGCGCTCCGTTCTTCAAGCAGAGTCGCAATTTCATAAGGTTCAAGTCCGTACATGATATTTTTCACCGTACGGGCGACGATAACGGCTCCGATCACACCGACGAAGATGCTAACGCAAATAATAAAGTAAAGCGGCCGTAAGCTATGGCTGATCACTTCATCAATTTCATTTACGGTGATGCCGACCGCGACTGCACCGACTTGTTTTCCATTCTCCGCGTAGACAGGGACGAACGCTCTCTGCGATTTCCCGAGCGTGCCAGAGGCTGTGCTGATATGGACATGCCCTTTTAATACCTCGGACTCATCACCGCCTCTGAATTTTTTTCCGATTTTGCTCGGGTCAGGATGAGTTTTGCGGATACCGTTCATATCCATGACGACAACAAATTCCGTGCCGGTAATTTTCTGAACCCGCTTTGTGTAGCTCTGCAGTTCCTTTTGTTTTTTTCCGTTTTCTAAAGCAGCGGCTGTCATCGGCGCCTCAGCTACCATTTCAGCAGTCTGCAGCGCAGTGGCCTTTTCCTGATCTCTAATCCGTTTGGTGGTTTGGGCACCGACTGTAAAAAACGTAATAAGCAATGCGATTAATACAACGATACAAACAAATATGGTGAGTCTGGTTTGCAGTTTTAATGTTTTTTTCATATAAAACTTCCTTACGTTTTATGATTCCTGCGTACTACTTTACTCTCAAAATGCTGCTTTGTGAAGATTTGGGCCCGTAATTCGTAAAAAGGAGAAAAAATGGAATAATTTATCTTGTCAATGTGTTTTAAGTCCTCCATAATAAATGAGGTAGATTATAGAAAGGGACTTTTTTATATGAAAAATACTTATTTGACAGGATATTTTCCGCTGATTGCGATCCTGCTTTTTAGTTCGTCCTTATCCATCTCAACTTCACTTTATGCGTTGAAGATGCTGTCTTCATTTGGAATGTATGATGGAATGCTCGATTATTTTTCAGAGAAAGGGATCAGGCTTGCGTTATTTGCTGCCTTTGCACTTTTATATTTTATGGTTCTGTCCGCTCTGAAATTGATTGCAAATACCGTGACCGAGCTGTCATTGCTGTTTTTTGCTAATGATCCGGAAGGGAACAACCTGAAAAAACTCAGAATGGGTTCCATGATTTATTTGGGCGGCGGGATTTTATCCTTTGTGCTCTTGCAAAATGTCATTTGGATTGTGATCTGGTTTGCGGTCGTCACGCTCGCTTACTTTGTGTTTACCGTATACCGGATTTATTCGACGCTTTCTCTCATGTCATTAGTTGGATTCATTCTATTGGAACTGCTGTTTTGGTTTACCTTTGTTATCGGTATTCTGTTCATATTTATCAAGCTTTATAATAGCATAATGGCTAGCTTACCTGTGTAAGCTAGCCATTTCAGCGTTTGGTGGTCAGATTTGCGCTTCGTGCTCTATATGCAATAAAACAGCGGCTAGATTCTCAGGTTTCCGCCGTTTCACATCCAATGCTCGCTCTTCATCGACTTCAAAAGTTTTCAATCACGCTGAAAAGATGACAAAATCCTAAAACGAAGCGTTTTAGGATTTTGTCAACAATCTGTGGTGGCTAGCTTCCTAGCCATTTTTTATTTACGGTAAAAATCTTTTTTTAATAGAAGGGGAGGGGAGCATACATTCATTTTTTTTGCCAAACCACTTATAGCGGTTGTTGGCAATGAAAGAATAGACCATATCTCTGACAGGCTTCGGCACTGCGAAAAACAGGACGAAGAGCCGCCATGGGCCTCGCAGATGCCTGAAAACCTTAATGGCTGCAGTTGACTTTGTGTACACTTGGCCGTCTTCAATAAAGACAAAGCTGTCAAACCGATCAGTCGGAAGCCCGCTTTTTTTCAGCAGGCTCTGTCCTGTTTCCGACTGCAGCGATGTGAAAGAAATCAATCCGTCCGGATCACGTTTAATGATAAACTGCACGGCGCCATTGCATAAATTGCAGACACCGTCAAACAGCAAAACGCGATTTGGAATTTGTTCTGAAGTCACTCCATATCCCCTCCGATCCTTTAATAAGCCGCTTGCAGCGTTCCTTTCCAGATGGAAAGCTGAGGGCTGATGCTGTGAAGATATTCAACGCTGGTCGGTGTATCCTTTCCGACCCAGACACCCATTGTATACGTATCAGTCAGGCCGACAAACCACATATCGTGATAATCATTTGATGTTCCGGTTTTACCGCCGATGTAAGGCGCATTGAAATATGCTTTTTTCCCTGTTCCGCTTTTCACAACGGAAGACATCAGTTTTTTCAGCTGCATGTTCGTGCGGACGCTGAATATTTGAGTCGCTTTATCATTCCATTTGTAAAGCGTTTTTCCTTTAAGGTCTGTAACCTTTGTAATCGCATGGCTCGGCGTATAGCTTCCGCTGTTTCCGAATGTCGTATAAGCCTTTGTCATCTCAAGAGGCGTCATGCCGTTTGTAAATCCGCCAAGCGCCGCCGGAAGAAGATAGTCACTGTCGACAAGTTTGGCAAAATGATACGGCTCAATATAACTGAATGCCTTTTGGATGCCGACGCGGTCGAGCATTCTAATAGCCGGGGTATTATATGAATTTTTAAACGCCGTATCAAGCGTCACTGTGCCGTAAGTGCGGTTATTGTAGTTTTGCGGACAGTAGTCTTTGCTGCAAAACTTGCTGGCATCAATGTTGCTGCTTGTTGTCGCGCCGGTCTGTTCAATATAAGGGCCGTAATCAAGAAGCGGCTTAATGGATGAACCCGGCTGCCTGTACGCCTGGTAGGCGCGGTTAAAGTCATATTTTTGATAGTTTTTCCCGCCGGATAGAGCGATGATTTGATGCGTCTGGTGATTAATCACAGCCGCTCCGCCCTGTACGTCCGCATACGGGAGCTTGGAATTCATTTGTGCCACAACTTGATTTTGCATATACGGATCAAGTGCAGTATAAATTTTCACACCGTCTTTCATCAGCGTGCTGACTCTTGCGGACAGCTCGTTCTCGATCTTTTCTTTTTGTTTTCCTGATGCTTTTTGAAGTCGTTTATCAAAGCCTTCTGATTCAGACACCAGCTGAGTGAATTCATCATTGACGTAGGAAACGTAGTCAGGATATTTGTCTTCTCTTTTTTCAACATCCAGTTTGATTTTTTGTTTTACGGCTTTTTTCAGCTCTTTGTCCGTAATGACCCCGGCATCTTTTAGCCCTTTAAGCAAACGTTCTTGACGGCTTTTCGTGTAGTCAAAATGCTTGAGAGGATCATATAATGTAGGGTTATTAGGTATAGCACAGATAAAAGCCATTTCTCCCACTGTGAGAGATTTCAGCGGTTTGCTGAAATAGAATTGAGCTGCTGAACCGACGCCGTAAACACCGTTGTTGAAATAAATGGTATTTAAGTAAGCTTCAAGAATTTCATTTTTCGTATATTTTTTCTCCAGCTGATAGGAATACGCGAGCTCTGTCAGCTTGCGGCTGAAGGAGCGTTCGTGGCTCAAATACAAGTTTCTTGAAAGCTGCTGTGTGATGGTGCTGGCACCCTGGTCAATTTTCTTGTCTTTTACGTTAGAAGCAGTAGCCCGCACCATTCCCATAAAGTCAAAGCCTTTATGCTCGTAAAAATGGCGGTCCTCAGATGTTAAGAAAATCTGTTTGACTTCCTCGGGAATCTTGTTAAATGGAACGAGCACACGGTTTTCGTGGTCGCTAACGATTTCCGAGACAAGGGAGCCGTCCCTGTCATACATGTAGCTGTTCTGAACAAGGCTGATATCTTTCAGATCAATATTTTTATCAAGCACCTGATCCAGGGACTTCATTTGTTTTACTTCTTTTCCGGAAGCGATAACTGTAAATGCAAACAATGGGATTATGCAAAGGAGCAAAATCCATCCGATTATTTTTCGTAACATGGTCACTCTCTTTTCTCCTAAATTCTAGCCATATCGTACCATTCTTTTGAGATTACGAGAAGGTTAAATTTAGAAGATTCCTCAGTTTTTTCTCGGAATCAGCTTGCTTTGGCATAAGAATCTTTCCGAAGTTTCTGCATGATCCAAAGCATGCAGGCGCCGGCGAAAAAGAGAAACGCCGTGACGTAAAAGATGGCCGAAATGGTAAAATGGCTCGATATGATTCCGCCGAGCAGAGGCCCGAGCACGTTTCCTAAAAAGCGAAAGCTGACATTGTAGCCGAGAACTTCACCTTGAATGCTGCCGGGAGCCTGAACGCGGATCGCTGCCGTAATGCATGGCAGCAAACCGCCCATCGCCATTCCGAATAAAAATCTGAAAACAAGGAGCACGCTGAGTGAGGACGCGAGCGCCTGCGGAATAAAAAAGAAAGAGGCTGCGAGCAAAAGTCCGATTAAAATGCGGCGGTGGCCGTAGCGGTCGCCCAGATCACCCCATTTTCTAGCCAGCAGCAAACTTCCGAGTCCCGTTGCTGAAAATGCCATGCCGGAGAAAAAGGCAAGATTGACAGGTCCGTGCAGCTCATTTACATATAAAGCGAGCAGGGGCTGGATACTGAAATTGCCTGTTTGAATCAGCATGGTTAACAGCATCATGACCCACAGCGCCGGATGGTGAAAAATATAGGAGAGCACTTCTTTTCTCGAGTAAGACGTACGTTTGGCTGTTTTCTCTGCAAGAGGCTTTTCTTTGACACCAAATAACACGAGAAGAACAGACGAGAAAATCACAAAGGATGTGATAAAAAAGGTATACGTAAAGCCGAAACGATCAGCAAGCATGCCTCCCAAAAGCGGGCCGAACAAGCTTCCGGACACTTGCCCCATTTGCAGCGTGCCAAGTGTTTTGCCGGCTGAGCTCTTCGGAGTCTGTGCCGAAATCATCGCAAGAGATGTCGGGATGAATCCGGTTACAAGACCCATTGCCATACGCAGAAAAAACAATTGGTACACCGATGTAACAAAGCCCATGAAGAAAATGCTGAGGGCAATGCCCGTTCCGGTTGCCATAAGGATTTTCTTGTATCCGCGTTTGTCTCCGAACCGTCCCCAAAACGGGGATACCAAAAACGCCATGAGAAATGTAATGCCGAACACATAGCCGCTCCACCTTTGCACAAAGCCGTTTGAAAAAGAGCTGAGCGTCTCAATGTATAAGGAGAGAAAAGGAACGATCATCGTTGTGCTAGCGGAGACAAAAAAATTCGCCAGCCACACAATGACAAAGTTTTTCTTACGGATAGAAATAACATCACCTTCTTATTATTTCGGGTTCCTTACTAATTATAAAGAAACGATTCACAATTTAAAAGAAACGAAGCGGCTGGGAAAATTCATTATTTTTAGAAAATGAAGAAATGTCGAGAAGGGGAATTGATATACTATAAAGATAGCATTTTCTGATCGGAGGAAAGGCAGGTGTAAAAAGGTGACGACAAACAGCTTACTCATTATTGATTTCGAATTTACAATGCCTGATGGAAAGTACAGTCCTCAAAACTTCTTCCCGGAAATCATTGAAGCCGGAATTGTAAAGTCGATTGATGATGAAGTGGTTGAGACGTTTTCTAGCTATGTTAGACCGAAAAAGTTCCCGAAGCTTACGAAACGCTGCAAATCATTTTTAAAAATAACCCAAAAACAGGTAGACGAAGGAATGAGATTCGAGGATTTCATCCGTAAACTAAACGAGCTGGATCCTGAGAAAAACAGCACAATTATTACGTGGGGAAACATGGATATGAAAGTGCTGAAGCAAAACTGTATGTTTAACCATATCCCTTTCCCGTTTAAGGGAGAAATGAGAGATTTATCGCTTGAATACAAAAACTTTTTTGGAGACCGGACATTGACGGGTTTATGGAAAGCTGCCGAAGAGTATGGAGATTCCGGAACCGGCACCCATCATAAAGCGCTTGATGATGCCCTCACAGCATATAAACTTTTTAAGCTTGTTGAGCAGGATAAGCAGTATCTTGAAAAGCCAAAACCGCCCACAATCGGCGAAAGAATTGATTTAACCGAACTGTTGAAGCGCGCGACGTAAAAAACCCAATCTTTTGTCAGACTGGGTTATGGCAGGTTAAAATATTCTTTTTCTAAAATGTCCAGATTATGAAGGGAGCGTTTTGCCCACTCCGAACCATCCTCATTCAATTTGGCTCTCAGCTGTGCTGTCGCCTCCCGCAGAGATTCGGTATAATCCGGCACTTCACCGTCATAAGGCTTCACCATATGGTGGGGGATATTGGTCTGTTCACCATATGCGAGCGCTTTTCTCTCATGAAAAAATGGCACATCCGCCTGTTTTGGATGATGAAGGTCTCCTTGAGAGGGATGGGTAAGAACCGCTTTCACTTTCACTAAATAGTGCTGCGGCCTGCAAGCCGTGATTTCTCCTATGTATACACCTGTTTTGTAAAATCCTTTAACGATAGAGCCTGTCTCAAACGTGCTCATCTGTCATCACCTCGCATTTATTCTATTAAAGTTCCAATCGATTTGCTAGTGAGGAAGATCAGCGGGAAGCTTAATGGTCACCGTAGTGCCTTTTTGGAAGCTGCTGTTAAATGAAATGGTCCCGTGATGATGTTCAATAATGGAAAAGGTTACGGTGAGGCCGAGTCCCGTTCCGTTCGTTTTTAAGGAATAATAAGGTTCGCCGAGTTTTTGCATTTGATGGTCTGTCATCCCGACCCCATTGTCTGTGATGTTAATCATGATCGTATGGCCGTTTCTTTTGGCTGATATGTGGATTACACCCTTCCCGTGAGGAACCGCTTCAATACTGTTTTTCATCAGGTTGATGACAGCCTGCTTCAGCTTTGTTGCGTCTCCGTATATCAAAAGGTCCGGTTCTGTTTCAGCCTCGACGGTTACTGACTTGTAATTGGCGTACGACACCATAAGGGAGCTTGTCTCTTTGATAAGGGCTGATAGGTCAAAAACCTCTTTTTCGTATAATTGCTGTTTGGCCATATCGAGATAGTTTGTAATAATGCCTTGCGCCCGGTCAAGCTCTGACAGTACAAGCTTTTTGTAATCCGCACTCGACTTGTTTTGTAGAGTTTCGTCATTAAAAAGCAGCTGGACAAACCCGCGGACAACTGTCAGCGGATTCCTGACCTCATGAGCGACGCTCGCTGCCAGTTCACTCACAATCGTCATTTTTTCTGAATGGATAAGCTGCGAACGCAGGGCGATATTTTCGGCGATGCTTTCGATAATATAGATGCTTAATAGAAGAACACTGGAGCGGAAAAGCCCTGAGACTGCCGCCTCGTAAACAAAAATTCCTGATTTTTGAAAATTTAAAATATTCAAGGCGGTTAGAATCCAGCTTGAGGCGAAAAATAGGAAAATCTCCACGCAACTGATCAATAAAGACAGCAGCAGTTTTTTCGCTTTGGACATGAATGGCCATTTTTTCTGAAATAAGATTGGGATAATGATAAGAAAAGGCAGCAAAGTGAAAACAAACATTGCGGAAGGTTCGTAAAAAAGCAGTTCAAAACATAGGACAGATGCGGCGACTGTAAGTCCGGAAGCGGTACTAATGTAAAATAAACAAATGATGACGGGAATCATCTGAAGGCCGTATTGTATGTAGTCCATTTCATGAATCGGGAAAATAATGCATAAAACGGAGGCGCCGCAGGCGAAGAGCGTGACCAAACCGCTGTTTATTTTTGGCACAAGAATCGCAGGTTTTCCAAGCCAAAACACTTGGTAAAGAAGAATAGGAAACAAAATAAAGCAGATGTGCAGGAGATAGTCTTTTAGAATTTCCATTCGTGTGAAATCCTTTCGTATAAAATATGAATCTATTATAACACTAAATATTAGAAGTAAAATATAAAATTCCTTTATTAAGAACGCCTTTACAAATGAAGACGTAAAGGCGTTTAACAGCTATATTTACGATAATGCGGCTTTGATGCGGCGCAGGCCGTCCTGCAGGGTTGCAAGAGAGCATCCTGCGTTCAGGCGCATAAATCCTTCTCCGCCAGGCCCGTATTTCGTCCCGGGCTCTAAAATAACTCTTCCTTTTTTTAGCATTCTTTGCTGAAGCTCTGTATCGGACAAGCCGTAAGCGCTGAAGTCGAGCCAAATCAAGTATGATGCATCCGGCTTCATCATTTTGACCTTTGGCAGCTCGTTGCTCAAAAAGGCTTCCGCTTCGTTCATGTTTTTCTCAATGTAAGAGATCAATTCATCAAGCCACGGTCCCCCTTTTGAATACGCGGCTTCGATTGCAGTGACGGCAAATGCGTTTAGTCCGCCTAAACCATTGCGCTGAAGGCTTGCGGAAAACTTGGCGCGCTTCAGGCGATCCGGAATAATGATCGCTGAAGCCTGCAATCCGGCGATATTAAATGTTTTGCTTGGAGCAGCACATGTTACGGAAATATCAGCGAAATCGTCAGAGAGCGAAGCGAACGGCGTGTGTTTATGTCCGTACAGCATTAAATCGGAATGGATTTCATCCGATACAACTGTGACGCCATGCTCAAGACACAATTCGCCTAGCTTCAGTAAATCTTCCCGGCCCCATGAACGCCCAGAAGGGTTATGAGGATTGCATAAAATAAACAATGTAACGCTTGGGTCACGAAGCTTCGTCTCCAAATCTTCAAAATCCATTGCATATGCGCCGTCTTTTTCTAGCAGCGGATTATGTAAAATGTGCCGGCCGTTTTTCTCAACCATATGGTAAAAAGGCGTATAAACTGGAGGCTGAACAACTACTTGATCGCCCGGCTCCGTAAAAGCTTGTACCGCCATGCTCAAAGCCGTTACAACGCCGGGGCTGAATGTGATGCTTTCCGGATTCACCTTCCAGCCGTGCCTGTTTTGCATCCATCCGCACACAGCATCCTTCGTTTTTTGATCTGGAGTTGTATAACCAAAAATACCGTGGTCAAGACGCTCTTTTAACGCTTCAGTTATCGCTTCTGGCGCGCGAAAATCCATATCCGCCACCCACATCGGGAGTGCGTCTGTCACGCCAAATAATTCGCCTGTTTTGTCCCATTTGACAGATTGGGTGCCAAGGCGTTCTTCTCGTTTATCAAAGTTCATTCTGTTACCCCCTCATGTATGTTTATTCTTCTAAGCTTCACTATGATAAGATAGAACTGCAAATTTTATTATAAGCGGTGATGAATATGGAAGAAAGTCAAGCGGTCAGGGAAATGATTAAGATCATTGCCAAATGGGACCCGTTTAAATATGGAGAAGAGTTTTACGAAACGGAGGCTGTTGATGTCGTGCAGGCAGTCTATGATGAAGACGATCCTGACGTGCTGGCGAAAAGCATTCAGCAAATATTTGAAACTTCTTTTGAACAAACGCTGCCGATCGACAGCTGCCGGGAAGTGGCTGGCCAGCTTTTATTCATTAAAAACAGCAGCTCTTGCACGCCTTAAAAAAACCGGTTCAGCACCGGTTTTTTTGTTATTTGATAAAATCAGCAATGTGTTCAGACACAAGTTCAGGCCGTTCTTCAGGCACCAGATGTCCGGTCTGGCCAAGTGAGTACAGCACGGAATTAGGCAAATCTGCGTGCAGCCGTTTACCGATCTCCATTGGGACAATTCGATCCTCCTCGCCCCAAATCAATAGAGCAGGCTTGTTCATTTTCTTCAATTGCTCGGGTTCTAAATCTCCTTCTCTGTGGCGGATAAACCTTGTCATGGCTTTGAAAATCTGCTCGTCCTGAAACGGTCTGCCATAGCCGTCAATCATCTCCTCATCAATCAGCGATTTGTCATGCACCACATTTAATAAATTTTTCATCACGCCTTCTTTCGAGAGCCAGCGTTTGATGTAAAGATGAAAATACGGGATATGGGTCCCGAAAATGATCGTCGGGTGTGAACGTTTTAAATACCCTGAACTGCAAAGCAGCACAACCTTTGAAAAAAGCTCAGGCTTTTGGAGAGCAGCAGACAGCGATATCTGCCCGCCCATAGAATGCCCGACAAGCACAGCCTGTTTCACTTGCAAGTGCTCCAAAATCCCAATGACAAGCTTAGCAAGGTTTTGATAGGTATAGATAAACGTTCTTGATTTTTCAGATTGGCCGAAAGGAGGCAAATCAAGCGCGATGATGTCGTACTTGTCCCGAAGGAGAGGAATTACTTTTCTGAAGCTGAATGCAGATGATAAAAAACCGTGTACGCAGACCAGCGTTTGCTTGCCGGGATTTTGATAATGTTCGTAGTATACATTGACTCCATCGACCGTAAACCGCCTTATTGGTGAAACCGCCTCCATTCTGTGTCACTCCCTTTTTTTGATGGTTGTATTATGCCCTGAAATTGTCAATTCTAGCGGAAGTTTCTCCTCGTTTTTTCTTAGCATTCGTCAAAAAACGTGATATAATGTCATGAGATTTCTTGACATTGCAAAGGTGTGAATCAAATGAAATTGACAGAAAAAGAAACAGAAATATTAGAAATTTTAGACGAAAACAGCCGCGCCGATTTAGAAACAATCGCAAAGATGGCGGGCATCCCTGTAAATGAAGTAAAAACAATTATTGACAAACTGGAGAAAGAAAAGGTTATTATCGATTATTCCGCTATGATTGACTGGCGAAAAGTCGACGGACATGAGGGCGTTACGGCCATGATTGACGTCAAAGTAACGCCGAAGCGGGGCGTCGGTTTTGATGAAGTGGCGGAACGGATTTACCGATTCCAAGAGGTTGAATCAGTTTACCTGATGTCAGGCGTATACGATTTGTCTGTCGTGATTCGCGGCAATTCGATGTCTGACGTAGCGCGTTTTGTTTCGGATAAACTGTCCACACTTGATTCAGTTGTATCTACGACAACTCATTTTATCCTGAAAAAATACAAGCATGACGGCAAAGTGTTTGAAACAGGAGACGACGACAAAAGAATCGTGGTGTCACCGTAAATGACTTCGTATTTATCTGACTATGTACAACAAATAAAGCCGTCCGGCATCCGCAAATTCTTTGATTTGGCGGCAACGATGGAAGGCGTCATTTCTTTAGGCGTCGGCGAGCCTGATTTTGTTACCGCGTGGAATGTCCGCGAAGCAAGCATTCTCTCTCTTGAACAAGGATATACGTCATACACGGCCAATGCGGGTTTATACTCATTGCGGGAGGAAATCAGCCGTTATTTGAGCAACAGGTTTGACCTTAGCTACTCGCCAGATAATGAGCTGATTGTGACAGTGGGGGCAAGTCAGGCTTTGGATATTGCGATCCGCGCCATTGTGAATCCAGGTGAGGAGGTCATCATTCCTGAGCCGTGTTTTGTGGCGTACGATGCGCTTGTTTCTTTGGCAGGCGGTATCCCGGTTCACGTTCATACAACGGCAGACAAAGGATTTAAAGCAACGGCTGCTGATTTTGAAGCGGCAGTCACTGAAAAAACAAAGGCCATTCTCATCTGCTCACCATCGAATCCGACAGGTTCGGTTTATTCGAAGGAAGAGCTGAATGAGATTGCTGAGTTTGCCAAAAAACATGATGTCATCGTTTTAGCCGACGAGATCTACGCAGAGCTGACATATGATGAGGAATTTACAAGTATAGCGGCATTACCGGGAATGAAGGAACGGACGGTAGTCATCTCAGGCTTTTCAAAAGCATTTGCAATGACGGGCTGGAGGCTCGGTTTTGCCGCGGCACCATCCTTGCTTCGGGATGCCATGCTTAAAATTCATCAGTATGCGATGATGTGCGCGCCCGCAATGGCGCAGTTTGCCGCCCTTGAAGGCCTGAAGAACGGCATGGAAGACGTAGAAAAAATGAAAAAAAGCTATCGAAGAAGACGGAATCTGTTTGTAGAATCGCTCAATGAAATCGGTCTCAGCTGTCATCATCCGGGCGGCGCTTTCTATGCTTTTCCATCAATTAAAAGCACGGGAATGAGTTCAGAACAGTTTGCTGAGGAGCTACTGACGCAGGAAAAAGTGGCCGTTGTTCCTGGAAGTGTGTTTGGTCCGAGTGGTGAGGGGTATATCCGTTGTTCATACGCAACCTCGATTGAACAGCTTCAAGAAGCGTTAGTCAGAATGAAACGCTTCCTGCACAAAACAACATAAAAAAAGATACGAACCTTTTGTTCGCATCCAATAAAAGGGGGGAATACTAGAAAGCCTTTGGTATTTTCAGTTTACCCCCTTTTTGCTGTGCATAAACCTGATTTTTTATAAAAAAGTTTTCTTTGCGGAAATAAGACATGTATGATATAATTTTAAATTGCGTATAAACAGATATATAATTTAACTTAGGAGTTGTTATGAATGGCAGCAAAATTTGAAGTGGGCAGTGTTTACACTGGTAAAGTTACAGGATTACAAGCGTATGGTGCGTTTGTTGCATTAGATGAAGAAACTCAAGGTTTAGTACACATTTCTGAAGTGACTCACGGTTTCGTAAAAGATATCAACGAGCACCTTTCAGTTGGCGACGAAGTACAAGTAAAAGTACTTGCTGTTGATGAAGAAAAAGGCAAAATCAGCCTTTCAATTCGTGCGACACAAGCTGCGCCTGAGAAAAAAGAAAGCAAACCAAGAAAACCTAAAGCTGCTCAAGTAAGCGAAGAAGCTTCTACACCACAAGGTTTCAACACATTAAAAGATAAGCTTGAAGAGTGGATCGAAATGTCCAACCGCAAAGATCTTATCAAAAAATAAGTATGAAAAAAGCACCGGACAGGAATGTTCGGTGCTTTTGCTTTCATGCAAAATCCTATTTCAGCGTATTGATATCCTATCGCATTTCAGGATTTGCTGCTTCTTCACGTGATCTTTCCTCGTTTGGCTTAAATAGCAGACCGAGGTTGATTAAGCCGGCGATTCCGACAAGTCCGTAAATGATTCGGGAAAGGGCTGACCCTTGACCGCCGAAAATAGCCGCTACTAAGTCAAATTGGAAAAATCCGATCAGTCCCCAGTTAATAGCGCCAATGATGGTTAATACAAGACAAATTCTCTGAATGGTACTCATGTTTTGCAACCTCCTCCATGAATTATTAAAACAGTTATAGATTGTGACATATTGGAGAATCTATACATGCTTTCTCCATATGAGGGAAACTGGCCTGCCCTCGCTTATATCAGCTTCTTTCCCAGCATTTTGCAAGATAAAACCATCAGATATGCTGAGAGGCGAGAGCTGATTGCTTTACATGTGGTGAGGACATTCTGCATAATAAAAAATCTAAGGAGGAGATGTCATGCAAAACTTTACATACTGGAATCCGACCAAATTAATTTTCGGGCGCGGCGAAGTGGAAAGACTTCCGGAGGAACTCAAACCTTACGGAAAAAACGTATTGCTTGTGTACGGAGGCGGCAGCATTAAACGCAGCGGTCTGTATGATCAAGTGATTGAACAGCTGAATAAAGCCGGAGCGACCGTGCATGAATTAGCAGGTGTGGAACCGAATCCTCGTGTGTCGACTGTTAATAAAGGTGTTGCCATCTGTAAAGAACAAAACATTGATTTCTTGCTGGCTGTCGGAGGCGGAAGCGTAATCGACTGTACAAAAGCGATTGCCGCAGGAGCGAAGTATGATGGTGATGCGTGGGATATCGTTACGAAAAAGCATCAGCCAAAAGATGCTTTGCCATTCGGAACGGTATTGACTCTCGCTGCAACTGGTTCAGAAATGAACTCAGGATCTGTTATTACAAACTGGGAAACAAAAGAAAAATACGGCTGGGGCAGCCCGCTCGTATTCCCTAAATTCTCGATTCTTGATCCGGTGAATACATTCACCGTACCTAAAAACCACACGATCTACGGGATGGTTGACATGATGAGCCACGTATTCGAACAATACTTCCATCATGTATCAAACACGCCGTATCAGGACCGCATGTGTGAATCACTTTTGCGTACAGTCATTGAAACAGCGCCTAAGCTGATCAATGATCTCGAAAATTACGAATTGCGTGAGACGATCCTGTACACAGGAACAATCGCATTAAACGGCATGCTTTCTATGGGGGCAAGAGGGGATTGGGCTACTCATAATATTGAACATGCAGTATCAGCCGTTTATGATATTCCGCATGCCGGCGGACTGGCAATTTTGTTCCCGAACTGGATGAGACACACATTGTCTGAAAACCCTGCCCGCATGAAACAGCTTGCAGTTCGCGTGTTTGATGTTGAAGAAGCAGGTAAAACAGATGAAGAAATCGCCCTTGAAGGTATCGATAAGCTGTCCGCATTCTGGACAAGCCTTGGCGCTCCGAACCGTCTTGCTGATTATGATATTAATGATGAGCAGCTTGACACAATTGCTGACAAGGCAATGGCTAACGGTACATTCGGTCAATTTAAATCACTCAACAAAGAAGATGTGCTGTCAATTTTGAAAGCATCTCTATAAAAAAAGGGGAAATAGCTGTTTGGCTGCTTCCCTTTTTCTTTTTGTCAACTTATGTTACAATGGAAAATCTGTTTTTTACCAGCATCATTTGGAGGTTTTACTATGGAAAATTTCACTTATTATAATCCGACAAAGCTGATTTTTGGAAAAGGTCAGCTTGAACAATTAAGAAAAGAATTCAAACGATACGGCAAAAATGTACTGCTTGTTTACGGGGGCGGCAGCATTAAACGCAACGGCCTTTATGATCAAGTCACAGGCATTTTAAAAGAAGAGGGCGCTGTTGTTCATGAGCTGTCAGGTGTAGAGCCGAACCCGCGTCTTGCAACAGTGGAAAAAGGCATAGGACTTTGCAGAGAGCATGACATTGATTTTCTGCTTGCTGTCGGCGGAGGCAGTGTGATTGACTGTACAAAGGCAATCGCAGCTGGCGTCAAATACGATGGCGACGCTTGGGATATTTTCAGCAAAAAAGTAACAGCGGAGGATGCGCTGCCGTTTGGCACTGTTTTAACTCTTGCTGCAACAGGGTCTGAAATGAACCCTGATTCCGTGATTACAAACTGGGAAACAAACGAGAAATTTGTATGGGGCAGCAATGTCACTCATCCGCGTTTCTCTATTTTAGACCCTGAAAATACGTTCACCGTTCCAGAAAATCAAACAGTATACGGCATGGTTGACATGATGAGCCACGTATTCGAACAATACTTCCATAATGTTGAAAACACGCCGCTTCAGGATAGAATGTGCTTTGCTGTTTTGCAGACGGTCATCGAAACAGCTCCTAAGCTTCTTGAAGATCTGGAAAACTACAAACTTCGTGAAACGATTTTGTACGCTGGTACTATTGCTTTAAACGGCACGCTCCAAATGGGCTACTTTGGTGACTGGGCTTCTCATACAATGGAACACGCTGTTTCAGCTGTATATGATATTCCGCACGCGGGCGGTTTGGCTATACTGTTCCCAAACTGGATGAGATACACGCTTGATACAAATGTAGGCCGTTTTAAAAACCTAATGCTCAACATGTTTGACATTGATACTGAAGGCAAAACAGATAAAGAAATTGCGCTTGAAGGAATCGATAAACTGTCTGCGTTCTGGACAAGCCTCGGTGCACCTTCTCGTCTTGCTGATTACAATATTGGAGAAGAAAAGCTTGAACTGATTGCTGATATCGCAGCCAAGGAAATGGAACACGGCGGCTTCGGCAACTTCCAAAAACTGAACAAAGATGACGTGCTTGCCATCCTTCGCGCGTCTCTATAAACCCAAAGGGCGGAATCCAGTCATTCCGCCCTTTCTTCTTGACTTGATTTCACAGATAAGTTCATATAAAGTGAAAGATGAAAACATTATACCGTTATGGAGGGACAAGCAATGACGCATGTACGCTTTGACTACTCAAAAGCGTTGACTTTCTTCAACGAACATGAACTTACATATCTGCGGGACTTTGTAAAAACAGCACACCATAATATCCATGAAAAAACAGGCGCGGGCAGCGATTTTCTAGGCTGGGTGGACCTCCCTGAACATTATGATAAAGAAGAATTCGCGCGTATCAAAAAAAGCGCGGAAAAAATCAAATCTGACTCTGATGTCTTGCTTGTTGTCGGCATCGGCGGTTCTTATCTTGGAGCGCGGGCAGCGATTGAAGCGCTGAATCACGCGTTTTATAACACTTTGCCAAAAGCAAAACGCGGCAATCCGCAAGTCATTTTTATCGGGAACAACATCAGTTCATCCTATATGAGAGACGTCATGGATCTTCTTGAAGATGTTGACTTCTCTATTAATGTGATTTCTAAATCAGGTACGACAACTGAACCTGCAATCGCTTTCCGTATTTTCCGCAAGCTTCTTGAAGAGAAATACGGTAAAGAAGAAGCGAAAGCGCGGATTTATGCAACAACTGATAAAGAGCGCGGCGCATTAAAAACGCTTTCTAACGAAGAAGGCTTCGAATCATTCGTTATTCCTGACGATGTCGGCGGCCGTTATTCAGTTTTAACAGCTGTAGGTCTCCTGCCGATTGCTGTCAGCGGCGTCAACATTGATGACATGATGAAAGGCGCCCTGGATGCGAGCAAAGATTTTGCAACATCTGAACTGGAAGATAACCCAGCATACCAATATGCGGTTGTTCGCAATGTCCTTTATAATAAGGGCAAAACAATTGAAATGCTCATCAACTACGAACCGGCGCTTCAATACTTTGCGGAATGGTGGAAGCAGCTGTTCGGAGAAAGCGAAGGGAAAGATGAGAAGGGCATTTATCCTTCTTCAGCGAACTATTCAACAGACCTTCATTCTTTAGGCCAGTATGTACAAGAAGGCCGCAGAGATTTATTCGAAACGGTCCTGAACGTAGAGAAGCCTAAACATGAACTGACAATTGAGGAAGCGGATAACGATCTTGACGGCTTGAACTATTTAGCCGGTAAAACTGTTGATTTCGTTAACAAAAAAGCATTCCAAGGCACGATGCTTGCCCATACAGACGGAAATGTTCCGAACTTAATCGTTAACATTCCTGAGCTGAATGCATATACTTTTGGATACCTTGTATATTTCTTCGAAAAAGCCTGCGCGATGAGCGGTTACCTCCTTGGCGTCAATCCGTTTGACCAGCCTGGTGTAGAAGCGTATAAAGTCAATATGTTTGCGTTACTCGGCAAACCTGGCTTTGAAGAGAAAAAAGCAGAGCTTGAAAAACGTCTGGAAGATTAATGTGAGAAAGCTGACTGGCATTTGCCGGTCGGCTTTTTATAAAATCAGAAAGGTGCTGATGTTCATGAAACAATTGGTTAAACATCTCATCATTGCCGGTTTTTCTGCAGCTATTTTAAGTTTCCTTATCTCCTTTGATGCCGTGTATACAGAGTTTTCTTCAAGCTTTGGCGGCACGCTGTCACATTTTTTCATCCACGCCTTTCTTCTCATTGGTTTGCCGCTTGCCCTTTTTACCGATGCGGTACATCGGATTTTGCATTTAAAACGAACCCATACTCTTTTCACTAAATTAGGACTCTATGCAACGGTTGTTTATGTGTCTTGGGATTCAGCTGTATGGCTTGCAGCGGCAATGGCTGTTTACTTCTTAATTGAATGCGCTTTCTTTTCTGTTGGCCGCGCGAAAGAAACAACGATTTCCATGTAGGCGCCTCTGAATGAAGTCTTGTTCGGCGGGACAGGATAAGTGAAAAAAGGGGCATTCTGATGATACCAATACCTTCCGCGATAGATGGGCAGTCTTTTCTGCTTCAAGAACTGGAACAAGTGATGAAGCCGCTCGGTTATGTGATAAACGGCGGCTGGGAATACGATCATGGCTACTTTGATTATAAAATTGATGATAGAGACGGCTATTTATTTTTAAGAATTCCCGTCAATGCGGTACAGGGCAGTCTCGATGAACGAGGGGCGGCCGTCCGGATCGGAACGCCATTTATGCTGAGACAGGTGTTTCAGGCGGATGTTGACGATCACGCCGAGGGAGGGCCTTTCCAATCACTGTTTAATCAATTTTCCGAACCGGAAAGGCGGGACGCGGAAATTGATCCGGCATTTTTGGATATCGGCGCCTCTCTCGTGAAAGAATTGGAGGATGTTCTGTTACACTAGATGGCAAGGAATTGGTCTGTTTCGAGCACCTTGTATGTAAGAGGAGGGGAAAGCATCGGTCCCTCCTTTTTTTGTACGCCTATAATTGTTGTGTTGTGATCAAGGAAATAGAGAACACAGGTTTTGTAAGCCGCTCCCTTTAGTTCGTCAGGAACAGCAAGAAGCTCCACATGCTGATCAAGTGTCAGCTTGATTCCGTTCTGCTGTTTAGACGGCCGTAACTTGACTTGGTAATGCTGCAGCATCGCCCGGCTGATAAATTCTGAAGTTCCGATGATTTGGTTTGCGCCTGCCCGCTCCGCATTGGTGACAAAACGGTCAGTCAAAATCTCGACGATGCAGTAAGCAAGGGGATTAAGCCCTTTAACAGATAAAAGAGTCAGCACTGACAGCATATCAGCATCAGTTTCACTTTTATACTGATCGGCAGTAATCATCACTGATTCCGCTTCAGTAATATTGGCCCGTTTCAGTGTCCCATCATCGGCAGCGTGCCCGCGTATGAAATGAACGTTTTCAATAAGCGGGCCTTCTGTTAAGGATTCATCGATTAGTACGACTGTTTTGGAAGGGGCGGCAAGCTGAAGGTCCTTCAAAAGCCGGTTTGTTTTTTCATTCCACCCGATCAGAATGATGTGGTCCCGGCCTTTGTAAGCAACTTTTCCTTCGATGTAGCGATGCTGTCTGCTGAATGCGGCCGCTGATAACGTAGCGAAATACGCTGTGACAAAGCTTGCTCCGCTCAAAATCAGCAGTATTCCGGCTGCCTGTCCCAGCGGCGTGTGCGGCACATAGTCTCCATAACCAACTGTCGAAACCGTAACGACAGCCCACCAAATGCCTTCGAATACCGAAGTGAACTGCTTAGGCTCAAGTATATAAATGATTTGGCCGAACAAAAGAATCAGACATAAAATAATTACCCCGATTCGGATAAATAACGGCCACCTGAGCCATGAAATAAATATCCGATTTGATTTCATTCTTTTTCTCCTTCTTCAGATACTGAGATGGATAAAATCTGTTTAATAATTGTATTTAATTTCTCATTTAGCTTTTGCTGGCCGTACTTATCTCGGGCCTGCTTCATTAACACGGCTGTATCATCATCAAGCTGAATAAGCGGTTCATCAATTTCCGATTCATTATACAGCTGGATAAACGCGTCCAGTCCTTCATTCATTCGGTCGATTGCTGTGCTCAGCTGTTCCTTTTCCTCACTCGTCACTTTCATAGCTTCCATCACACCCGTGCTTTTTTCTAACAGTATGTCCCACTTCCGGTGATGTTTTTCAAAAAATGTACAAAACATATAAAACCGGATTTCTCCATAAACTAAAACAAAAAGGATGAAAAAGATGACGATCTTTCAAAGAACGATCGTGGTTTTGATCGGTACGCAGCTGGCGGCATCCGCGGTGATTTTGTTTATTTTCGATTTGAATTCATATAATCACTTTTCCGGAAGCTTCTCCTGGCTTCATTTTCTGAAAGAACTGGCCGGCAGTTTCGCCTTTTATTTGTTTTCAGCAGGCCTGTTCTTTTTGCTGATTGGATTGTGTGCTCCAAGCCGGAAGAAAAAGCGCATTTCTGTACACGGGAAAGAAAACTCATTAAAATAATCGTAATAGAGAAATGATCATGGAAAAAGGATGATGAAAAAATGCTGTTTATATTTTTAACAATAGCCGCATTGGGATTGTCGTTTTGGGCACAATTTAAAGTAAAGAGCAACTTTGAAAAATATTCAAAAGTGGAAGCCTCAAGCGGACGTACAGGGGCAGAAACGGCAAGACGGATTTTAGATATAAACGGTCTTTACGACGTGCCGGTCGAACCGGTAAGAGGCACTTTAACAGACCATTACGACCCGACAAGACGGGTGGTGCGTTTATCTGAGCCGGTCTATTACGGCCGCTCAATTTCCGCCATATCCGTAGCTTCCCATGAAGTCGGACATGCCTTGCAGCATCAGGAGTCATATGGTGCGCTTGTGCTGAGACATAAAATCTTCCCAGTCGTGAATTTTGCATCCGGTGTAGCTCCTTTGCTTTTCTTAGGAGGCATGCTTCTCGGCAGCCTGAATTTGATCGGGCTTGGCATCATACTGTTTTCAGCGGCAGTCTTTTTCCAGCTGATTACATTGCCTGTCGAATTCAATGCAAGTTCACGTGCGAAGCAGATTATTGTGTCAGAAGGATTCATCCGAAACAATGAAGAAAATGGGGTAAATAAAGTGCTGAGTGCTGCTGCCTTAACGTATGTGGCTGCCGCCCTGGTTTCCCTGTTTGAACTACTTCGTTTTGTGATGATTTTCTTAAACGGTCGTGATGAGAATTAACGTTAAGGAGGTGGCCCCTTACCATTTATGGTAAGGGCTTTTTTTGCTTATTTTACAATTGATCGCCATTTTTGTTTTGATTGGCATTACGGCTGTTTTCGTTGCAGCGGAATTTGCGATCGTCAAAATCAGAGGTTCAAAAATCAATCAGCTCATCGAAAGCGGTGACAGCCGAGCACTAGCCGCACATAAAATCATCTCCAATCTTGACGAGTATTTATCAGCCTGCCAGCTCGGGATTACGATTACTGCCCTCGGCCTTGGATGGCTTGGTGAACCGACATTTGAACGCATTCTTCATCCCTTATTTACAATGACAGGCATGCCGGAACCGTTTAACCACATTGTCACATTTGTAGTTGCATTTATCATCGTCACTTTTTTGCATGTGGTGATGGGGGAGCTTGCTCCGAAAACGGTTTCTATTCAAAAAGCTGAAGCTGTAAGCTTATGGATTGCAAAGCCGCTGATCTGGTTTTATAAAATCACGTACCCGTTTATTAAGGCATTAAACGGCTCTGCAAGCTTTCTTGTGAAATTGTTTGGCTTTCATTCAGTAAAGGAGCATGAGGTTGTCATCAGCGAGGAGGAACTAAGACTGATCCTTTCAGAAAGCTATGAAAAGGGAGAAATCAATCAGTCTGAATTCCGCTATGTAAATAAGATTTTTGAATTTGACAACCGGGTAGCGAGAGAGATTATGATTCCGCGGACAGAAATTGCGGTTATCTCTCTGGAGCAGTCGCTTGAAGAGGCAATTCATCACATCATTAATGAACGGTATACACGCTACCCTGTCATCAAAGATGACAAGGATCATATTTTAGGGATCATCAACAGCAAAGATATGTTTAAAGCTTATTTTCTCGGCCAGCCGATAAAGCTGAATCAAATCATGAGGCCCGTTATCAGAGTCATTGAAAGCATTCCTGTTCAGCAGCTGTTAATCCGCATGCAGAAGGAGCGGATTCACATGGCGATTCTCGTGGATGAATATGGGGGAACTGCGGGGCTTGTCACTGTAGAGGATATTATCGAGGAAATCGTCGGGGAAATTCGCGATGAGTATGATCAGGATGAAACACCGCATATCCTGAAAAAGGGCGAGCACCATTATGTGATGGATGGAAAAGCGTTAATAGACGAAGTGAATGACCTTCTCGACATTGCGATTGAAAATGAAGAAATTGATACGATTGCAGGCTGGCTTTTAACGCAAAAAATGGAGCTGAAAGCAGGAGATGTGATACACGCGGAGGGCTGTGAATTTAAAATCCTCGACGCCGAAGATCATCACATCCGTTTTGTAGAAATTAAAAAAACTGATTTTTAATAAAAAACAGCCGGGGAACGAACGGCTGTTTTTTGTGTCATCAAGTCATTTCTTAAAAAGCAATGCTGTGAAGCCTTTTTTCTACATAGGATATATAAGACCGGTACACTGGGAAGGAGTGGCTGTATGAAAAAGGCTTGGTGGAAGGAAGCCGTTGTTTACCAAATTTACCCCCGCAGTTTTAAAGATTCAAATGGAGACGGAATTGGGGATATTCAAGGAATCAGATCCAAGCTTTCTTACATAAAAGAGCTGGGCGCTGACGTCATATGGATTTGCCCGCTGTATGACTCACCGAATGCCGATAATGGCTATGATATCCGGGATTATCAGAACATATTAAGCGAGTTTGGCACCATGGAAGATTTTGACGAGCTGCTTGGTGACATTCATGATCTGGACATGAAGCTGATTATGGATCTCGTTGTGAACCACACAAGCGACGAACATCCATGGTTCATAGAATCCCGTTCATCCATACACTCGGAAAAGCGCGACTGGTATATTTGGAAAGACGGCAAAAACGGAAAAGCGCCCAACAATTGGGAAAGCATTTTCGGCGGGCCGGCTTGGGAGTATGATCAAAAGACAAGCCAGTATTATCTGCACCTTTTTGATAAAAAACAGCCTGATTTGAATTGGGAAAATGAACAGGTGAGGAAAGCCGTTTATGACATGATCAATTGGTGGCTTGATAAAGGAATTGACGGATTTCGGGTGGATGCCATTACGCATATTAAGAAAAAAGAAGGGCTTCCCGACATGCCGAATCCAAAGGGGCTGGACTATGTCCCTTCCTTTCCTTATCATATGAATGCTGACGGCATTATGGATTTGTTAACAGAGCTGAAGGAAAACACATTTTCCCGCTATCCGATTATGACAGTTGGTGAAGCAAACGGCGTCGCTGCAAAAGAAGCAGCTGATTGGGCTGGAGAAAAAAACGGCATATTCAGCATGATTTTTCAATTTGAGCATCTCGGCCTGTGGGATGTAGAGATCAATGAAAGTATTGATATCGTTGCATTTAAACGAATTTTAACTGACTGGCAGGACAGTCTGGAAGGGATCGGCTGGAATGCTTTGTTTATGGAGAATCACGACCAGCCCCGTTCAGTTTCTGTGTGGGGAGACGACGGAGTGTACCTGAAAGAAAGTGCAAAAGCGCTTTCCGCTGTTTATTTTCTCATGAAAGGCACACCGTTTATTTATCAGGGACAGGAACTCGGGATGACGAACGTGGCTTTTCCATCTATTGAGGACTATGATGATGTCGCAATGAAACGCCTGTATGAAACAAAAACAGCGAAAGGCACATCACACGAGGATGTGATGAAGATTGTCTGGAAAAAGGGAAGAGACAATTCGCGAACGCCGATGCAATGGAATGCTGGTCCATACGCCGGATTTTCTGAGGCCAAACCGTGGATCGGAATCAATGAGAATTACAAATGGCTGAATGCCGAGGCGCAAAAAAACGATAAAACATCCGTTTATCATTTTTACAAAAGCTTGATCAAGCTGCGCCAAACATATGATGTTTTTATTAACGGGACATACGAGCTCGTTTTACCGGAAGATCAGCAAATCTTTGCATATCTTCGGAAAAACGAGAGCCATACTGCACTGATTGCGGCCAATCTGACAGGAACACCGGCGTTGTTCAAGCACTCTGGATTGCCATTGTCATCAGATGCACTCGTCTTGTCAAATATTGAAACAGAGCCGCACAAGCATATGACATCAGTACTCTTAAAGCCGTATGAAGCAAGAATATATCTATGGTGCTAAACTCCAGCCTTAGACTGGAGTTTTTTTGTTTTATCGGGTTTATGAGAGCGGTTTAACAGGAAAAAAAAGAACACAGAACGAATTAAGCGATGAGAGCGGACAAACGAAAGGAGAAACAAATGCTGAAAACACTGCAAATCAAAACAACCAAACGAGATGAAATGATTGATATCACCCGGGAGGTGGAAGCGTTTCTTCAAGAAACAGGTATAACGAGTGGCGCAGCGCTGATTTACTGTCCGCATACGACTGCGGGCATTACAATTAATGAAAATGCCGATCCGGACGTCAAAAAAGATATGCTCAGAAGGTTTGATGAGGTATATCCGTGGGAACATGAGCTGGACCGCCATATGGAGGGCAATACAGCTGCACACATGAAGTCGAGTACAGTCGGAGCTTCACAGCATGTCATTGTGGAAAACGGCCGGCTTATTCTTGGAACGTGGCAGGGCATTTATTTCTGCGAATTTGACGGGCCTCGCACCCGGACATGCTATATCAAAATGATGGGATAATAGGCTGTTTTTTATGACAAAAGCATGATCGCTGAACAAGCGCCGATAGCCGGAGGGCTTGTCACACCCGCCCACGCTGCGGCTTTATCGAATGAAGGCACGCTTGGCATTCGGCTATCTCAGTCACGACATGCTCGAAAAGCTAATCCATATGCGAAATAAATAAAGGAAAGCCTTGCATGAGGGATAGTCAATCAATGGATGTAAACGTACCGAGCTTTGCCGAACGTAACTTGATAAACTGAGGTGACAGATATGAACATTCTTCAATATTCTTATAAAAAAAGAGGGAAAATTGAGTTTGTATTTGAAGACTGGCCTCACTCAAAAGTTACAATGGTTCCTATCAAAGGCTACTATTTTGTCCGCTTTATCAAATGGAGCAGCCAGGATCCAATCGTGACAAGAAATGACCTTGAAAAAATGGAGTGGGCTGCGAACCAATATTTCGGCACAGCCCCCTTCTATCGAAAACGAAAGGCATTTGAAACCCCATCGTCCGGAAAATAGGCGATGGGGCTTTTTAGCGGACGATGCGGAAAAGAGACGGAACATCCAGTCTGGTCGCCTGAGACAGAAGGTAGGCTGACTGTAAGGCTCCTTTTTTCCTAAAAGAATTCAGCTTATCAATAATTTGCTGTCCGTTTAAGATTCCAAGACCATGGGCAAAATATTTATCTTCCCCCAGTAAAATCACATTTTCGCCTCTCCATTGCGCCTTTTGCGGATCAAATTCAGGATTCTTAAAATACAAACAATCTCCAAGGAAAAAATGGTGTCCTGTTTCCGTATATATCGGCAATTTCTCATAATGCCAGTCATATAAAATAATTCTGTCAAAGCTGGCATTGAATTTATCTTCTCCGATTGTATCGATTAAGGCCAAGTAATAAATGATAACGATTGCGGTTGCGCATTCAAACGCATAAAACGGGCCGTTCTCAGCAATGTCACGAATCGCTTTTGAAGGCGGCATTCTGTATTTCAGCTCCAAGGCGCCCTCCGGTGAAACCCTCCAATACGTTGTATTCCCGTATGTTTTTAAAAAAGTGGCAAACTTCGCCCCGCTTTTGTGCAGCGTCTTTGCCGCTGCTACAATATTCATCCGCAGTTTAAGCTCAAACATCAGTTCAGCAATTGAATGATAATCAAACTGAACAGGCGTCTCAATCATCTCTTTTAACAGCGGATTCAGATTTTGATCAATCTGCCAATTTTCAATATCCTGGGGACGGAGCAATTGTCCTGATACAATAATCATGTTTAGCCCCCCTTGTTTTTTATAAGATATGCAAAGGGCTTGGGCAATGAAAGTTAAAAAGGCAGAAGACAGCCAAAAAGAACTTCTTCCATTTTTTATTTTAAAACTTTTTTAAGCAGCCGATATATACTGTATCAAACCTGAAGGAGCAAGTGACATGAAGACTTTTATCAATTGGCTGAAGAAACCGTCTATTTCAAAGAAATTAATCGTCTCATTTATTGCGATTCTCATTATCCCTATTCTTATATTAGAATTTAGCTCTTACCGAAGCGCCAGCGGAAAGCTGGATCAGGAAATTATGGGAAATGCGAAAAACAGTGTCGATACATTTAATACAACTGTTACAAATGATCTGGGAGAAAAAGCGAAAGCAGTCACCTTTTTCAGTGAATCTCTTAAAAGATCCGCATTCAAAGGGAAAGCAAATCAAGAAGAGATCAAAGCTAAATTTTCACAATATGTATCTATTAATCAAGGAGTAGCCAGAATTTATGGGGGCGCAGATAACGGCACTTACGTACAAGCGCCAAAAGAAAAATTGCCGGAAGGATACGACCCGAGACAACGCCCTTGGTACCAGGATGCGATGAAGGCCGGCGGTGAAATTGTCGTGACAGATCCTTACGTGGCTGCGAGTGACGGAAGCATGGTCATTACCATTGCACAGGAGCTGAAGGACGGATCTGGCGTTGTCGCCATGGATATTACCATTGATAAATTGTTAGAACAAATGAAACAAATCAAGGTCGGAAAAGAAGGTTATGCTTTCATTGCAACAAAAAACAAAACCTATGTCGCCCACAAGAACCATAAGGCTGGAGAAAAGCTTTCAGGCGACTGGGTAGCCAAAATGTATGCGAATGACAGCGGTGAACTCCAGTATACTCTTAATAACGAAGATAAAAAGATGACCTATACTACAAACGAACTGACTGGTTGGAAAATAGCCGGCACAATGTATATGGATGAAATTAAGGATGCCTCAAAGTCTGTGCTGACAACAGGAATGATCGTGCTGATTGCTTCGATTGTGGCAGGCGGAATTTTAATTCTGTTTATCGTTCGTTCGATTACAAAACCGTTAAAACGTCTTGTCCAATCATCGAAAACGATCAGCAGGGGGGATCTGACCGAAACGATCGAAATCCATTCAAAGGATGAGCTTGGGGAGCTTGGGGAAAGCTTCAATGAAATGGGACAATCTCTTCGCTCGCTGATCAGCGCTATTCAGGACTCGGTGAACAATGTGGCTGCATCTTCCGAACAGCTTACCGCATCTGCCGGGCAGACGAGTAAAGCCACCGAGCATATTACGATGGCGATTGAGCAGTTCTCAAACGGAAACGAGGAGCAAAGCGAAAAGGTTGAATCCAGCTCTCATCAGCTGAACTTAATGAATGAAGGACTCCAGCAAGTCTCACAAACATCGTCAGATATTACAAAGGCATCTATCCAATCAACGGAAATCGCCGGAACGGGTGAGAAGTTTGTGCAGCAGACAGTCGGACAAATGAACTCGATTAATCAATCTGTTCAGCAGGCTGAAGCTGTTGTCAAAGGCTTAGAAGGAAAATCAAAAGACATCACAAGCATTTTGAGAGTCATCAACGGAATCGCTGACCAAACAAATCTGCTTGCACTAAATGCAGCCATTGAAGCGGCGCGTGCCGGAGAGTCAGGACGCGGCTTCTCTGTCGTAGCGGAGGAAGTGCGCAAGCTGGCTGTCCAATCAGCAGATTCAGCGAAAGAAATCGAAAAGCTGATCCAAGAAATCGTCGCAGAAATCGACACCTCTCTTCACATGTTTAAAGAGGTCAATCAGGAAGTACAGTCCGGACTTGTTGTCACAGACAATACAAAAGAAAGCTTCCAGAGCATTTTCAGCATGACAAACGAAATCGCGGGTAAGCTGCAGACGATGAATTCCACCGTCGAGCAGCTGTCAGACCGTTCACAGCATGTTTCAGCAGCAGTCAGCGGCATTGCAGACGTGTCGAAAGAAAGCTCGGCAAGCATCCAGGACATTGCCGCATCAGCTGAAGAACAGCTTGCTTCCATGGAAGAAATCAGTTCCTCAGCGACGACTCTTGCGCAGATGGCAGAAGAGCTTCGCGATCTGACGAAACAATTTAAAATTGAGTAAAAATCGAAAAACAGCGCTATCAAGGCGCTGTTTTTTTATAGGGTAAACGATAATAAAGTCCTAGTTAATCCGGTGAGTTTAGAACTATTTTTCATTTTTTCCTCCATTTTCAATGTAATTTAAAGGAAGATCCGCCGATATAATTTGTAAATTATTGAAAGAAGGTTCAAAAGGAAATGAAAAAAACACTCACCACTATTCGCAGATCATCAATTGCAAGGAGACTTATTATTTCTTTCCTGCTGATCTTAATTGTCCCGATAACCGCCCTTTCGGTTAGCGCTTATCAATCAGCAGTTGCCTCACTTGATGTACAGATGACGCAAAGCGCAAAGGAAAATGTTCAGATATTAGATCACATCATTGATGATAAAATCAGCACGACTGAAAAAAGCCTCGCATATTTCAGCGATTGGGCTACAGCAGAAAAATTTCAGGATAAAAAGAAATCAGAGCTGAAACAGGAGTTTAAACAATTTATCCAAATGAATGATAATGTCGCTGCGGTATTTTCAAGCGGCAAAGACGGGGACTTCACACGTTATCCGTACGCTGACATGCCAAGCGACTTTAATGCTTTGGAACGAGATTGGTACAAAGAAGCAATGGCCAATAAAGGCAAAACAATTGTCACTGAGCCTTATGAATCGATTTCATCAGGAAAAATGGTCGTCACCATCGCCCGTCAAACGGTGGATGGGTCAGGCGTTGTCGCCATTGATATGAAAATTGATGACTTAGTCACTACCGCGAAAGGAATCAATATCGGAAAAGAAGGCTATGCTTTTATTTTGAGCCAAAACAAGAAAGTCATCGCCTACTCCGGAGAAAAAGCGGGAACAGAGCTAAAAGGGGACTGGGTTGATAAGCTCTACAAGGATAAAAGCGGGGACTTTGAATATACGTACAAAGGCAAAAAGAAAAAAATGGCATTTGCAACAAGCGAAACAACAGGCTGGAAAATTAGCGGCACGATGTATGCAAACGAGATTCACGATGCTGCAAGCAGGGTTCTGATCATGGCTTCAATCGTTCTGGCGATTGCTATCGGAGCTGGAATGACGGCGATTTATTTTGTGATTCGATCCATCACAAAGCCATTGAGACGCATTGTCGCATCCGCTGAAAAAATTAGTGAAGGCGATCTAACCGAAACGATTGAAATCAATTCAAAAGATGAACTCGGCGTTCTGAGCGAGAGCTTCAATCATATGGCACACTCGCTTCGCTCGCTCATTCACGGGATCAAAGACTCAGTAGAACACGTTGCCTCCTCGTCTGAAGAGCTGACTGCATCGGCAGACCAGACAAGCAGAGCCACTGAGCACATTACGATGGCTATCGAGCAATTTTCAAACGGCAGTGAAAGCCAAAGCGAGAAAATAGAAACGACAACCGAACAAATTAATGAAATGAATGACGGATTGGCAGAGCTGGCGCGGGCTGCAGCAGTGATTACAGAAACATCCGCAGATTCAACAGAAGTGTCAAGCAAGGGGGAGACACTCGTCCAGAAAACAGCCGGCCAAATGAACACAATTGACCATTCCGTAAAAGCAGCGGAACAAGTGGTGAAAGGGCTGGAGATCAAATCAAAGGATATCACGAATATTTTGCGTGTCATCAACGGCATTGCGGATCAAACCAATCTTTTGGCTTTAAATGCCGCCATTGAAGCTGCCAGAGCGGGTGAATATGGCCGGGGCTTCTCAGTCGTCGCTGAGGAAGTGAGAAAGCTCGCGGTACAGTCGGCTGACTCAGCAAAAGAAATTGAATCGCTGATCAGTGAAATAGTAAAAGAAATTCACACATCACTGAACGTGCTTCAGTCCGTAAACAAAGAAGTTGAAACAGGGCTTGTCATGACGGATGAAACTAAACAGAGCTTCAAACATATATCGCAAATGACCAATCAAATTGCTTCCGAGCTGCAAAACATGAATGCAACGGTTGAGGAGCTGTCAGCGGGAGCTCAAGAAATTTCCGCAGCTTCAAATGATATCACAGCCATTTCTAAGGAAAGCTCGGATGGCATCCAAGATATCGCTGCTTCAGCTGAGGAACAGCTGGCATCCATGGAGGAGATTAGTTCATCTGCACTGACGCTTGAAAGAATGTCTGAAGAACTCCGTGATCTGACAAAACAATTTAAAGTAGATAAATAATAGGTCTAAAATACTATTTATTTATGGGAAATTAGTTACTTTTATTGAATTTCTTCTTTTTTGCTGTATATATTTACCCATTTCCAGCCGATATGAAGGGTAGCATAAAAAAGGAGAAATGAATGATGAAAAAAATACTCCAACTCATAAAACAAAGATCAATTACACGGAAGCTTCTCGTTTCCTTTCTGTCGATCCTCATCATACCGGTTGTCATATTGGCGATCTTTGCGTATCAATCGGCTAGCAGCTCACTCGACAGACAGATGATGGGGAGCGCATTGGAAAATGTACAGCAATTAAACGAAATTATTAACACCAGCATCGGCGAAAAAGAAAACAGTGCTGATTATTTCAGCGAATGGCTGACAAAAGAGAAATACAATGCAAAAAGCAATGCAAGCATTGCAGAGAAATTCTCACAATATATCAGCATTAACAAGGATGTAGAATCCATTTATACAAGCGACACAAAAGGGCACTTTACCCGCTATCCGGATCTTCCGATGCCAAGCGGCTATAATCCGGTTGAACGCGACTGGTACAAAAAAGCGGTTGCAAATAAAGGGAAAGTCGTGATCACAGACCCTTATAAAACCGCGTCGACAAATACGATGGTTGTGACAATCGCCCAGCAGACAAAAGATGGTTCAGGCGTTATTGCAATCAACATGACGATTGAAAATCTGCTGAAAACAACCAAAAAAGTCAACATCGGCACACAAGGCTACGCATTTATCATGACGAAGGACAAAAAAGTTGTCGCACACCCGAATGAAAAATCAGGAACTGAATTAAAAGGCGACTGGCTCGATAAGATGTTGAGTGCTGATAAAGGCGATTTTCAATACACCATGGATGGCGATAAGAAAAAAATGGCCTTTGACACAAACAAGTTGACGGGATGGAAGATCGGCGGCACCATGTATTTGGATGAAATCCATGAGGCAGCCCAGCCTGTCCTACACCTTGCTTTAATTGTCTTGGCCGCAGCTATTATCATAGGGATTATCGTCATGACTTTGATCATTCGGTCGATTACAACACCGCTGAAACAGCTTGTTGGTTCCTCTAAGCGGATCAGCGAGGGAGATTTGACGGAAACCATTGATATCCGTTCAAAAGATGAATTGGGCGAGCTCGGCAAAAGCTTTAACAATATGGCGTCGTCACTTCGTTCTCTCATACACGCCATCCAGGATTCGGTAGATAATGTTGCCGCTTCCTCTGAGGAGCTCACTGCATCAGCTGCGCAAACGAGCAAGGCAACAGAGCACATTACATTGGCGATTGAACAATTTTCTAACGGCAATGAAAAACAAAACGAAAACATTGAAACGGCAGCAGAGCACATTTATCAAATGAATGACGGGTTGACGAATATGGCTCAAGCTTCTGAAGTGATCACTGATTCATCTGTTCAATCGACAGAAATTGCAAGTGAAGGCGGCAAGCTTGTTCATCAAACCGTCGGCCAAATGAATGTCATTGACAAGTCCGTTAAAGAAGCGGAGCAAGTCGTACGCGGATTGGAAACGAAATCGAAAGATATTACAAACATTTTGCGTGTGATCAACGGCATCGCAGACCAGACGAACCTGCTTGCCTTAAACGCAGCAATTGAAGCAGCGCGCGCAGGCGAGTACGGCCGCGGCTTCTCCGTTGTAGCGGAAGAAGTAAGAAAACTGGCAGTACAGTCAGCAGATTCAGCAAAAGAGATTGAAGGATTAATCATCGAAATTGTGAAGGAAATCAATACATCACTCGGCATGTTCCAATCTGTCAATCAAGAGGTGCAGACAGGACTTGACATCACAGATAAAACAGAAATGAGCTTCAAACGCATTTCTGAAATGACGAACCAAATCGCCGGCGAACTGCAAAATATGAGTGCGACGGTTCAGCAGCTTTCTGCGAGCTCTGAGGAAGTTTCGGGAGCATCCGAGCACATTGCATCGATTTCAAAAGAAAGCTCAGCGCATATACAAGATATCGCGGCGTCAGCTGAAGAGCAGCTAGCTTCCATGGAAGAAATCAGCTCGTCTGCAGAGACCCTTTCCTCTATGGCGGAAGAGCTTCGCGATATGACCAAACGATTCAAAATCGAATAATAAGCCTTAACACCCAAGCTTTTGCGCTTGGGTGTTTTTTTTAGTTTTTTTATTAAACCTTTTATCCTAGTTTGACGATATTAGATTTATCTTAAAGGAGGAGTCAACGAGAATGGGAAAATTCATACAATGGATCAAACAGCCATCGATCAGCAAACCGCTAATCGCTGCGTTTCTGGCAGTGCTTATTTTGCCGGTTGGGGTTTTAGTATATTTCAGTTATCAATCAGCTTGGAACGCGTTAGACAGAGAGCTCATAAGCAGTGCGAAGGGAAATGTTGAAGAACTAAACAGTACGCTGCAAAATAAATTAGAAGATAAAGTAAAAGCAATAAATTATTATAGTGAGACAGTCGATAAAGACATATTGTTAGGCAAAAACAAAACATTACTGAAAGAGAAATTTAAGCAGTACACGACACTTAACGACGATGTAGGCGCAATCTATGCTGCTTCAGAAGATAAGAAGCTTTATAAATATCCGGATAGCGGTATTCCGAAAGGCTTCGATCCAACAGGACGTGACTGGTACAAACAGGCCGTTGCGGAAAAAGGACAGGCTGTTTTCTCAGAACCGTATACTGATGAAGCAACAGGGAATACCGTTGTCACAATTTCAAAACAATTAAAAGACGGGTCAGGGGTTATAGCGCTTGATTTAAACCTGGATGAAGTGCTTACTGCATCAAAAAGAATCAAAATCGGTAAAGAAGGCTATGCATTTATAACGACAGGCAACAAAAAATATATCGCCCATCCGACCATTAAGCCGGGGACAACCGGTTCCGGCGATTGGACAAACCAAGTATATTCCAAAAAAGAAGGCTCATTTGAATATACATTCGAAGGCAAAGAAAAGAAAATGGCCTTTACGACAAATAAACTGACTGGCTGGAAAATCGCGGGCACATATTTTGTCAGTGAATTGCAAGATGCTTCAAGCCCGGTGCTGAACACTGCGGTTATCATTTTATGCGTGTCAATAGTAATCGGCGGCATACTCATACTCTATATTATCCGTGCCATCACCAAGCCGTTAAGAAAACTTGTCATAACGTCTGCAAAAATCAGCAGCGGAGATCTCACAGAAGTCATTGACATTCACTCGAAAAACGAGTTTGGCCAGCTTGGCGAAAGCTTTAATGAAATGTCTGCATCATTGCGTTCTGTAATCGGCGTTATTCAAACGTCTGTCGAAAACGTCGCCTCATCTTCTGAGGAGCTGACGGCAAGCGCGGCTCAAACGAGTAAGGCAACTGAACATATTACACTCGCCATCGAACAGTTCTCAGATGGCAACGAGGCGCAAAGTGAGAAATTGGAAACGAGCTCAAACCACCTTTCTCAAATGAATCACGGGATTTCAAAAGTGGCACAAGCTTCTTCAACCATTACGAAATCATCGATTCAGTCCTCTGAGGCAGCGGGCAGCGGCGAGAAACTGGTGGAACACACAGTCGGCCAAATGAAAACAATTGACCAATCCGTTCAAAAAGCGGAAGCGGTTGTGAAGGGCCTTGAAACAAAATCGCAAGACATCACAAGCATCTTGAATGTGATTAATGGCATTGCTGATCAAACCAACCTGCTAGCATTAAATGCTGCGATTGAGGCGGCAAGAGCGGGAGAATACGGAAGAGGCTTCTCAGTAGTTGCGGAAGAGGTTAGAAAACTTGCTGTACAATCAGCAGACTCCGCCAAGGAAATTGAAGGATTAATTCAAGAGATTGTCAGGGAAATCAGCACCTCACTTTCAATGTTCCAATCCGTGAATCATGAAGTGAAAGAAGGCTTGCAGATTACGGATCAAACAGCGGAAAGCTTTAAACAAATCTATGAGATGACAACCCAAATTTCCGGCGAATTGCAAAACTTGAACGCGACGGTTGAACAACTGTCAGCCGGATCACAGGAAGTGTCAAGTGCTGTTGAAGATATTTCTGCAGTGGCGAAAGAAAGCTCAGCAGGCATTCAGGATATCGCAGCTTCGGCGGAAGAACAGCTTGCGTCCATGGAAGAAATCAGCTCTTCAGCGGAAACGTTGGCAAACATGGCGGAAGAACTTCAGGACATTACGAAGAAATTTAAAATTGAATCTTAATGAAAAAAGAAAGCGGCATATCTGCTGCTTTCTTTTTTGTTAAAAAGCAAAAATAAACAAAAACAATTCAAAAACAAACAGAAATCATATATAATGAAAACGGATACAAATAAAAGGGGATGGAGGAATATCAAATATGGTGAAACATATATGGGATTCAGAGCGAGCTGCACAGCTGCCAAAAGGTGTAGAGGAATTGGTGTACAGGTCCAATCTGATCGGGTCAGACCGCACTGTCTGCAACTGGGGCGGGGGGAATACATCTATGAAAACAACGGAAAAGGATTTTAGAGGCCGTGAAATAGAAGTCATGTGGGTAAAAGGAAGCGGTTCGGATTTGGCAACAATGAAAGCGCATAACTTTACCGGCTTGAAATTAGATGATATCCGCCCGCTGATTAAAAGGGACCAAATGCCAGATGAAGAAATGGTAAATTACCTGTCTCATTGTATGATAGACAGCAAACATCCCCGCCCTTCAATTGAAACGCTATTACACGCTTTTCTGCCATACAAACATGTTGACCATACCCATCCAGATGTGATTATCAGCATATGCTGTGCGGATAATGGAAAACAAATCGCTGAAGACATTTACGGAAATCGGTTTGTATGGGTGCCATACGTCCGCCCTGGATTTACTTTGTCTAAAATGATCGCTGAAGGCGTAGCAAACAATCCCCACGCCGAGCTTGTATTAATGGAGAAACACGGCTTAGTCACTTGGGGAGAGACGTCTGAAACATGTTATCAAAAAACGATATCCATCATTCAAGAAGCCGAGCAGTATATTAACGATCGTATCAATCAGCATGAGGCATTTGGAGGCAAAAGGTATCAGCCGCTGCCGGAGGATAAAAGAAAACAAATCTTGGCAGGCATCATGCCTGTGATCAGAGGAGCAGTAAGTGAAGAAAAGAAAATGATCCTTTCCTATGATGATCATGACGATATCTTGGAATTTGTAAACAGTGTCCAAGCGCCAGCACTTTCGCAAATCGGTGCGGCATGCCCGGATCACCTTGTTCACACAAAACGGGTTCCGCTGTACATTGATTGGAATCCGGAAACTCAAGATGTGCACAAGCTTGCAGATCTGATCAAGTCAGGAGTCGAGACCTTTACATCAGAGTATCAGGCTTACTTTACACGCAATCAGCAGGATGAGGATCAAATCTTTGAATCCGCCCCGCGGGTGATATTAATTCCTGGAATCGGAATGGTGAATACAGGAAAAAGTTATGCCATGTCTAAAGTAAGCGGGGCTTTATATCGGAGGGCCATCGCCGTAATGAAAGGAGCAACCGCTCTGGGGCAATTTGTTTCTTTACATGAAAATGAATCCTACCATGTCGAATATTGGCCGCTCGAACTATATAAACTCACGCTGGCCCCGTCGGAAGCAGAATTTTCCCGAAAAGTCGCGTTTATAACTGGAGGAGCCGGCGGAATCGGCAGTGCAGCATGCCGCCGATTTGCAGCTGAGGGAGGGCACGTGATCGTAGCTGATCTGAATATAGAAGGTGCACAGAAAATTGCCGGGGAAATAAACGATGCATACGGAGAAGGACGGGCAATGGCTGTCAAAATGGATGTGACAAAGGAGGAAGACGTACAGTCAGCTTTTGAACGAGCGGCGCTTGCTTATGGCGGCATTGATATCGTCGTCAATAATGCCGGGCTGGCCACATCAAGCCCATTTGACGAAACAAGTTTAAAAGAATGGAATCTTAATATGAATGTTTTAGGAACAGGCTATTTCCTTGTAGCCCGTGAAGCATTTAAACAGATGAAACACCAAAATAGAGGCGGAAGCATGGTATTTGTCGGATCGAAAAATTCGGTTTATGCGGGCAAAAACGCCTCTGCCTACAGCTCGGTTAAGGCGCTTGAAACCCATTTAGCAAGATGCATCGCAGCAGAAGGCGGAGAATTCGGCATTAGGGTCAACTCCATTTTGCCTGATGCAGTTCTTCAAGGATCGGCAATCTGGGGTTCAAGCTGGCGGGAGGAACGAGCCGCGGCGTACGGGATTGAACCAGATCAGCTGGAGGAACATTACCGGAAACGGACAGCATTGCTCGTCAATATTTACCCGGAGGATATTGCCGAAGCCATTGCATTCTTCGCTTCTTCCAAAGCCGAAAAAACAACGGGCTGCATGATCACGGTAGACGGCGGCGTCCCTGCTGCTTTTACGCGTTAGAAATATGCTATGATAAAAAATATAAGATGGACTACGATATGAGGAAGGGCGTTACTGATGCTAGTAGCAGAACGGCAGCAAAAAATAGTGGAAATAGTGAATACGCGTTCAAGCATCCGCGTTTCCGAATTAAGTGACATATTTTCAGTCACAGAGGAAACCATTCGGCGTGATCTTGAAAAGCTTGAAAAAGAACATAAACTGAGCCGGAGCCACGGAGGAGCGGTCAGTATTCAGCAGAAGGAATCAGAAATTCATTTTTCCGAAAGGGAAATCACGAATGTCATCGAAAAAAAAGCCATCGCTCACGAAGCGGCCAAATATGTAAAAAGCGGAGACCGAATTATTCTCGATGCAAGCACAACTGCCTGGTACATGGCGAAAATACTCCCTGACATTGAGCTCACCGTGATTACAAACTCAATGAAAGCAGCTATTGAACTCAGCAATAAAGAAAACATATCAGTCATTTCAACAGGCGGCATTTTGCTTGAAAAATCATTATCGTTTGCCGGCCCGTTAGCAGAGCGTTCACTTGAGACCTATCATGTCAATAAAACCTTTCTGTCATGTAAGGGATTTGACGTACACAACGGGATGAGTGATTCAAATGAGTGGCAGGCGCTGCTCAAAAAACGGATGATCGAAAGGTCGGACCAGACCATTTTGATGGCCGATTCAAGCAAATGGGGGAACCGCGAGTTTTCACATATCGCCTCGCTGCAAGATGTCAGCCGCCTTATTACGGATTCTGGACTTGATCCGGCATCGGTAAAAGCTCTTGAGGACAAAAAGGTGAAGGTGACAGCTGTTCCTCTTTCGAAGAGAGGGTGAAAGGATGATTTATACTGCCATTGATATAGGCGCATCAAGCGGGAGAATCATGGTAGGTGAACTGAATGAAGGGAAGCTTGACATACAAGAGATTCACAGGTTCGCTAACGGTTTCAGTCAAAGAGACGGGCATTGCTTTTGGGATATTGATCATTTGCTAAAACAAATCCTGCAAGGACTGCAAAAAGTAAAGACGCTTGGGTATGAACACTGCACCGTAGGCATTGATACATGGGCAGTCGATTATGTCTTACTGGACGAAAAAGGCGATCGGTTGCGGGAAGCAATCTCCTACCGTGATAGAAGAACAGATCACACAATAGACAAACTGGAACATACCCTCTCAAAAGCCGCAATTTATCAAAAAACAGGAATACAATTTCAGCCTTTCAACACGATCTATCAATTGTTTGAAGAAGACCGTGAGCTGCTGAAAAAGACAGACAAAATTATGATGATTCCTGATTATTTAGGCTATTGTTTAACCGGAAAAGCTGTAACGGAAATCACAAACGCGTCCACAACACAGCTTTTAAACGCCTCAACGGGAAATCTTGATCCTGAATTGCTTGAAGCCGTGTCTGTTCTGGAACAGCAATTTGCGCCGCTCACTGAACCGGGGTGTGAACTTGGGAAGCTAAGAAATGAGTGGTTCCTGGATTATGATCTCCCGGCGTGCAAGGTGATGACAGTCGCAACACATGATACGGCCTCGGCCGTCATTGCGGCGCCAGGCGTACATGATGGCTGGGCGTATATCAGCAGCGGAACATGGTCGTTAATCGGGGTTGAAAACAAAACACCGATAATAACTGATCTTGCTTTAGTAAACAACTATACAAATGAACGCGGCGCAAACAACACCATTCGCTTTCTCAAAAACATTATCGGCATGTGGGTGATACAAGAAGTCAGACAGCAGTTACAAGCAGATTACTCTTTCCAGCAGCTTGCAGAAGAAGCCAAAAAAACAGAACCATTCCAGCAATTTATAAACTTAAATGATAAACGATTCCTTAATCCAGAAAACATGATAAAGGAAATACAACATTATTGCAGACAAACCCGCCAAAAGATTCCCCGCACTGCAGGCGAACTTGCCTGCTGCATCTACAGCAATTTAGCCATCATCTATGCGATAGCCATCAAAGAGCTCGAAACAATCACAGAAAAACCGATCGAGCAATTTCATATCATCGGCGGCGGAGCCCGGAATGATTTCTTAAATCAATTAACGGCAGACATGAGTGGAAAAGCGGTATATGCAGGGCCGATAGAGGCAACTGCCACCGGAAATCTTTTGATGCAAATGATTGCTGCCAAAGAAGTCAAAGACATAAAAGAAGCCCGGCAAGTCGTCAGAAATTCCTTTCCGATCAAAGTGTTTACACCTAAAGACATTGACAGAAGCACCATCATTCAGTCATTTCAGCAAACCATTTTGAAAGCGTTATCTAAATGATGAAGAGGTGAAAAGGTTTGAAAAGAAAAGCCAGTATCATGTTTGTCCATCAAGACAAGTACGAAGAATACAAACAGCGGCATGATGACATTTGGCCTGAGATGGCAGAAGCACTCAAAGCTCATGGAGCACACCATTATTCTATTTTTCTAGACGAGGAAACAGGCAGGCTTTTTGCATATTTAGAAATAGAGGATGAAGAGAAATGGAGAAAGATGGCGGACACGGAAGTTTGCCAAAGATGGTGGAAATCGATGGCGCCATTAATGAAAACAAATTCGGATTTCAGTCCTGTTGCGATAGATCTAAAGGAAGTTTTTTATTTGGATTAAAAACTGATAAAGGGAGAGAGCCGCATGACCATAAAAGCCAATTATGACAGTGCAAAACAGGCATATGAAAAATGGGGAATTGATGTTGAAGAGGCGCTTCGGCAATTAGAGCAAGTGCCCATTTCGATCCACTGCTGGCAGGGTGACGATATTGAAGGCTTTGAAGTAAATAAGGGCGAGCTTTCAGGCGGAATTGACGTGACCGGCAATTATCCCGGAAAAGCGCAAACTCCTGAAGAATTAAGAAGAGATTTGGAGAAGGCTCTTTCTCTCATTCCTGGAAAGCACCGCGTAAACCTGCATGCGATATACGCAGAAACAAACAGGGAAGCGGTAGAACGTGACGAATTGAAGCCGCAGCATTTTGAAAACTGGGTGAAATGGGCAAAAAACCTTGGTCTCGGTTTAGATTTTAATCCAACCTTGTTTTCGCATGAGAAAGCGGCTGACGGACTCACCCTTTCACACCCTGATCCGGACATCAGAGAATTTTGGATCAGGCATTGCATCGCTTGCCGCCGTATCGGGGAATACTTCGGGAAAGAATTAGGAACACCTTGCTTGACGAATATTTGGATTCCCGACGGCTATAAGGATATCCCGAGTGATAGGCTGACACCGCGTAAAAGACTAAAAGAATCACTGGATCGGATCTTCTCAGAGGAGATCAGTGAACATCACAATCTTGATTCAATCGAGAGCAAGCTGTTCGGGCTTGGCTCCGAATCATATGTTGTCGGATCTCATGAATTTTATTTAGCTTATGCTTTGATGAATCATAAGCTTTGTTTACTTGATACAGGCCATTTCCATCCGACTGAGACGGTATCAAACAAGATCTCGTCCATGCTGCTTTACACAGACAAGCTTGCCTTGCACGTATCGCGGCCTGTTCGTTGGGATAGCGACCATGTAGTGGTTTTGGATGATGAATTGAGAGAAATCGCTCTTGAAATTGTACGAAATCATGCTCTTGAGAAGGTCGCCATCGGTCTGGATTTTTTCGATGCCAGCATTAACCGTGTAGCCGCCTGGACCATCGGAACGAGAAATATGATCAAAGCTTTATTGTATGCCCTGCTTCTCCCGAACGGATATTTAAAACAATTGCAGGAAGAGGGCCGCTATACAGAAAGGCTGGCCCTGATGGAGGAATTCAAAACATATCCTTTCGGAGCCATCTGGGATTCCTACTGTGAGCAAATGGGCGTTCCGGTAAAAGAGGCATGGCTTTATGACATCAAAGAATATGAGCAACAGGTGCTTTTAAAAAGGAAGGCATCTTCTCCGATTGTCTAATAAAAAATCCGCCGCGGCATTTGCACGCGGGCGGATTTTTTTAAGCTTGATCAGCAGGGTATACAATCCCCATTTGCTTTCTTGCTTCTTCCATAATTTTTGCGGTGGTCAAAGACCGTTCAAATGTATTTTCTTCAGATTCCAGCTTATTCTCTTTTATAAGCGTGACAAATTCTTCTGCTTCATAGAACATCGCCGGTTTAGGATCAGGGATCGCGATGTTTTCAAGGCGGCCGTCCCGGTAGCGGATTTCAACACGTTCAGGCCGGTGAATCGTATCGATTACAATCGTCCCGTCTTCACCCTGGATTTCAGCCGGGGCATAGGAAGTAGAGATTTTGGAATGCATCAGAACAGCTTCGAACCCGTCGTAAGACAGAATGACAGTTCCTTCTCCGTCCACTCCGGAGGATAAAGCATATCCGTTTGCTTTTACATCCTTCGGCGCGCCAAACAACACAACAGCCGGATAAATACAATAGACGCCAATATCCATTAATGACCCATTGGAAAGCTCAGGCTGAAACGCATTCAAAACAGTTCCGCTTCTGAACGCGTCATATCGTGAGGAATACTGGCAGTAGCTTGCGGTAAATCTGCGGACAGTGCCGATTTTATGCAGGTGTTTTTTCAGTTCTTTGAAATTCGGCAGGAAAGTGGTCTTCATTGCTTCCATGAGAACAACGCCGTTTGCCTTAGCCGCTGAGATCATCTCTTCTGTTTCTTTTGTATTCGAAGCAAACGGCTTCTCACAAAGCACATGCTTGCCATGGTTCATAAAGAGAACGGCTTGTTCCTTGTGAAGAGCGTTCGGGCTCGCTATGTATACGGCATCAAAGCAATCGCTCGCCGCCATTTCCTGAAGGTCTGAGAAGGCATGCGCAGCGTTGTGTTTAGCAGCAAACTCGCCAGCGCGTTCAGCCGATCTTGAATAAACAGCAGTCAGCTGAAAATCTTCGATATCCGCTGCTGACTCAAGAAAGCGGTCTGTAATCCAGTTGGTTCCTATTATTGCAAAACGTATCACTCGTATCGCTCCTTTTGCATGATATAGCTAAATTATAGCTTAAAAAGAACAAAATCACATGATAGATATAAATAGAATGTTAAAACCGAGAAAGCTTTTCCAGCAATTAACGGTTTTTATTTTTCATTATAGGGACGATAGTGTACAATTTAATTAAACTATGTATGACGGAGGAACGATAGTGGAGACGTTGCAAACATGGAGCGGCAGATTCAAGCGATTCTTCTTGGATAATAAGTTTGTTTTATTTTTGCTTGTGCTGCTACTGATTGGTTTAAATATTCTAGTATTTACAAAAACATCATTTATTTTCACCCCGATTATTGTTCTGCTCAAAACGATATCACTTCCGATTATTTTGACAGGCATTGTTTTTTATCTGTTAAACCCGGTCGTCGATTTCCTTGAGAGAAGAAGAATAAGAAGAATCTATTCTATTTTACTGTTGTATCTATTGATTATTGGGCTGATCACGATCACAATCGTGTCCATCATTCCCTTTTTAAAAGAACAAATTATGAGTTTAATCGACAACATCCCGAGATATGTGGACGTCGTAGAAAATCAGACGAAACAGCTGATCGGCAGCAACTTCGTCAATCAGGCCCAGCAAACGACGAACATCAATATATCTGATCTCGCAACAAAGGTTTCAGATCAGGCAGCGACAATTGTGAACAGTACCTTTACCGGCGTTGGGAATTTTATCGGCGCCCTGACTGAGATTATCATTTCAATTGTTACGGTTCCGTTTATCCTTTTCTATTTGTTAAAGGACGGAAAAAAATTGCCGGTCTACATACTAAAGTTTGTTCCGACGCAATTGAAAGAACAGACATACACAGTCTTAAGCGAAATGAATCATCGGTTAAGCTCTTATATCAGAGGCCAGATCATTGTCAGCTTCTGTATCGGGTTTTTGCTGTTTATCGGTTATTTGATTATCGGGCTGGATTATGCTTCATTGCTAGCCGTCATTGCGGCTTGTACTAGCATCGTTCCATATTTAGGGCCAACGATTGCCATTACGCCTGCGATTATCATTGCCATAGTGACATCGCCGCTCATGCTGCTTAAATTGGTGATCGTTTGGACCATTGTTCAGCTGATTGAAGGGAAGCTGATCTCTCCGCAAATTATGGGAAAAAACCTTCACATCCACCCTATCACAATTATTTTTCTGCTGTTAACAGCTGGCAAACTGTTTGGCGTTGTTGGAATCATTCTTGCCATTCCGGGCTATGCAGTTGCTAAAGTCATTACGACACATTTATTTGACTGGTTTAAAATGCGGTCACATTTATACGACGAAGAAAAAAATGAAAATACGCCGGGTCATAAAGTGTGATTTTCGTTTATAGTTATATAAGACGGGCTTTCCATTTATGGAAAGCTCCCGTTATGTAAAAAAATAAATGTCTAATGGGGAGAATCAAAATCATGACTCTATGGGAATTGTTTGTAGCCGCCATTTTAGGAATCGTAGAAGGATTAACAGAGTACGCGCCGGTTTCTTCGACAGGACATATGATTATAGTAGACGACATCTGGCTTAAATCAAGTAATCTGATGTCAGAAGAAGCTGCTAACTCATTCAAGGTGGTTATTCAGCTAGGCTCCATTTTAGCAGTAGCTATCGTGTTTAAAGACCGAATTTTAAATTTACTCGGCTTGAAAAAAAATATTACAAGCGACCAGGAGCAGGGACATAAATTAAGCATTGCCCAAATTGCCGTCGGACTCGTGCCTGCAGCTGTTCTCGGCTTTTTGTTTGAAGATTACATTGATGAATATTTATTTTCCGTTAAAACTGTGGCCATCGGTTTAATTGCCGGGGCAATCCTGATGCTTTTTGCTGACTGGGTCAATAAGCGGAAAACAGCGACAGACACACTCGACCGCATTTCCTATAAACAGGCGATAGCAGTCGGCTTATTCCAATGTCTTGCCCTTTGGCCGGGTTTCTCACGTTCTGGTTCAACCATATCCGGAGGTGTTATTCTCGGATTAAACCACCGAGCTGCAGCCGACTTTACGTTTATTATGGCGATGCCGATCATGATGGGAGCCAGCTTTCTAAGCCTCGTGAAGCATTGGGACAGCTTAAGCTCGGATCTGATGCCATTTTTCATCGTCGGCTTTATCTGTGCCTTTGTGGTCGCACTGTTTGTCGTCCGTTTCTTCTTAAGGCTGATTAACAAAATCAAACTTGTCCCATTTGCAATCTATCGAATTATTCTCGGTGTGATTTTGCTTTTGATCATGATGTAAGTCGAAAATAAGGCTCTTTTACGAGCCTTATTTTTTCTGTCAATTCAAGAGGAAACAGCTTGTTTTTCAAAATAAAATCATCTATAATAAACATGACGTTACATACGGGGCCATAGCTCAGCTGGGAGAGCGCTACGCTGGCAGCGTAGAGGTCAGGGGTTCGAGCCCCCTTGGCTCCATACCTTTAAACCCTTATTTTATAAGGGTTTTTTGTTTTGAGGAAAAGGTTTCATTCTCTGAATCCTCCAGTTGAGCGAAGTCAAAGTGAGCAGTTTATCTGTCTATCATGAATTTTCCAATACCTCCTTTTGTTCCTCAAAGACCGTCATGTCTTCCAAAGGAGGGGAGTAGACATGAAGAGACACCATTCGTTCGGATGTGGGATTAGACATTTTGTGAATTAAACCTTTGGTTGAAATAAGGCATTCTCCTTCGTGGACAAAGTATGAATTGGAGAGTTCTGCGTGTTCGCCGGCTGAGCGATAAATAGAATTAAGAAGCTTTCCTTCTAACACCATTGCACAACCAATGGATTGACCATGATCGTGTACTGTTGTCTCCTTGTTTGGCGGAATGTTAATCACGATAATTTCCAATTCATTATTTCGATAGATGGCATTTCGGCCGTAAGCGTACTGGTCTGGTTCCTTAATATACGGTTGACTCAATTTTGCCGCGTTTGGAATTTGTTTTAAAGACGTTGCTAAATCTTTAACCGATGGATTTTTCAAGCCGCTAAAAATGTCTTGGATACACTCATACAGTTCCATTCGTTTTTGCCTCCCGGAATATTTAGAATTTCCTTACATTGGTATTTCATAGGTTAATTCATGGTATTTACCCATATACAATTTAGAGGCGGCAAACGCCCAGTGAACACAAAAAAATGTGCGGCCAAAATGTTGTCTTATCACCAACTTATTCGAGTTTATTAGTTGGAATAGTGGATTGAAAGGATTAAAACGGCCTGATTTAATTCGCTTGAGGGAACGGGCAGGGATTCATAAGTGCAGTTCTAGACACAATATCGGGGAAAAGCTTTCAAGCTTTCTATGTTGTGCTTGAAATTTACTCCATTGACAAAACACAATCGATTTGAAATAATATTTGATTATATGCTCATTCATTCACATAATTATAATAAAATAATATCATTTCCCCTGATAGGGAGAATATTAGAATGAAAGCTAATGGTATGCAAAATCTATTAGCTTCTTTTGTTTTCAAAAAATGATGTGTTTCGCATGTATTCATATAGGAAGGAATGACAACATGAAGACAAAACACTATTGGGTGATTTCTTTGCTCGCCGTCTTAGCGGTCGGGCCGGGATTGATGTCTAACACGGCATTGTCGTCAGTTCAAGGCCTTGTTCAGAAAGCGGTTGGAACAAGTGTCTTTACATCAGTAAATCCGATATTGATCGGCAATATGGCCTTTGCCTTGTTAGTTCCGGCAGGACCGCTGCTGAGGAAAAAATTCGGTGCTCGTCCCGTCTATCTGGCTTCATTACCTGTCTTTATACTAGGTTCACTGCTCATCGCATGTTCAAGCGATATTGCATGGATGGCGGCAGGGCGCTTTTTACAGGGGGCGGCAACAGGCGTCATGCTGATGATTATGATTCCAATGCTTGTACTGTCATTCCCGATTGAACGCAGGAATTATGCACTGCTTGTACTGATCGGGGGATTCTATGGTTCTGTTATCATCGGCACAATCCTGGGAACCATTGCAACAAGCTGCGGGCATTGGAGATGGCTGTTTTTCATCTTTGGCACCTTGTCCCTGATCGGTGTCGCGGTGAGCTATTTCTTTCTTCATGACGAGCATCACGGAGCGGCGGATCAAGAACAGCCGCTTGATCGTGCAGGAATTCTTTTATCTGTTTTCCTTGCCGCAGCCTCAGCGGTTTCATTCATTTTTCTGCAAAAATGGGGGCTGTCATCGGGTTATGTATGGATTGGTTTCGGGGTGACGTTATGTTTGCTCATTGGTCTATTGATTGTGGAATATAAAGTGAAAAACCCCTTCATATCTATTAAACTGATGCTGCTGCCAAAACCGGTGCTTGGCTTATTGATCATAGCTGCAGGGACGATAACGGTAGCTGTCAGCCTGTCTGCTTTTCAAGGCTTGCTCCGTCAAATGTATGATATTTCTCAAGAGCATCTCATTCTTTTAAACTTGACTCTTCTATTCGGAGTGGCGATCGCGGCTATTTTGAGCGCTCTGTTTTATGATAAAGTCGGACCAGGGATGCTCGGTATTATCGGCGGACTCATTCTCGTCTTTGTGAATTTTCAATGGCTGCATATGCAGGATCGATCTTCTCTTTATATGTTCGCGGCACTCTTTATCATGCTTGCAGCGGGAACAGGCCTGACAGTCGCCGCAGGGCTGATGGGAGCTGCCATGGGAGGCCCGCTGCCTGATTTGGTCAAGAGAATGACAGCTGTTCAGTTTTTAAGATTGTTTGTCTATATGGGAGTCCCCATTCTCATCGGCTTTTTCACGAAAAAAGATGCTGCCAGACAAAGCGGTTCGGTACAGGATTCTATGATGACTGCTTATCATGATCTCTTCTTCATTTCTTTTATCCTTAGCGTGCTGCTCGTCTGCCTGTCATTTTGTATGAATGCCACTGGAATGGGGCACAAGCTGGCACATAAACCACATGATAAAGCGAAAACAGCTCCGGAAAAACCGGCCGTCTCAGCACAAGGTTTGTCGAAGGCAACTGTCAAATCATATAAAGTAATAAATGATACGGAATATCGTAATGCACTCAGAAATTTACAAAAATAGAAACATGGTAAAAACCTTTTCATTGAGCGAAAAGGTTTTTATTTTGCAATCTTTTCCCAACTTTATCCCTAAAGAATTGAAAAATATTAGAAGTGCAAGTAAAATTCTAAAAGGTAGATTCTTTTACATTCGTAATCTTTTAATTCGAAGGAAGGTTTTCATGGCCCGTCAAAAACTGAAAAAACGTAAACTCTTGATTTCACTATTTTTCCTTGTATCGATTCCGCTAGCTCTGTTTGTTTTAGCGACAACTTTATCAAAACCGATTGAAATATCCAAAGAAACTGAAGAAATCGATGAACAGCAAGTATTTATAGACAGTCTGTCCGGACATGCCCAAATTTTGTATGAAAAATACCATGTTCTCCCCAGCATCACAATTGCTCAGGCCATTCTCGAATCGGACTGGGGGAACAGTGAACTGGCTGCTAAGGCCAACAACCTTTTTGGCGTAAAAGGGAATTATAAAGGCCATCATGTCACGATGGAAACGGACGAAGTTGAAAAAGGGAAAAGAAAAACCATTCGCGCGAAGTTTCGAAAATACAGCACGTTTTTTGAATCTATGGATGATCACGCCCAATTGTTCGTCCGTGGCACATCGTGGAATAAAAAGAAGTATAAACCGGTGCTTGAGGCAGGGAATTATAAGGAAGCGGCAACCGCCCTGCAAACATCAGGATATGCTACAGACCCTGACTACGCTGACAAAATCAGTGCTATTGTAGAAAAATACGATTTAGATGAGTACGATGAGGTAAATCCATCCCTCAAATCTGTGGATTTAAACGCCTCTATTAAAGACAGTGCCGTTCAAGACGTATGGTCCAAGCCTTCTACTGATGATCGGTCCATAAGGCTTACCTCTGCCCAATCTTACGTCGGCAAAGACATAAAGGTTGTGTCTAAAAAACAGAAAGGCCAGTCTGTATGGTACCAATTCCAAATCAATGATAAACTTATCGGCTGGATTGATGATTCAGCTGTTGAAATAAAGGAGGCAACCTAAGCCCTTTTTACTGGTATTTTTAATTCTTTGTTCCATTCCGGGGAATTTGAGGTATAATATTCCACGGAAGTTATCACTTTTTAACTATGCTTTCGGGAGGGAACAAAGGTGCAGAAATATAGACGCAGAAACACGGTTGCCTTTACAGTATTAGCTTATTTTACTTTTTTTGCGGGAGTGTTTTTGTTTAGTATCGGACTCTATAATGCTGATAATCTGGAACTCAATGAAAAAGGTTATTACATCGCTGTTATGATACTTGTAGCAGTTGGTGCGATTCTTACACAAAAAGTGACCCGTGATAACGCGGAGGATAACGAAATCATCGCGGAACAGGAAAAAAGACAAAATCAATCTCATATCGAATCATAAAAAAATCCGGCGACTGTACGCCGGATTTTTTTGATATCACCCTGTAAACACTTCGCCATCAGGGTAACGGATATTTGATTGCTCTGTTTTTGCGAATGAAAACACGAACGTTAAAGGACCAATTCTTCCGATAAACATGATGACAATGATGATACACTTGCCAGCTTTTGTCAGTTCAGGAGTAAGCCCCATCGTAAGGCCGACAGTTCCGAATGCGGAAAAGGTTTCAAACACAATTTGAAGAAATGGCGCTTGTTCTGTGATCGTCAGGGCGAAAATCCCTAAAAACACGATGAACAAACTGGTGACGCTCACAGCTAAAGCTTTAATGATAATCGGATATTTGATGGAACGGCGGAAAATAACCGTTTCTTTTTTACCTCTCAAGTAAGCAATAACAGATGTTAAAATCACGATGAACGTAGTCAGCTTAATGCCGCTCGCCGTTGATGCGCTTCCTGCTCCGATAAACATCAATAATAAAGTAAATACAATTGTTCCTTCTCTCATGCTTCCAAAATCTAGAGAATTGAAGCCTGCGGTTCTCGGCGTCACTGCCTGAAAATAGGACGCCCACAGTTTATCCACTATATGCAGGTGGCCGAGCGTCCCAGGGTTGCTGTATTCTAAAATAAAGACCGTAAGCATAGCAATCGCATTCAACATCAGCGTTCCTGTAAGCATGAGCTTTGTATGTAAAGAAAAAGCTTTAAAACGCCGATTTTTCATCACATCAAACAGAACCGTAAATCCGATCCCTCCTGTAATAAATAAGAAAGTAATCACGAGGTTTACTGTAGGATCGCCAACGTAGCTCATCAAATTATCAGGCCACAACGAAAACCCGGCATTGTTAAAAGCAGATATTGCGTGAAACAAACTTGCAAACAAGCCGGATGACCAGCCGTATTGAGGTACAAGCCGGATGGATAAAATGAGTGCTGCTATCAATTCAATACTGATCGAAAACAGAAACAGGACTTTGACAAGGCCAATGACACCGCCGATTGTCGGCTGGTTTAAGGCTTCCTGGACGAGCATTCGTTCTTTTAAGCCGATTTTTTTTCCTAATATCATGACGATCAAGACCGCAAATGTCATAAATCCAAGCCCGCCAATCTGAATCAGCCCCATAATTACTGTTTGCCCGAATACCGTAAATTGAGTACCGGTATCGACAACAGCAAGCCCTGTAACAGTTGTAGCGGAAGCCGCAGTAAAAAGGGCATCTATCCATGACAATGGCTTCGTAGTGGAAATCGGAAGCATTAATAGGACAGCCCCGATGATAATGGTAAGGAAAAAACCAATGGCAAGCACTTGAGGCGGTGTAAACCGAACCCATTTGATCACTTTATCCTTTTGAAGTGTCACCTTTGTCTACATCCCTTCGTTTTCAAAACGTTTAATATCCTTTTTGTGGCCCATGATCACCAGGCAATCTTGCTCGTGAATGATGTCTTCAGGCGCGGGGGAAAGACAGATATCTCCATGATGTTTGATGGCCAGGATCGTGCAGCCGTACTTTGCTCTTACATTCAGGTCAATAATCGATTTTGAATCAAGCTTGCGCGTAGCCAACAGCTCGACAATACTGTATTCATCAGATAGATCAATGTAATTCAAAACATTTTCGTCTGAAAGGCTTTGTGCGATTTTAACTCCCATATCTTTTTCAGGATGAATAATCCGGTCAGCGCCGATTTTTTCAAGCACCTTGTGATGATAATAGTTTTGAGCCTTCACCCAAATATTTGGAATATCAAGCTCCTTTAATAATAGGGTGGTCAGCGTACTCGCTTGAATATTTGCTCCGATGGCAACAATCACATATTCAAAATTGCGTATTCCTAATGAAAGCAATTCGTTTTCTTCGGTGGCGTTGGCAATTACCGCATGAGTGGCGTAAGAAGCATATGCATTGACCTTTTCTTCGTTGATATCAACCGCAAGGACCTCATGCCCCATTCTATGAAGTTCTTTACAAATGCTGCCGCCAAACCGCCCCAGCCCGATCACGGCAAATTGCTTATTTTTAATTCTTCCCAATGTTCATATCTCCCTTAGTGAATTAACGTTTTTGAAGCAAAAAAGACCATTGCAAAGAATGGCCGATAATAGACCTCCTCTCTGTATACGCCTACGAGGTTAGCTGTCGGATTAGGGATTCAGAGTACCCCCTCTTACTTAGTAAGATTCACCCCAAGGCTGTTAATAAAACAGCCAATCGTTGGTTCCCCCGTTCGTGTTTGATTAAGCGGTAAAAGAGACTGTATGAAATTGAACACTCAAGAATTTACTCCTGTTTCTAGTGTTTGTCAATTTAAATTTTAAACCAGATAAAAGATAACGGGGATTAGAGAAAAAGGGGAGGGTAAAACGCAAAAAAGACCGGCGTTAACCGGTCTTTTACATTAGTTGCAACCGCAAGGCTGAGTCGGAGGAGTGCTGCGCTTAGCCACGTCAATGCTGGCTTCTGCGTAAAATTTATTTCCGATGCTTAATGATTTATTCTCCGCACGGAAAGTATATGTACCAGCGGCAGGAAGTGTTTTGTTATTCAGTTTTAATTTGAATTCGCCAGCTCCTAACAAATCAAGTGCCAAAGGAACTCTTACTGTTTTCCCGTTATTGAGGATCTGTGTTGTACGCAAGGCATTTCCGTTCAATGTATCTTTCGTGTTTGCAGTAAATCCGCTTGGCAATGTAAACTCCATAACGCCAAGGCTGAGAAGCGTGTTTGGACGGTAAGTCAATTCGATATCTGAGAAAGACCATTCCGTTTTGCTGGCGCCAGTAATTGTTGCGAACAATGAAGCTGTAGACTGTGTTCTCATAGTAGATTCAGTATGAGCTTTAGTTGATGTAGATTCAGCCGCGAAAGAAGCTGTAGGTGCAGAAACGAGTAACCCGAGACTTAATGCACTAATTGCCAAAGAAGATAATAATCTGCGTTTCATAACAAAATTCCCCCTAAGAAATTATAAATTAAACAGGCCTGCCCGCTTTTCACCTCCTCTGAAAGGCCAAATACAAATTTTACCTACATAAAATTACCATCAAATATTTTGGAAGTAAATGGGGTGTTTTTCCCGTATTTTTCAAATTTGTAGTAGTTACATCAAAAAAACGCCTGGTTTCCCAGGCGTTTTCTGCTTTACTTTGTTTCGATCGGTATAAATTTAAAAATTTCTCCGGTCTGCACCGATTCAGCAAGCCGTTTCAGCCAGTCATAGTAAGCTTTAGAGCTTTCCAGCTGATCATATAACTGCAGTGCTTCATTTTTGATATCCTCATCGAGATCTTCCTTGCTTAAAACCTTTTGTAAATCAGCTTGAGCTTCCTCGATCGCTGCTACATTCACTTGAACCTCCCGCTCCCATTTAGGTGGAAAGAAATTTATGAAAAATTTAAAGAAATCCTTCTCAGCCACAAATGTATGCTTGCGGATGCCCCGGTGAAATGTTTTTTTTACTACATTTAAGTCTTGAAGCTTTTTGACGCCTGTGCTCATGCTTGGTTTGCTCATTTGCAACTCCTCACGCATTTCGTCAAGCGTCATCTCATCTCTCATATACATCGTTCCATATAAAATCCCGACACTGCGGGTAATTCCGTAAAGATCCATCGTTTCAGCAATGGAGTCAATAACAAGATCCCGAGCCTGTTCTATAGCTGCAAATTCTGGATTTTCATCCATACTGACCCTCTTTTCCTTTAGAAAATTAAATTCGTTAAGTTATTTCTTTATGTTCTTTATCTTAACGAAACATGAGGAAAAGTCAAAAAGAAAAATCGAAATGGGACTTTGACAGTTTAAAAACCATATGTTAGATTAAGGTTGTTAAAAATATTAAATTTTTATTTAACAAACTTTATTTACGTCAAGGAGGCTTATATGAGTCAAACATTATTCATTGACGGAGAATGGATCAGTGCCGAAAAAGAACAGATCCGCAGTATTATCAACCCATTTAATCAAGAAGAAATTGCAATTGTAAGCGAGGGAGGGCGAGAGGACGCCATCAAAGCAATCGCAGCCGCACGCAGAGCATTTGACAAAGGAGAATGGTCATCGCTATCCGGGCTAGAACGCGGAAAAATTGTTCTGAAAATTGCGGAATTAATCAGACGCGATCTTGAGGAGCTGGCTGAGCTTGAATCTCTTGATACAGGAAAAACACTCGAAGAAAGCAAGGCCGATATGGACGATATCGCCAATGTTTTTCAATATTACGCCGGCTTGGCAGACAAAGATGGCGGAGAGATCATTTCATCTCCGATTCCTGATTCAGAAAGCAAAATTATTAGGGAGCCAATCGGGGTTTGCGGCCAGATCACTCCATGGAATTATCCGCTCCTTCAAGCGAGCTGGAAAATCGCCCCTGCACTGGCTGCAGGAAACACAATCGTCATGAAGCCGAGTGAGATTACGCCGCTGACGACAATCAAAGTCTTTAAGCTGATGGAAGAAGCCGGTGTTCCAAAAGGTGTAGCAAATCTTGTTCTTGGACCGGGAGCCACAGTGGGCGACGAGCTTGCCGTAAACAAAGATGTCGATTTGATTTCATTTACGGGCGGAATTGAAACAGGCAAAAAAATCATGCGGGCGGCAAGCGGAAACGTCAAAAAAATCGCCCTTGAACTTGGCGGGAAAAACCCAAATATTGTTTTCAAGGACGCGGATTTAGAAGTTGCGGTTGATCAGGCCTTAAACGCTGTATTTTTCCACGCCGGCCAAGTATGCTCTGCAGGTTCCCGCTTGCTTGTTGAGGATGCCATTCATGATCAATTTTTGGCGGAGCTGGTCAAACGGGCAAAACGCATAAAACTCGGAAACGGTTTTCATGCTGAGACAGAAAGCGGTCCGCTTATTTCGGCGGAGCACAGGGCAAAGGTAGAAAAATATGTAGAGATCGGAATAGAGGAAGGCGCGAAGCTGGAGACAGGAGGCAAACGCCCGGAAGATCCTGCGCTTCAAAACGGCTTTTTCTATGAACCTACTATTTTCTCAAACTGTAATTCTGACATGAGAATCGTTCAGGAAGAGGTTTTCGGTCCTGTATTGACAGTCGAAACCTTCAGCTCTGAAGAAGAGGTAATCGAGCTTGCGAATGATACCATCTATGGCTTGGCTGGAGCGGTATGGTCAAAAGACATTGAAAAGTGCGAACGGGTAGCAACCCGCTTGAGAATGGGGACCGTTTGGATCAACGATTTTCATCCGTACTTTGCACAAGCGCCATGGGGCGGATATAAGCAATCCGGGTTTGGACGCGAGCTTGGAAAAATAGGCCTTGAAGAATACACAGAAGTCAAACATGTATACCGCAATACAAAACCGGCAGCGGTTAACTGGTTTAATTCATAAGAGGGGGAGATTGATGATGACATTAAATATGAAGGTAGAAAGCATGCAGAAATTCCACACATTTGAAATTCCGACTGTGATTAAGCATGGAATCGGAGCCATCAAGCATACGGGTGAGGAAGTAGCTGCACTGGGCGTATCAAAAGCGCTCCTTGTCACAGACCCAGGGATTTATAAAGCCGGTGTTGCGGATCCTGTAATCGAATCACTTAAAGAAGCAGGCATTGAAGTGGTGCTCTTTCATAAAGTTGAGCCAAACCCGCCTGTCCGTCTGGTGAATGAAGGATCTGAGCTTTACAAAAAAGAGAACTGTAATGGTTTGGTGGCAGTCGGAGGCGGAAGCTCCATGGATACAGCAAAAGCAATCGGAGTAGAAGCGACTCACGAAGGAAGCGTGCTTGATTATGAAGCGGCAGATGGGAAAAAACCGCTGGAAAACCGCATTCCTCCGCTGACGACAATTCCCACTACAGCTGGAACAGGATCAGAAGTAACCCAATGGGCGGTTATCACAGATGAAGAAAGAGAATTTAAATTCAACACGGGCGGTCCGCTGATTGCAGCGCACTTGACCATCATTGATCCTGAGCTTCATGTTTCAATGCCTCCGCATGTAACAGCTATGACAGGAATTGATGCGCTCGCCCATGCCATTGAGTGCTATACAATGAAATTTGCACAGCCAATCACGGATGCAGTTGCCTTAATGGCGATTGAGTATGCCGCTCATTACATTAAGAGGGCATTTGCTGACGGAGAGGATCTGGAAGCAAGGTACGGAATGGCGCAGGCTGCGATGCTTGCCGGTCTTTCTTACGGAAGTGAATCAGCGGGCGCGGCTCATGCGATGAGCCAAACGCTTGGCGGTATTATCCCAGTCGCTCACGGCCAATGTGTAGCGGCGATGATGGGCCCTGTCATGGAATACAACTGGAAGGGCTATCCTGAAAAGTTTGCGCGTATTGCGAAAGCGTTCGGTATTGATACAAGCAAGATGACAACAGAAGAAGCTGCGAAGGCATCTGTCAATTGGATGTATGATCTGGTCGAAGATTTAGAAGTGCCGACTTTAGAAGAGCAGGGAGTATCACCTGATATGATCGAACGCTTGTCTAAAGAAGCAATGAAAGATCCGCAAACCTTCGGAAACCCTAGAGATTTAAATGAAAAAGCATACAACTGGATCTACAAACGCTGCTTTAACCTTACGCCTAAAACGGTATAATCAAAATCCCGCTCCTTTACAGAGCGGGATTTTTTGGGATAATGAAGCATAGTGGAAATTTTAGATAAGAAGGAAGGTGCCAGCTGATGTGGAAGCGTATGACTGCAAAAGCGGAAGGCTTATATATCGCAGATACAGAAAGCTTCGTAACAAAGCAAATGGACAAGCTTGATTTTGATTATGGCGGCATCCCCGGAGACTTGCATTTTGGTCTGACCAAAAAAGCGGGAGCCAGAGAACCAATGTTTTCAAGAGGGACTGAAATTTTCAACCGCAGACAAATTTCAATTGTTTCAATAGAGGAATGCAACGAAATCGCTTTAAAAATGGGAGTGCCGAGGATTTTGCCGGAATGGCTCGGGGCGAATGTGGCAGTCAGCGGTATGCCAGATCTTACTTCATTAAAAGAAGGAAGCCGGATTATTTTTCCGAGCGGAGCGGCTCTGCTGTGTGAGGGCGAAAATGATCCGTGTATCCAGCCGGGAGAAGTCATTCAGTCTTTTTATCCGGACCAACCGAAGCTGGCGCCGGCTTTCGTCCGCCACGCACTGGGCATTAGAGGGATTGTCTGTATTGTGGAGAGACCTGGTGCTGTTTACACAGGTGATGAAATAGAAGTTCATTCCTATCAGCGAAAAGTCAAACGAAAAGCAGAAAGGGTCTGATGAAATCAGGCCCTTTCTATCTTTTCTTTAATTTCTTTCATTTGGCTGAGATGCCGTTTTTCATGATGGCCGATAAAATCGATCCACTGTCTGACAGTCAGCTCTTGAAACACAGGATGCGGAAGCACTCTTTCAAAATCTTCTTCTTTCAGAGAGGCAATCGCAGCAGTCAGCTGCTCTCTTACCACATCAAGCTCACGTTTCATTTGGCTGCCTGAAATAAAATCATGCGCAGGCTCAAGATGACTCGGGGCTTTCCGTTTATTATTTCTGTCCTGTGCTACCTCAAGCGGTTTTTCTTCAATTTCTTTAATCGGAGCGTCCTTTACACGTTCCTTCAACATTTTTTGTGCGGTCATATCGATTTTTTTCAAATGGTCAAGAACTTCCCGTATGCTCCATTCTTCAGCAGAAGGCTTTTGGTTCAGCTTTTCGTCAGAAAGTCCTTTCAATTCGTTCCACGTTTCTAATCTGGCTTCATTAAAGATACTCATCATATCTCCTCCTAAAATGACATTACCATATATATAAGCAATTATCATTTATAAAGCACTTCAAATGGGTTATTTGTCTTAAAATTTTGAAACTTTTCCCGTGGTGTCTCGTATAAATGGTAACGGCAGCCGTTCATCAATGCATTGATGAAGAAAGGATGAGGAAATTGGAGTTACTTGGAGTACCTATACAAACAATTTATCTTTATACGCTGATCATTGCGGGCAGCCTTACGCTGTTATTCCTGTTTTTCGGAGATGTATTTGCAGGGCTGTCAGAAGGCATTCCGTTTCTTAATCCGACATTAGTACTCTCATTTTTCACATGTTTTTCAGCTGGCGGATATATAGGAGAGCTTGTATTGCCTCTGTCAAGCTTGCTGATTGCGCTTTTATCTTGCATCCTTTCGATCCTGATGGTGATATTGCTTCACATCTTTGTACTGGTACCATTATCTTCTGCAGAAGAATCATTGGCATATAGAGAAGATGATCTCAGAGGAAGACTCGGTAAAGTGATTACAGCTGTTCCGGTTGACGGGTTTGGTGAAGTGGTCATAGAAGGGATAGGAGGCACCATTTCAAAGTCAGCGGTCAGTTTTGATAATCAGCAGATCAGTTACGGGACAACGGTGTTAGTCGTAGATATTAACAACGGAGTTCTTTCGGTTACTCCGCATGAACCCACTTAACATAAAAGGAGGAATATGATATGACAATGCCGATTATAATGATCATCGGAGTTGTATTTTTTTTATTAATTGCACTAATAGCTGTGTTTATTACGAAGTATCGTACAGCAGGGCCTGATGAAGCGTTAATTGTAACAGGGAGCTATCTGGGGAATAAAAATGTTCATGTCGATGAAAGCGGCAACCGTATTAAAATCGTCCGTGGCGGAGGAACCTTTGTCCTTCCCGTCTTCCAGCAGGCAGAGCCGCTAAGCTTATTATCAAGCAAACTCGATGTTTCGACACCTGAAGTCTATACAGAACAAGGAGTGCCAGTAATGGCCGATGGAACTGCGATTATTAAAATCGGCGGTTCTATAGGAGAAATCGCAACAGCAGCCGAACAATTTTTAGGGAAATCAAAAGACGACCGTGAGCAGGAAGCGCGGGAGGTTTTAGAAGGCCACCTTCGTTCCATTCTCGGCTCAATGACAGTAGAAGAAATCTATAAAAACAGAGAAAAATTCTCTCAAGAGGTGCAGCGTGTCGCTTCACAGGATCTCGCGAAAATGGGGCTTGTAATCGTCTCGTTTACCATTAAAGATGTTCGTGATAAAAACGGTTATCTTGAATCATTAGGGAAACCGAGAATTGCCCAAGTAAAACGCGATGCTGATATCGCAACAGCAGAGGCTGATAAAGAAACCCGAATTAAGCGGGCAGAAGCCGATAAAGACGCAAAAAAATCAGAACTTGAACGAGCGACGGAAATCGCTGAAGCTGAAAAACTCAATCAGCTCAAAATGGCTGAATTCCGCAGAGAACAAGATACGGCAAAAGCGAATGCCGACCAAGCATATGATTTAGAGACTGCCAGAGCGCGCCAGCAAGTCACAGAGCAGGAAATGCAGGTTAAAATTATCGAACGCCAAAAACAAATAGAACTAGAAGAAAAAGAAATTCTTCGCCGTGAACGTCAATACGACTCAGAGGTAAAGAAAAAAGCCGATGCAGACCGTTATTCTGTTGAGCAGTCCGCAGCAGCAGAGAAAGCCAAACAGCTCGCGGAAGCCGATGCCAAGAAGTACAGTATTGAAGCAATGGCAAAGGCTGAGGCGGAAAAAGTAAGAATTGACGGGCTAGCAAAAGCAGAAGCGGAAAAAGCGAAAGGAGAGACAGAGGCAGAGGTTATCCGCCTGAAAGGTCTTGCAGAAGCGGAAGCAAAAGAGAAAATTGCGGCTGCCTTTGAACAGTACGGGCAGGCGGCGATTTTCGATATGATTGTCAAAATGCTTCCGGAATACGCGAAACAAGCAGCGGCACCTCTTTCAAATATTGATAAAATCACCGTTGTCGATACAGGAGGAGGCGGTGAATCAAGCGGAGCAAACAAAGTAACCAGCTATGCGACGAACTTAATGTCAAGTCTGCAAGAAAGTTTAAAAGCATCCTCAGGAATTGATGTAAAAGAAATGCTTGAGAACTTTTCAGGAAAAGGAAACGTAAAACAAAGCATTAATGAATTAACAAATGAAATCAAAGAAGCCAAAACGATCCAAAAATCAGAGTAAGGAAAGGGCAGAACCGTATGGTAACTGTACGTGAAGCGAAGTTAGAGGATATAAAGGACATTGCAAAAGTGCATGTAGACAGCTGGAGGACAACATACCACGAAATTATCCCGATTGATTATTTAAACAGCCTGAACTATAAGGAATTTGAAGACAAATGGAAAAGTCGCTCGTTAAAGGGAGTATTTGTTGCTCAGGACGAAATGGGTTCAGTATTCGGCTTTGCTTCATTTGGACCTATTCGCTCTGAACAAGAAGGCTATGACGGCGAGTTATACGCTATTTATCTTGTGGAAGAGCGCCAGCGGCAAGGTGCAGGCAGGGCGCTCTTAGCAAAAGGAGCGGAGTTTTTGCTTCAACATGGATTTTCAAGTATGTTTGTTTGGGTTATTGAGGAGAATCCCTCGATTATATTTTATCAGGCCTATTCACCTGAAAGAGTAGCGGAGGACAACTTTGAAATTGCCGGAGTAAGACTGAAAGAAGTAGGTCTTGGCTGGCCGGATCTTTCAGCTTTAAAAACACTTCTTAACAGATAACGAACAATCCCCCAGCGGAATTCGCTGGGGGATTGTCACTTTTACGCTTTGTCACTTTTAAGCAAACGGGGTGCTGTCATAAATAATAAACATAGGACAATTGCACAAATAATGAATGAAGGAACCATGTAAGTCGCATTATAAGTTAAAGAATAAATCCATACCGGCGTTCCTTTTGGAGCAAAGCTGCCGAAAAACACAGCTCCTGAAATGACATGCGCGGCATAGCGCAGCAAACTGCCGACGAAAACTGCGCTGACCACTGAAACAATCAATTTCCCTTTTGTTTTTGATACAGCGGCTTTACGGACAGAAGAAGCGAAACAGCCGCTTATGCCGATTGCTGCGAAAGCGACAATGTAATCTAACAATAGCTGTACAGGATGTTGAGCAAACAAGTTTCCGATTGCTATTTGTACTAGACCTGTCAACAAACCTGTAGTAAGACCTGCTTTGACACCCCAGCGAAACGAAATTAAAAAGATCGGAATCATCATGATGGAGACCGAGCCTCCTTGAGGCATGCTAAGAAACATTCCTGAGACAATGTCTAAAATAACGGCTGCCGCTGTCATAATGGCAATTTCAATAAGGCGAACCAGTTGCTTAGATTGATTCATATCTATCTCCTTCCATTGACAGACAACCAAAAGGACAACAAAAAAGCAGCACGCGGAAGGATGAGAAAAGTTCCACGCACTGCTTTACGATCTGCAATTCATTTGACTTTGCCACATCCCTACGCCAGCGTTAACTAACAGGTTCAAAGGGTCAGAACGAAACCGCTCACTCTCAGCTTTAATGCTCCCCTTGTGGTCATCAGTATTTAGTTCGTTTCTACTATACAAGAAAACGAAAAAAACAACAAGATCACATGACTGATGTATATGTTCTTTTAAGAAAGTTATATGATACACACGCTTTAGAAATCATGGCGAGGATTATAGTTTATTTGTTTTATAGATTTTTTTAAAAAAACTATTGCAATAAATAAATACAGGTGTTATATTATTAAACGTCGCTGATGCACAGCGGACACAAACTAGATGCTTCAAAACAACTTGAAAAAAGTTGTTGACAAAAAAGAAGCTGAATGTTATATTAGTAAAGCTGCTTCATTGAGAAGTAACGAAATGATCTTTGAAAACTAAACAAGACAAAACGTACCTGTTAATTCATTTTTATAAATCGCACAGCGATGTGCGTAGTCAGTCAAACTAGGACCTGCACGACGCAGGTCACACAGGTGTCGCCGCAGGATGCGGTGAACTTAACCTGTGATCCATTTATCGGAGAGTTTGATCCTGGCTCAGGACGAACGCTGGCGGCGTGCCTAATACATGCAAGTCGAGCGGACAGA
>NZ_JAXCHE010000012.1:0-93144 GCF_037027505.1 Bacillus sp. 204(2023) | reverse complement strand
GAAGAGTTTCTTGTGTGGAACATGAGAAAGACACCGTCCTTTTCAGTCTTTCTTTTATTTTATTACAGGGGAATTGATATTTTAAGGGAAAAATAAAGGCTGTCGAGATTTTCTCGACAGCCTGAGGGTTCTTTTTTGAACCCTCTTTTTTACGCTGCCATGCTGCGGCATTGTTCAGCACAGGTGAAGCAGGTTTTCGCACATGCTTGGCAATGATCATGATCGTGCTTTCCGCATTCAGTGCCGCATGCTTCACAAATATCGGCGCAAAGTGCACAAATTTCTTTCATAAACGGGCTGTCCGTTTGCATGGCTTTGACCGCCAGCGCGCAAATATCCGCGCATTCCCTGTCAAGCCGGATGCATCCGCTGAGATGATGCTGCACGCTTTCTTCCAAGCATTTAGTGAAACAATGATTGCAAGCCTTCATACAATCGATGCAAGCCTCAATACAAGCTTCAGAATATTGCTCCATGGTTGATTCCCCCTGTATGGCAGTATATGGTTTTATGTTTCCCGGCTGCATTTGAAAAAAACGGAGGAATGTGTTTTTAGCTGAGGAGATATGTACATATACCCTAAAACGGGTATATCTAACGTTTGGCCAGATAGTATAGGAACCAGACAGCGTGATTTTGTTCATCACGTGCTGCGCGCGTAAAGACGCCTTTCGCTTTTAAGTTTGACGTTTCCTCGGCCGAACGCAAGTAAAAGTCGACGGTTTCTTGTTCATCTTTAAAAGCGGCGTCCAGTCCTCTTGTGAAATTGTCCGGGCATTCTTCCGTTTGTTTCGGCATGATGTGTTTGCCGGTAATTGAACCATACAGTGTGGAAAATTCACGGAGGTGGCGAATCTCGTCACGCCTGATTTCTTCAATCTGTTTTCTGACCTCATCGCTGTGGGCGAGTTCGGCAAGCTTGCGGTAGCATTGAATTGCACTGAATTCTCCGTTGATGGCCTTCTGCAAATTCCGAATCAAAACAGGATCTTCCCTGTATGGCACCGGATAGGGATAGTAGCTGTAATGCAAGGGGATTCAACTCCATTCTTAGGAATTGGGCTTCTGTAAAAGTATATGTTGGGCAGGGAGAGATGTGCGGAGATAATCAGCTTTTTATATGTGAAAAGGCCGTTTTTACCAATAGATCAGATTGGTCATTTTCGTCAACATTCGATAAAATATATAGAGATAAAAAGAGAGGGGTCTTCTAATTTGGGAGCAGAGTTTTTAGTAGGCAGGTCCGGGAGTGGAAAAACGAAGCTGATCATCAACAGCATTCAGGATGAATTGCGCCGGGCTCCATTCGGGAAGCCGATCATTTTTCTAGTCCCGGATCAAATGACGTTTTTAATGGAATACGAGCTTGCTAAAACGCCAGATATGGGCGGGATGATACGCGCTCAAGTGTTCAGTTTTTCACGATTGGCCTGGCGCGTCCTCCAGCATACGGGAGGAATGAGCAGGCCGTTTCTGACGAGCACCGGCGTACAAATGCTCCTGCGGAAGCTCATTGAGGAGCATAAACAGGAGTTCAAAGTCTATCAAAAAGCGAGTGACAAAAGCGGGTTTACCGCACAGGTTGAGCGGATGCTGACAGAGTTTAAGCGCTATTGTCTGGAACCGGAGGATATCCGCCGGATGGCGGAAAGCGGAACGGCTTCTGAGTATCGCGGAGAACGTGTTTTATCTGAAAAGCTCCATGACTTATCAATTCTGTATCAGCAAATGGAAAAAAGCCTCGCAGACCAATATCTTCACTCTGAGGATTATTTGACATTGCTGGCAGAGCATATCCCGCTTGCGGAAGATATAAAAGGCGCCCATATCTATGTGGATGGCTTTTATCAGTTTACACCGCAGGAATTCAGGGTGTTGGAGCAGCTTATGGTTCATGCGGAGCATATCACGTTTTCGCTCACAGCGGACAAGCCGTCATATGAGCGGGAGCCGCATGAACTGGAATTGTTCAGAATGACGGGGAAAACCTATTACCGCCTGCATCAGAAGGCGAAGGAACTGAATTTGGACATTACGTATAAAGAGCTGAGCGGGACTGTGCGGCATACAAAGACGCCGGAATTGGCGCATCTAGAGGCACAGTATGAAGCGCGTCCGGCCGTTCCATACGCAGAAAAACAAGAAGCCCTTACTGTAATGCAGGCCGCAAACAGACGAGCTGAGCTGGAAGGCATTGCCCGGGAAATTCACGCCCTAGTCAGAGAGAAGGGATATCGCTATAAGGATGTAGCAATTCTTGCGCGCCAGCCGGAAGACTACAAGGATATGGTAAAGGAAGTTTTCGCAGATTACGAGATTCCTTATTTCATTGACGGAAAAGCATCTATGCTGAACCATCCGTTAATTGAATTTATCCGGTCAAGCCTTGATGTTCTGAAAGGGAATTGGCGTTATGAAGCGGTGTTTCGCTGCGTGAAAACCGAACTGCTATTCCCGCTCAATGAACCGAAGGCCAAAGTGAGAGAACAGGTCGATCAGCTCGAAAATTACTGTATCGCCTATGGTATTAAAGGCGACCGCTGGACAAAGGGCGATCGTTTCCAATACAGGCGTTTTGTGTCATTGGATGATGATTTTGCGCAGACTGATCAGGAAATCGAAATGGAAAACATGTTGAATGACACCCGCGATTGGATTGTTCCGCCGCTTTTTCAGCTTCAAAAACGCATGAAAAAAGCGAAGACGGTTCAAGAGAAGGCGGAGGCGCTCTATCGTTATTTAGAAGAGACGGATGTGCCGCTGAAGCTGGATCAGGAAAGGCAGCGTGCTGAGGATGACGGCAGAATCATTGAAGCGCAGCAGCATCAGCAGGCGTGGGACGCAGTCATTCAGCTGCTTGAGGAGTTTGTTGAAATGATGGGAGATGATGAGATTTCTCTTGATTTGTTTCAGCAAATGATAGAAGCCGGAGCGGAGTCGCTTACATTTTCTCTAATTCCGCCTGCGCTTGACCAGGTGTTTGTCGGCAATATGGATTTGTCCAGAATGTATGGCACCTCCTGCACCTTTGTGCTCGGGGCAAACGACGGCGTTCTGCCGGCACGCCCTGATGAAAACGGGGTCCTGTCGGATGATGACCGGGAATGGCTGAAAACGATTGGGGTTGAGCTATCCTCAGGCGGACGGGAGCGTTTGCTTGATGAGCATTTCCTCATCTACATGGCGTTTTCAAGTCCGTCTGACCGGCTTTACGTATCGTATCCGATTGCTGATGCGGAAGGAAAAACGCTTTTGCCGTCGATTATCGTTAAACGGCTGGAAGAACTGTTTCCGCATCATAAGGAGCGCCTGTTGACAAATGAACCTGAGCAGGTCAGCGATGAGGAGCAGCTGATGTATGTCGTGAATAAAAGCGTGGCACAGTCCTTTACCGCGAGCCAGCTCAGGTTATGGACACGGGAATACGACATCAGCGACGTCTGGTGGAGCACGTACAATGTGCTGATGAGTGAGCCGGACAGGCTGCAGTCGAAAAAGCTGTTCTCAAGCCTGTTTTTCCGGAATGAAGTGAAGCAGCTTGAACGCAGCGTGTCGAGACAGCTCTATGGTGAACGCATTCAGGGCAGTGTATCGAGAATGGAAACCTTTAACGCATGCCCGTTTTCCCATTTTGCGTCACACGGGCTGCATTTGAAGGAACGGCAATTCTTCAAGCTTGAAGCACCGGATATCGGCCAGCTGTTTCATTCCAGCTTAAAGCTGATTTCAGACAGGCTGCGTGAGCAAAAGCTGGATTGGCGCGATTTAACGAAGGAGCAGTGCGAGCTGTTTTCCTATGATGCGGTAGAACGGCTGGCACCGAAACTGCAAAAGGAAATTCTGCTCAGCTCAAACCGGCATTATTATGTGAAGGAAAAACTGCAAAAAATTGTGACACGTGTGTCCGGCATTTTAAGCGAGCATGCGAAAGCGAGCGGATTCGTACCGATCGGGCTTGAACTGGGCTTTGGAGGAAAAGGGCCGCTTCCGCCGCTGACCTTTCAACTGAAAAACGGCTGTACGATGGAACTCGTCGGGCGAATTGACCGTGTTGATAAGGCTGAAAGCTCAAAAGGCCTGCTCCTCAGGATTGTCGATTATAAATCAAGCGACAAAGGCCTTGACTTAGCGGAAGTATATTACGGATTGGCACTGCAAATGCTGACGTACCTTGATTTATCGATTACACATTCAGCTGACTGGCTCGGGATGAGGGCGACGCCTGCCGGAGTGCTGTATTTCCATATTCATGACCCGATGATTCAATCTAATCTCCCGCTTGGGCTTGACGAGATTGAACAGGAAATTTTTAAGAAATTTAAAATGAAGGGCTTGCTCCTCGGTGATCAGGAAGTGGTTCGCCTCATGGATACAACCCTTCAAGAGGGACGGTCAAATATCATAAACGCCGGCTTGAAAAAAGACGGATCTCTTAGATCAGACTCGGCAGCAGTCGGTGAAAAGGAATTTGATCTTTTGACAAAGCATGTGCGCCGCACCTTCCAGGAAGCGGGCGAACAAATCACCGACGGGCGCGTATCCATTGAGCCGTACAAAATGAAGAACAAGACGCCGTGCACATACTGTGCGTTCAAATCAGTATGCCAATTTGATGAATCACTGGAAGAAAACGAGTATCGCCCATTAAAGGCTGAAAAGGACAAGACAATACTTGAGTGGATAAAAAAGGAGGCGGATGGCAATGAACATTCCTAAACCGGCAGACAGCACATGGACAGATGACCAATGGAATGCCATTGTTTCAACCGGCCAGGATATTCTTGTGGCAGCGGCTGCGGGCTCTGGTAAAACCGCTGTGCTCGTTGAACGAATGATTCGGAAAATCACCGCGGAGGAAAACCCAATAGATGTAGACCGTCTTCTTGTTGTGACATTTACAAACGCCTCAGCGGCAGAGATGAAGCACCGAATCGCAGAAGCCTTGGAAAAAGAGCTTGTACAGCGACCCGGCTCGCTGCATATCAGACGCCAGCTGTCTCTTTTAAACCGGGCCAGCATTTCGACGCTTCATTCCTTTTGCCTGCAAGTGCTGAAGAAATATTACTACTTGATCGATCTTGATCCGGGCTTTCGGATAGCTGATCAGACGGAAGGCGAGCTGCTCGGTGATGAAGTGCTTGACGAGCTGTTTGAAGACGAATATGCAAAGGGTGAAAAGGCATTTTTTGAGCTTGTTGACCGCTATACGACAGACCGGCACGATCTGGACCTGCAATTTCTCGTTAAACAGGTGTACGAGTATTCCCGATCCCATCCCAACCCCGAGGCGTGGCTGGAAAGCTTTGTTCATTTGTATGATGTATCAGAAAAGAGCGCCATCGAGGAGCTGCCGTTTTATCAATATGTCAAAGAAGATATTGCAATGGTGCTTAACGGGGCGAAGGAAAAGCTCTTGCGTGCGCTTGAGCTGACGAAAGCGCCGGGCGGCCCGGCGCCGCGTGCTGACAATTTTCTTGATGATCTTGCGCAGATTGATGAACTGATTCAGCATCAGGACGATTTCAGTGAACTATATAAGCGGGTGCCCGCGGTCTCTTTTAAGCGTGCCAAAGCAGTAAAAGGGGATGAGTTCGATCCAGCGCTCCTTGATGAGGCGACAGATTTGAGAAACGGCGCAAAAAAACTGCTTGAAAAGCTCAAAACCGACTACTTCACGCGAAGTCCTGAACAGCACTTGAAAAGCCTAGCCGAGATGAAGACTGTCATTGAAACGCTCGTACAGCTTGTCATCAGCTATGGAAAACGATTCGAAGCTGCGAAACAGGAAAAATCAATCATCGATTTTTCTGATTTGGAGCATTACTGTTTAGCGATTTTGACAGCTGAGAATGACAAAGGTGAACGTGAGCCGAGCGAGGCTGCGAGGTTTTATCAGGAACAGTTTCATGAGGTGCTCGTTGATGAATATCAGGATACCAACCTCGTGCAGGAGTCGATTCTGCAGCTTGTCACAAGCGGGCCGGAGGAGACCGGTAACCTGTTTATGGTAGGAGATGTCAAACAGTCGATTTATCGATTCAGGCTTGCGGAGCCGCTTCTTTTCCTTTCTAAATACAAACGATTTACAGAGAGCGGAGAAGGCACGGGGCGGAAAATCGACTTAAATAAAAATTTCCGAAGCCGGGCTGATATTTTAGACAGCACAAACTTTTTATTTAAACAGCTGATGGGCGGCAAAATCGGTGAGGTCGATTATGACGAGCAGGCTGAGCTGAAGCTTGGTGCAGCGTATCCGGACAATGACGAGACGGAAACAGAGCTGCTGCTGATCGACAACGCAGAAGATACGGATGCAAGCGAGGAAGCAGAAGAGCTTGAAACGGTGCAGTTTGAGGCAAAAGCCATCGCTAAGGAAATTCGCAAGCTGATTTCATCGCCATTTAAGGTGTATGACGGAAAAAAGAAAACACATCGCAATATTCAATACCGAGATATCGTGATTTTGCTCCGTTCGATGCCGTGGGCTCCGCAAATCATGGAGGAGCTGAGAGCACAGGGCATACCGGTTTACGCCAATTTGACGTCAGGCTATTTCGAAGCGGTCGAAGTCGCCGTCGCGCTTTCTGTGCTGAAGGTAATCGATAATCCGTATCAGGATATACCGCTTGCCTCTGTGCTGCGCTCACCGATTGTCGGAGCAGATGAAAACGAGCTGTCTTTGATCCGGCTTGAAAATAAAAAAGCGCCGTACTATGAGGCGATGAAAGACTACCTGGCTGCTGGTGACCGGAACGATGAGCTTTATCAAAAGTTAAATACGTTTTACGGACATCTGCAAAAATGGCGCGCGTTTTCGAAAAACCACTCAGTATCTGAGCTGATTTGGGAAGTGTACCGCGACACCAAATATATGGATTATGTCGGCGGGATGCCGGGCGGAAAACAGCGTCAGGCCAATTTGCGTGTTCTTTATGACAGGGCGCGCCAATATGAATCAACGGCATTTCGCGGCTTGTTCCGTTTCCTGCGGTTTATCGAACGCATGCAGGAGCGGGGCGATGATCTTGGTACGGCGAGAGCGCTCAGCGAGCAGGAGGATGTTGTCCGCTTAATGACGATCCACAGCAGCAAAGGGCTCGAATTTCCAGTCGTGTTTGCAGCAGGTCTCGGCCGGAATTTCAACATGATGGATTTAAATAAATCGTACCTGCTGGATAAGGAGCTCGGATTTGGCACGAAGTATATTCATCCGCAATTACGCGTCAGCTATCCGACACTTCCGCTCATTGCGATGAAGAAAAAAATGCGCAGGGAGCTGCTGTCAGAGGAATTGCGTGTTCTCTATGTTGCATTAACGAGAGCGAAGGAAAAGCTGTTTCTGATTGGCTCATGTAAGGATCATCAGAAACAGCTTGCAAAATGGCAGGAATCCGCGTCCCAAACTGATTGGCTTCTGCCGGAATTTGACCGCTATCAGGCGAAAACGTATCTAGATTTCATCGGCCCGGCTCTTGCCAGGCACAGAGACTTGGGGGATTTGGCTGGTGTGCCAGCACACGCTGACATCTCAGATCACCCGGCTCGTTTTGCCGTTCAAATGATCCATTCCTATGATTTGCTTGATGATGATCTGGAAGAAAGAATGGAAGAAAAAAGCGAGCGCCTAGAAGCGATCCGCCGAGGTGAACCAGTTCCCGGCTCGTTTGCGTTTGATGAAAAAGCCCGCGAGCAGCTGAGCTGGACATACCCGCATCACGAGGTGACGCAAATTCGGACAAAGCAATCGGTTTCTGAGATCAAAAGAAAAAGAGAGTACGAGGATGAATACAGCGGCAGGGCCCCTGTAAAACCGGCTGACGGAAGCATTCTGTACAGACGTCCCGCTTTTATGATGAAAAAAGGCCTGACAGCGGCAGAGAAAGGGACTGCCATGCATACGGTTATGCAGCATATCCAGCTGTCACATGTGCCGTCGATAGAAGAAGCTGAGCAGACGGTTCACAGGCTTTATGAAAAAGAGCTTCTCACTGAAGAACAAAAAGACGCTATTGATATAGAAGAAATCGTGCAATTTTTCCATACAGAAATCGGCGGACAGCTGATCGGTGCTAAGTGGAAGGACCGGGAAATACCATTCAGCTTAGCGCTTCCGGCCAAGGAGATCTATCCTGATGCAAAGGAGGCAGATGAGCCGCTTTTAGTGCAGGGTATCATTGACTGTCTCTATGAAACTGAGGACGGATTATATCTATTGGATTATAAGTCGGACCGGATTGAGGGCAAATTCCAGCATGGATTTGAAGGAGCGGCCCCGATCTTGAAGAAACGATATGAAACGCAAATTCAGCTGTACACGAAGGCAGTGGAGCAAATTGCAAAAACAAAGGTAAAGGGATGTGCGCTTTATTTCTTTGACGGAGGGCACATTCTGACATTATAGCGAGATCCATAAGCTCCGGAATTTCAGGCGGAGCGGGTCTCGTTTTCTATATAAAAGAGAGGTGAAAGCATTTGCGGATTTTACATACGGCTGACTGGCATCTTGGAAAAACGCTTGAAGGAAGAAGCAGGCTGAGTGAACAGGCCGATGTGCTGGATGAACTGAATACGATTGTAAAGGATGAGCAGATCGATGCCATTGTAATGGCGGGGGATGCATTTGACACCGTAAACCCGCCAGCTTTAGCCGAGCAGCTGTTTTATGAGACCCTGTCTGCGCTTAGCGACAGAGGAAAGCGCCCGATCGTTGTCATTGCCGGAAACCACGATAATCCTGACCGTTTGTCCGCCGCTTCACCGCTGACACATGAAAACGGCATTCATTTAATCGGTTATCCGACAACAGAGCCGATTCATATTGAAGTGCCTTCAGCAGGAGAGCTTTTGGCGGTTGGAGCACTGGCGTACCCATCTGAAGCGCGGTTAAATGAAGTGCTATCCGATACGTTTGATGAAAAGCTGCTCCGTGATCACTATGATGTGAAAATCAGGCAGGCGTTTGAGCATATGACAAGCCGGTTCCGGAACGATGCAGTGAAGGTTGCCGCCAGCCATATTTATGTGGCAGGCGGAAACCAAACCGATTCAGAGCGGCCGATTGAAGTCGGCGGTGCATACACGGTGGCTGCTGAAAGCCTGCCGGCAGATGCCGCTTACGTTGCACTCGGCCATTTGCATCGACCGCAAACGATCAAGCGGGCGCGGACGCTTGCGCGTTATTCAGGATCTCCGCTCGCCTACAGCTTTTCTGAAGCGGGCTACGCTAAATCAGTGACGATTGTGGACGCAAAGCCTGGGGAAGAGGCCACTTGGCAAGAGGTGTTATTATCAAGCGGCAAGCCACTTGTGAAGTGGAAAGCGGCAAATGGATTGAGTGAGGTATATAGCTGGCTGGATGAAGGCAGAGATCAGAATGCTTGGATTGACCTGGAAATCCGTGTCGCGGACCAGCTGTCACTTGAAGAGATTCACAGGCTGCGGAAGGCGCACCCGGGCTTTATCCATATCAGGCCGGTTTTTGAAGAACAAAACAAAGACCGGGAACGGATCGAGGTTAAACATGTCTCAATCGAGGACCGCTTTAAGAAATTTTATGAAAAACAAACTGGTGGTGCGGTGCCGGATGAAGAAATGGTGAAGCTGTTTTTAGAGCTTGCATCAGGCGTTGAGGAGGAGGATGCGAAATGAAGCCGATCGCCTTAAGCATTAAGGGGCTCCACAGCTTTAGAGAGGAGCAGACGATAGATTTTGAAGGCCTTTCCGGTGCCGGTGTTTTCGGCATTTTCGGCCCGACAGGAAGTGGTAAATCCTCTATTCTCGACGCAATGACGCTTGCTTTATACGGAAAGGTGGAACGGGCGGCGAATAATACGCACGGTATCTTAAACCAGGCGGAAGATACGCTGTCTGTTTCCTTTACCTTTGCGCTTCAGACGAATCACCAAATCTCATACAAAGTCGAGCGTGTGTTTAAGAGAACGGATGAAATGAAGGTAAAAACGGCACTTTGCCGCTTCATCGAAATCAAGGATGAGCATACGGTGCTGGCTGATAAAGCCAGCGAAGTGAATAAAAGAGTGGAGGAGCTCTTGGGGCTGACGATCGACGATTTTACGAGAGCGGTGGTGCTGCCCCAAGGGAAGTTTGCTGAATTTCTGTCTTTAAAAGGGGCAGAGCGCAGGCATATGCTTCAGCGTTTATTTAATTTGGAGCAATATGGAGACAGGCTTGTGAAAAAGCTGAGACGGCAGGCGCAGGAAGCCAATGCGAGAAAAAATGAAATGCTTGCTGAACAGTCCGGTCTCGGTGAGGCGAGCTCAGAGGCAGTTGAGCAGGCTGAAAAAGCTCTCGAACAAGCTGAAGCCCGGCTGGAAGCGATGAGGAAGAACCGTGATCAGGCGAAGGAGCGGTTTACAGAGCATCAGGAGATTTGGAATGTCCAAAAGGAAAAATCCGCTTATGAAGAAGAGGAAAAACGTCTCGCAGAAGAACAGCCGCATATAGACAGCATGCAAAAACGCCTGCTGGAAGCAGAAACAGCAGCAGCTCTTAAGCCCTATGCGGACCGGTACGCAGAAGCGATCCAGCATGAGGAACAAGCTGAAAAGGAACAAACGCTAGCCCAAAAGGATTTAGCAGACCGGACAGCTTTCTTTCAGCAAAAACATGAAGAGTATGAAGCGTGGCGCCAGCATAAAAGCGAGAAAGAGCCTGAGCTTTTAACCAAACAGGAACAGCTTTCACGCTTGCAGGAAATCGAAATCAAACTGAGTGAGGCCAAGCAAGAGGAAGAGCGCAAAAAGGCTGACCTCCGACAGAAAGAAGAGGCTCTTCAATCTGTCATGAATGAATTAGAGACCGTAACAGACCGCCTGACACGAGGGCAAAACAGACAGACAGAATTGAAACAGCAGCTCAAATCCCTGCAGGTGACATCCGATGAGCGAAAAAGCTGCCAGCAGGCCGCAGAAATGGCATTGCGCATCAGACAAACCGAGGAGCAAATCAAAAAAGAGAAAAAACGAAGTGACGAATTGAACCTCGTGCTTCAGAAGATAAATGAAGAGAAGAATACACTCGTTCAAAAGACGGAAGCAGAAGAAAACAATATCATTCAGGCATATGAGGCAGTTCAAACTGTGTACCATTTGGTGTGCGAAACGGAACGCTCATTAACACGTATGACGGAAGAGACTAGAAAGAGTCAACACACGCTTCACTTACAGCGTGAAAAAGCAAGGGTGGCACTGCTGACAAAAGAGTTAGCCCAAAAGCTGACTGCCGGAAAGCCTTGTCCGGTATGCGGTTCAACCGATCATGATCCATCTGCCTCAGTACATGAAACGTATGAAGCCGACAGCCATCTTGAAGAGGACATCAAACGGACAGATGTGTTATTGACGGAAGCTGCAGCTCTCAGCCAGGAGATTCTTTCAGCCAAAATTACGCTTGAAGAACAATCCACGCGCTTTATTGAACAGTGTCCGTTTTTGCAGACAATTCAAGCGCAGAACCTTGAAGCGGCAGCTTCCTTCGAAAATCAGCCGGTGTATGAAGTATTTGAAACTGCCAAATTTGAATGGAAACGAATCAAGCAGGACATTCTTTCTGTTAAGACACGAATGGCACAAATGATCGGCGCCTATCAGGAGTCTTTAAAAAAGGCCGAGCAGCTTAATGAAAAAATCGGTTTTGAAAAAAGAGAAGCTGACCGTATTGAAAGCATCATCACTGAGCTTCAATCCTCAATGGACAGCAGTCTGAACATGTTTAAAGAAGCATTTCAGAATCAATCTGTGGACGAAGCAGAAAAATGGCAGCAAGCCATTGAAGAAAAGGACCGGGCTGCAGAAGAATGTGAAAAACGAATTGAGAAGAGTATCGCGTTTCTTGCTGAGCATGAAGCACAAAAGGAAAAACTGCAGGAATCTGGACACCGGCTTGAACGGGAAAAGCTGGAGCTTCATTATGCGGCTGAACGCATCAAGAGCGTGATAGCTGATTATGAGCACGAACTCGGAGATTATGCAAAAGGAGATTCGATTCAAATCAAACTCCGCTCTGTCCAGCAGGATCTAAAGCTGTTAAAGGAAAAAGAACAATCTTTATATGAAGAACTGCAAAGCGCCCAAATGAAGCTCAACCAGGCGAAAAGCCGCGCTTCGGCAAGCGAGCTCACTCTTCAAGAGGCGAAGGGCAGATTGGAAAAAGCAAAAGCTGCTTGGCTTGAGCATGCCAAAAACACCTGCTTTACCCGGACTGAGGAGGTTGAACAAAGTCTGATCCCAGCCGATGAACTTGAAAAGATGAAAACCGGCATAGACCAGTTTATGGATAAACTGAAGCAAAATGCTGCAAACTTAAAACGAGTAGCAGAGATACTTGACGGCAGAGCTTTATCAGAGAGCGAATGGAACGAAACCGTTGCAGCATTACAAGAAGCTGAGGACGCATTTGGCGCTGCTATAGAGGAAAAAGGCGCGGCAGCAAAAGCACTGGCTGTCATTCGCGACCATCATAAACGGTTTAATGAAATTGAAGCTGAACTGAAAAAATGGCAGACGCATATCGACAGGCTGGACAAGCTGCAAGCTGTGTTTAAAGGCAATACCTTCGTCGAATTTTTAGCTGAGGAGCAGCTTGAAAGCGTAGCGAGGGACGCCTCAGCAAGACTCAGTATGCTGACAAGACAGCGCTATGCCATCGAAGTAGATTCAGAAGGCGGCTTCGTGATGCGGGATGACGCGAATGGAGGCGTAAGACGCCCGGTTTCCAGTTTGTCTGGAGGAGAGACCTTCCTCACCTCGCTTTCACTTGCTCTTGCGCTGTCTGCGCAGATCCAGCTTCGCGGGGAATACCCGCTTCAGTTCTTTTTCTTAGATGAAGGCTTCGGCACACTGGATCAAGATCTGCTTGATACGGTTGTAACGGCCTTGGAAAAACTTCAGTCAGACAATCTGGCTGTCGGTGTCATCAGCCATGTGCAGGAACTGCGTGCACGGCTTCCGAAAAAGCTGATTGTCCATCCGGCTGAACCGAGCGGCCGCGGTACGCGGGTATCACTTGAGTTGATGTAAGGGAGGAGCGGAAATGGCAAAGCAGACTGCCGGAATATGTGAGCTGTGCGGCCGGAGCGATGTCCAGCTGACAGAGCATCATCTCACACCGAAAGAGGAAGGCGGAACGTTTTTGCCGACAGCGATGCTCTGTATTCCTTGCCATAAACAGATTCATGCCTTATATACCAATCAAGAGCTCGCTGTACGTTTAAACAAAATGGCTGAACTCAGAAGCGATCCAGAGCTTGCCCGGTTTGTCAAATGGATCAGAAAACAGCCGCCTGAGAAGCTGATCAAAACAAAGAAATCAAATGAACGAAAAAAGAAAAAATGACTAAAAAGCAGCCCTCTCTTTGCAGAGCGGCTGCTTTTATCCGTTTCCAACCATATCCTGATCGTTGACATCGGGGTCTATATAATTTGTCGCGTTGACTGCATTATTTAATAGAAGGAAATCTCCAGTGTTTCCTGCTCCCGAACCGAGCGCAGATTTTGAAGAGCTTTTCGGAGAAAGGTAAAAGGAATCACCAAAGTTTACGACTCCGCCCGATATGGAATTGATAGCTATAGGCCCGACAATTGCTGGCATAAACGACACCCTTTATCGAAGTCTCTGTTTATTATATGTTCTTGGCGGGCGATTGTGAGCGCGGAGACTGAATCTGTCTGATATGTTTGATTCTCGCGTCACCGCGGATAAGCGAAGCTGAACCAGCATGTAAAACAGAAGAGGCGGAAACCCCTTGAATTTTGATGCTGCGAACATAAATAGCCGGCACCTCGTGGCAAAATGCGCTTTGTACACCTGTTTCGGGAATCGGCTTCACGGCCTGCTGCTGAAAGATCTGATACTCCTTTTTGTTAAATGAGCCTTCATTATTGTAAAACGTGGACAGAGAACGCTGAACAGCAAATACTTTTACACTCATATCGATTTCATTTGTGTCGCCAACTTGAAACACACTTGCGATCCCGAGGGAATTAAACTTAACTAGTCTGATGCGTGATATGCGTTTAAGCATTATTCTGGCGAAATCGGAGCAAACGGCCCGATGATAAGAGATTCAGGCGGTGTATCAAAAATAGAAGACAGGTAGATGGATTCAGTGTCTCCGATGTGGAAAACGGAGGAACTGGACACACCGTTCATCCGGATGTCCCCGACTTCCAAGCTGCGGTTGATGACTGTAAAGATCATGCTTGCTCATCTCCTTTCATTTCTGATGGAATATGCTCCAGAAAGTGTTCTACAGCGCGGATGACATCACGCTTCACATGCTCAGCGATATGTTCTGCATATTGTGCAGGCGGTGTATTTTCTTCTTTTTTGATATGGGACATATAATAGTGAATCCGGCTGTCCATTTGTTTTCTGATGTCTTCAATAACATGGTGTCTGTTTGTATCGTCAAGTCTGCTGTCATATTGGTTTTCAAGCTGTTCCAAAATATCTGGGATTTCCTCAGTTAAGTACATGTCGACATTCTGGCGGATCTGCTGCATGAGCTGAGCGCTCTCTTCCTGCTGCATCATCCCGATTTGCGGTGTCGACTGGCTGACTTCAAAGTTTTGGACGCTGTTCGGGTCAGTCGGATTTAAGCCGATATTCAAAGTCCCGTCGAGCCTTTCGATTTTCAGCTGATCAAATTTATACTCCACACGCTCAATGGTAGTGGCCGGCCGCTGTTTCATCGTATTCATTTCAGTTTGAATCTCTTTCAGCTGACGTTCGAGCTGCTGAATGTGAATCGCCTGCTGCTGAACGAAGGAATTCAAGTTTTGCAGGTAAGAGGAAACAGATTGATCATACATGTTCTTCACCTCTTTCATATGATTAACGGCCAGGAGGCTGGAGCGGGACCAATGAACCTGTGTCGGGCTCCTGCAGCTGGAGCGGTTGCCCTGAGCCAGAAACTTCTGGTGCCGGTTCTACATAACTACCTGTATTATACAAATTTGACAGAGACTTGATTGATCCGGCGCTCCCGATTTGCAGAATGGAGGAGTTGCTGATTGATTCCAGCCGGAGATAGTTGATTTGAATGGTTTGATTAATATAGAAGTTCATGAGCCTCACTCCTTTTACGCATTGGCCACGATCGGCTGATCAACCGCATCATTGTCATACACATTCGTCGCGTTTTGATAATTCATCACCTTGAGGCTGTCGCCGGTATTAAAGCTGCCAGCACCGGCAAACGTTCTGACCTGAGCCTGAGGAGAAATCGTAATGCAGTCCCCGATGTGAACGACTCCGCTCGTACCAATCGCATTAATTTTAAACGCTCCGACAATGGCCGGCATACGAGCACATCCTTTGTTGAAAAATTAAAAAAAGACAGGTAAAGTGAAATGACAATTCTGATTTCAATTGGGCTATTCACGATAGCTTATGACAAACGCACATATGTGTGAGAGAAATTTAAAGGGGACATATCGGCTCTTGATGAAAGCGTTTTATTTTTTTCGGGCCGTTATGTTTAAACATGGCAAAAGAGGATGTTGGGTATAAATTGAGCGGAAATGCGGCGAAGGATGCCGCTATCCGCCTATGGTGATTTTTGTTTATTTCTTTGGTGTTTTTGCGTGTAGAATGCTTTTTGGAGTATGTCGTGCTGCGGTATTCGATTTTTGGGCGGGCACATTCTCGCCCTGAGGTATATCCCAGAAGTGCTGAGCAAAAAGCGGAGTTACAGGTGGTGTATTCTAATTGTTATAGAAAATGATTTACATACGGGAGTTTTCAAGATATCTCCCAAAAATCATTTCTTCTTTAATCCGGGTATTCAGCAGGATATCCAGCTCTTGGCTGCATTGAATCGTTTCCTTTGAATTCATGCCGTATTTTTGTGCGGTTTCAATTAGTGTGATCCTCATTTCTTCAATTTTACTGTTCATTACGCTATCTCCAATTCTAGATTTTATTTTGATATAAATACAGGATATCGTTAGTATAACCTATTTTGGCTCAAAAGGTTGCCTTTCGTCAATTTGACTAAAAAAGCGACAATTTTTGCTGCGGCCTTTTTTAATGGAGAAAGGACTAAAGTCTTGCTAAGTGTGCTTGTAAAAAGTTCTGCCGTTCCTCAATTTCTCTAAGTATGTTTGTCTGCTCTTTTTCGATCTGAAAGGGGCTTTTTTTGATAAAAGGATCATCAGCAGCGCTTTGACAAATGTCAAGGTGCCATTCGTTGATGAGAGGAGATAATTGTTCAATAGTAAACGACCGCTTCAGCACGTTTTTCATTAAGGTGTGATATTGCGACCGGAAGGCGGGAATGGATAGAAGCCTTGACGAAAGCGTCTTTCCTTTTGTCAGAAGCGGGTCTTCTTCATACCATTCTTGTACGGCAAGCGATCTTGTCTCCATCGGGGAAACGTAAAGCCGGCCTGATTCGTTTAAACAAAATGTGTAGTAAAAGCCTTGATTGGTGCAGGCGTTGCCGATCAGCCACAAAAAAAACAGCTTGACGTCCAGGTACAATTTAATCCTTTCAGCCAATTCGTCATCTCCGGCTGTGCGGATCAGGATGAAAAATTCATGTAAGAATGCCGAGGAATCATTGTTAAAAAGGGACAACGGAACCCTTGGATCGGCCGTCTTTGCTCCGTAACTCGTTTTACCAGCTGGCTGATGGTTCTTGATGTTCAAATAAATGCCTTCAGGCTGGCCATTGATGGTCAGAAAGCTGTACGAGGCAGCGGGAGCAGGTACGCCGATCTGGTCAAAAAAACAATAGGCGAGTCTGCGCCGCATCAGGGACGGATCATCCTGTTCTGCATTCAAAAAAAGTGTCCTTTCACCAAGCAGAGACTTTTCCCAGCTGATTTCATAGGATGCCTTTTCCGTTCTGTCACGCTGTGTGAGAAGAATGGGAGAAACAGATCGATCTGTTACGAAAAGCCCCTTGGCAGTACCTTTCCTTTTCAGCTGCTCCCGATGAAAAAATAAATGCACGCGCTCCATATTCTTTCCTCCTTCTCAAAACGACATTTGTATGATATGTAGAGCAAGCCCGTCCTGAAACGAAATGAAAACGGAATTGAGAAAAAGGGATTTCAGCATTCGACAGAGAATACATGAAGGAGCATTCTGATTTAAAAGATGATGGAGGAATAACATGAAATTTGCGACAGGGGAACTTTACAACCGAATGTTTGTCGGCCTGATCATTGACGATGAGAAAATTATGGATTTGCAAAAGGCTGAAAAAAAACTGTTTGAACTTGAGACGATTCCGGGATCGCTGATTGAATGTATCGCAGAAGGGGATAAATTCGTTGCGCATGCAAGGCAGCTGGCCGAGTGGGCAAAGAAACCGAATGATGAGCTGGGATCATTTATGTATTCATTATCTGAGGTGAAGCTCCATGCACCCATTCCGAAGCCATCAAAAAATATCATCTGCATCGGCAAAAACTACCGGGATCACGCGATTGAAATGGGAAGCGAGGCTGATATTCCGGAGCATCCGATGGTATTTACAAAATCGCCGGTAACGGTTACTGGGCATGGTGATATCGTAAAGAGCCATGAAGAGGTTACCTCTCAGCTTGATTATGAGGGAGAACTTGCTGTCGTGATCGGAAAAAGCGGGACCCGCATTTCAAAAGAAGATGCCTATGACCATGTTTTCGGATATACAATTGTGAATGATATCACGGCGCGTGATCTGCAAAAAAGGCATAAGCAGTTTTTTATCGGAAAAAGCTTGGATACGACATGTCCGATGGGGCCCGTGCTTGTACATAAATCATCGATTCAGGAGCCAGAGCGCCTCAAGGTTGAAACAAGAGTCAACGGCGAGCTGCGCCAATCCGGTTCGGCAAGCGATATGATCTTTTCCATTCCGGAATTAATTGAAACCCTCTCAAAGGGGATGACGCTTGAAGCGGGCGACATTATTGCCACCGGTACGCCGTCTGGTGTAGGCAAGGGGTTTACGCCTCCAAAATTCTTGCGATCAGGTGACAAAATTGATATTACAATTGACCCGATCGGAACGCTGTCAAACCAAATTGGCTGAATAAAACTGGAGGGCGGACCCGGACCCGCCCGTTTTTTCTGATAATCATCTTTGTGGCAGAGGACAAGTTCATGGTACTATAAGTGGGGTAATTTATCTGATAGGGGGAACATGTATGACACACCTACATATTACGACATGGGTGGTAGCGCTGATTCTGCTTTTCGTCAGCTACTCGCTGTATTCGTCAGGAAGTGCGAAGGGCGCAAAAATCACTCATATGATTCTGCGGTTATTCTATATCCTTATTATTTTGACAGGAGCTGAGCTGTTTGTCCGTTTCGCCAACTGGAACGGAGAATACGCCGGCAAAATGATTCTGGGCATTATCACCATCGGCCTGATGGAAATGCTCCTCATCCGCAAGAAAAAAGAAAAATCAACAGGAGGCCTGTGGGTCGGCTTCGTCATTGTCCTTTTGCTGACAGTGCTGCTCGGTCTGCATTTGCCAATTGGTTTTCAATTGTTTTAATAGAAAAACCTATGAACCCGGCTCTTTGATAGAGTTGGGTTTTTTTATATTTATCCCCTCATATTCCAAATCATTTAAAATAACCTTAAAATTCCCTGTAAGCGGTATCTCGTCCTATGAAATTATGATACCTTCAAGGAGATTCATTATTTTGCAGGAGGGATAACATGAAACGCAGAAAATTCAGCTCGGTTGTGGCGGCAGTGCTTATTTTTGCACTGATTTTCAGCCTTTTTTCTCCGGGAACCAAAGCTGCAGCGGCCGGCGCGATCGATCAGGCGGCTGCTCTGGAAAACGGCAAAGAGCAGACAGGCGCCATGAAGGAGCCGGAACAGGTGAAATGGTACAAAGTGACCCCGGGAGCAACGGATATTCAGAAAAACTCACATATGGCACTTACCGTAAAGAGTGATTCAGTACTGAATGTATCTGTATATCCAAGTAAGGAAAAAGCGCTTAAAGATGAGACGTTTGAGATGTACCGTTCTTTCACAGCGGAGGATGGAAAAAGCGAAGTCATCTTTCCATACGCGTGGAGCGGCCCTTACTATGTAAAAGTTGAATACCTCGGAGAAGAAGAGCCAGAGGACGACGGAACGGCAGAAGCAGCTGCAGAAGCCAAGTATACGATTGGGTATAAAGGCACCAAAAAACAGCCGTCAGATTTAGAAGAGGAAGAAGCTTGTCCGGTTGAAATGAGTGTCGATCAGAAGAAATCAGGAAAAGGCATCCTGGATAAGCTGAGAGCGATTCGTGATGAGCAGCTGAGCCAAACAGCAGAAGGCAAAGAACTGACAAGCCTTTATTACAAAGCAGCACCGTTTATCGTTGCAAAACTCGCACTCAATAAAACAGCAAGAAATGAAATCTATCAGGATCTTGTGACATTAAAGCCGTTATTTGACGATGTGTCAGAAAACGGAGCATCATCTTCGTATAAGGTCACTGAAAAGGATCAAAAAGCGATCAACCGGCTATACGATAAAGCTTTACAATCAGTCCCGTCATTCCTTAAAGAGGAGATAAAGAAACAAGCGGACCGACTAAATATGAAGCAGCTGCAAGGCAAAACAGCCGGAGCCATTTTAACAGAAAACAATATTGCAGCAAAAAGTGAAGTTCAGACAACAAAGGTTATTTTCAAGGTGAAGGACAATAAAAGCCTCTCATCCGTACATAATGAAATGAAGGGCTTTTCTGCAAGCGCGCAATCGAAAAAAGACATATCTAATGTGAAAAAGGCAAAGAAACTGTTTGACAATCTGTATTCATTTGAACTTCCGAAAGACGAGAAACAGAACGGCGCATATACGGCAAGCGCCAAAAGGGTCAAAAGCGCTGCTGCGACACTATCCAAGATGTCCAATGTAGAGTTTGCGGAACCCGTGCAGGAATACAAAAGCCTGGCAAACGACATTCAGTACCCTTATCAATGGCCGCTTAAAAACAACGGTGAAAACGGCGGTGTCAAAAACGCGGATGTGAAATATGAGCCTGCCAACACATTGCTGTCTAAACGCAAGCTTAACGATACACTCATTGCAGTAGTAGACACAGGCGTAGACAGCACGCTTGCTGATTTAAAAGGAAAAGTAAGAACAGATCTCGGACACAATTTTGTCGGACGAAATAACAATGCAATGGATGATCAGGGGCATGGGACGCATGTCGCAGGCATTATTGCGGCCCAAAGCGATAACGGCTATTCAATGACTGGATTGAATGCCAAAGCAAAAATCATCCCTGTAAAAGTGCTTGATTCCGCAGGTTCCGGAGATACTGAACAAATTGCTCTCGGCATCAAATATGCTGCTGACAAAGGAGCAAAGGTGATTAATTTAAGTTTAGGCGGAGGCTACAGCCGCGTGCTTGAATTTGCTTTGAAGTACGCAGCTGACAAAAATGTGTTGATTGCCGCAGCCAGCGGGAATGATGGAGAAAATGCCTTATCTTATCCTGCATCTTCTAAATATGTGATGTCAGTCGGCGCAACGAACCGCATGGATATGACCGCTGATTTCTCTAACTATGGAAAAGGTCTGGACATCTCTGCTCCAGGGTCTGATATCCCGAGCTTAGTGCCGAACGGAAATGTCACGTACATGAGCGGAACGTCTATGGCGACGCCGTATGCTGCCGCTGCTGCAGGATTGCTGTTTGCTCAAAATCCTAAACTGAAAAGAACAGAAGTTGAGGATATGTTGAAAAAGACGGCAGATGATATTTCCTTTGAAAGTGTCGATGGCGGAGAAGAAGAGTTGTATGACGATTATGGCGATCCGATTGAAATTCCGAAGACACCTGGTGTAGACTGGCATTCAGGCTACGGGCGGCTGAATGTCATGAAGGCTGTCAGCGCAGCTGATTTACAGCTTAAGGTCAACAAGCTGGAAAGCACTCAAACAGCTGTCAGAGGAAACGCGAAGGAAGGCACACTTATCGAGGTGATGAACGGCAAAAAGAAACTCGGCAGCGCCAAAGCCGGAAAAGACAATGCGTTCAAGGTTAATATCGCGACTCAAAAACAGGATCAAGTACTGTATGTGAAAGCAACTAAAGGCGATGCGAAAACATCGTATAAAGTTGTCGTCGTCAAAGGAAAACCTTCCGGCACACCGAAAGTAAACGCGGTGAAAACGAAGGATACGGCAGTAAAAGGGAAGGCAAACAGCAAAGCGATGATCAGAGTAAAAAACAAATCAAAGAAAGTCATTGCTTCTGCCAAAGCAGACGCAAAAGGAACGTTTTCGGTGAAAATCAAAAAACAAAAAGCCGGAACGGTGCTGTACGTCACGGCTGCGGATACAGATAAAAAAGAAAGCAAGGAAGCAAAAGTTGTTGTTGAAAAGTAACCAAAAAGCGGTGCTCGATGCACCGCTTTTTTATTTGCGCCCCCGTTGGACTGCTGAATACATAATGGATCGCTTTCCGTTTGAAGCTGTCCATTCAAAACGGTCTCCTGTCCCTTCGCTGCTGTAGTGATGCTGCATCGCGCATTGTGCGGTGTCATTTGAAAAGTGATAAAAGGACACACCCTGCCCCGCCGAAGTATTCGAAAAGACTCCTTTATTATAAGAAAAGACGCAATCGAATACCGATAAGCCGAAGCTGTGCAAGTGCTGTAGAAATGCGAGAAAGGTTTCGTCGTCAAGCGAATCCAAAAGCGCCATGAGCGGCCGCTTGACTGATTTCTCATAGCGGATGCGTTCTCCGCCGGAAAGGGAGATGTTTTCTTCACCGCATGCCAGAACCAATTGATCCTGAAAGCCGGCTTGCTCCCACTTTCCTTTATGATGGATCCAGATTGGGCTGTGTTGGAGACTGTCCGCCAGCAGTATATCGCCTTCTCCGTTTTCGATTAAACAGATGCCGTCTTCAATGAGGATGGTGCCGTATTCCCACTTTCGTTCCTCTGTATATAACAATTGTTTCCGTTTCATCCATGCTGTCTCCTTTTTCTTCATTCCTCTCTTTTCTTTCCAATTCAAGCCTGTCCCATACAACTCTTTTATGGACAAATCAACTATCTGCCTATAGATGCATAAACTTACTAAGGTGCTGAAAGAAACGAAATTGTTACGAAAGAAACGGGATTGGAGCTGATGTCACATGTGTGGAATTACGGGTTGGGTCGATTTTAAAAAGCAGCTCGTCCAGGAAAAACAAACGATGGACAGAATGACAGACACTCTTTCCAAACGAGGGCCTGATGATTCAAACGTTTGGGGGGAGCACCATGTTTTATTCGGACATAAAAGACTTGCGGTTGTTGATATTGAAGGCGGACGCCAGCCGATGGCGTGTACCTATAAAGGGGATACGTACACCATTATTTACAATGGCGAGCTTTATAACACGGAAGATTTGCGCAAAGAATTGCGGGCGCGGGGCCATCAATTCGAACGTACGTCAGATACCGAGGTGCTTCTGCACAGCTACATCGAATGGCAGGAAGACTGTGTCGACCATCTCAATGGCATATTCGCTTTCGCTGTGTGGGATGAAAAGCGAAATTTGCTGTTTGCCGCGAGAGACCGTCTCGGCGTAAAGCCGTTTTTTTACACGAAGGAAGGCTCTTCATTTCTCTTCGGGTCGGAAATCAAAGCAATCCTCGCGCACCCTGATATAAAAGCGCGAGTGGACAGAACGGGACTTTCTGAAATTTTCGGTCTTGGACCGTCCAGAACCCCGGGCACTGGCATATTTAAAGGCATAAAAGAAATCCGCCCGGCTCACGCGCTGACATTTTCCAAAGACGGACTTAATATTTGGCGTTATTGGAATGTTGAAAGCGAAAAACATACGGACAGTTTTGATGACACGGTTGCCAATGTCAGATCGTTATTTCAGGACGCGGTGACGCGGCAGCTTGTGTCGGATGTGCCGGTTTGCACATTCCTATCAGGCGGTCTGGACTCAAGCGCAATTACAGCGATTGCGGCGGGCCATTTTGAAAAGGCAGGAAAAGCACCGCTTCATACTTATTCGATTGATTACGAAGAGAACGATAAATATTTTCAAGCAAGCGCATTTCAGCCGAATGATGACGGACCATGGATTGAAAAAATGACAGAGACTTTCGGCACGACGCACCACAAATGCGTCATCAGCCAAAAAGATCTCGTTGATCATTTGGAGGAAGCTGTACTGGTCAAAGACTTGCCGGGAATGGCGGATGTCGACTCATCCCTGCTGTGGTTTTGCCGGGAAATCAAAAAGGACTTTGTCGTCAGCCTATCGGGAGAGTGCGCGGATGAGATTTTCGGCGGGTACCCGTGGTTCCATACGGCAGATGTTGAGTCTGGCTTTCCATGGATGAGATCAACGGAGGAGCGGATCAAGCTGCTTTCTGACTCATGGCAGAAAAAATTGAATCTGAAAGAATACGTAAATGCCAAATATGAAGAAACCTTGGCAGAAACGCCATTATTAGATGGTGAAACGGGTGTGGATAAAGCAAGAAGACAGCTGTTCTATTTAAATATGCTTTGGTTTATGACGAACCTTTTGGATCGGAAGGATCGCATGAGCATGGGGGCGAGCCTGGAAGTGCGGGTGCCGTTTGCCGATCACCGGCTTGTGGAATATGTTTGGAATATTCCGTGGGAAATGAAAATGCATGATAATCGGGAAAAAGGCATTTTGCGCAAAGCGCTTGATGGTATTTTGCCTGATGACATTCTGTATCGCAAAAAAAGCCCGTATCCGAAAACACATCATCCGGAATATACAAAAGGCGTCAGCGAATGGCTGAAAACGATCAGAAGCCAAAAGGACTCCGTGCTCCATACCTTGCTGGACAGAAAACAATTAGATCAGCTTTTAGAAACGGAAGGCTCCTCCTTCAAGGTGCCGTGGTTCGGGCAGCTCATGAAGGGGCCTCAGCTGATCGCCCATCTTGCTCAAATTCATACATGGTTTGAAGCGTATCGCATTGATATTGACGAGAGGTAGGTTCAATGCAAATGTGATTAAAAGCCAGAGATGTATAGATTTAAATAAGAAGGATAGATGAGCAGGGAAATATATGCTCTATCTATCCTTTTTTGTACAACAGCACTATCGAATTGCCCCCGCATTCCTTCAATAAGAATGAATAGGTTTTAATGTTCTGCCGATAAAACTAGCTGATACCGGGCTTAACTTTAATTCCCTAGCCCATACAGAAAGTTGACCAATATGGTGAATTTCGTGAGCGATGATATGGTGTAATATTTCATCTCGCGTATATAAAACACCTGTCTCCCAAGGAACGCTTACAAGTTTATCTTTTATTTGATCTGAATGTGTTTGTAAAACATCAATTATTTCAGTTCGGAATGTATTTGAGAGAGATTTCACTTTATTGAGTGTTTGATAATCAGCGAACTGAACAGCGATATCTTCTTTTCCTTGGATAGCACGAATCCAACTATATTCCACATCAATAATATGAAAAAGGGTATATAAAATATTCTCTACTCCGCCAAGACGGTTTTTAAGTAATTCTTCAGTGGTTAGTTGATGACACCAAGTAAACCATTGATCTCTAACCTGCCAGTTATATTCAAAAAATTTTATCACTGAACTCACTCCAATACTATCATGTATCATAACAATTAGCCCTTTTTTCCGTGATTCCTCTATTATTGAAGTGATGATTGAGAAATGTTTACATTCTACCTGTTGTATGGCATTAAAAATAATAATGCATATCTCGTCGATGATGCTGTGCGTCTTGTTACTTTTACAAAGTAAGAATCGGCATTTTCTTCATATACAATTAAGAAAAAACATACTAGACTTGAAGAATCAGTGATACATAGGAGTGAGAAAAATGAAAGAGATAAAAGAAGCTTACCAGCAATGCGGACAGATTGTTGGCGAATACGCGCCAGCCTGTTTCAAAGCATTATCATATCTCCCGCTAAAGCAAAGACAAGCCTCTTGGGCAGTATTGTCGTTTTGCCACACGGCGGCCAGTGCAGACGAAAAGGTATTGCCCGCATTTGAAGCTAAAGCTGATCATGTTTACCAAAGGACAAATAACGGTAATCAACATCTATGGAAGGCTTTTGATCATGCGTATCGGACCTTTACATTGGAAAGCGAACCTTTTCGGGAGTTTATTGCCGCACAAAAAGAAGACGCCAAGCCGTATGATGACCTTGATGAACTGCTCATGTACGCATATCGGACGGGCGGTGCTGCCGGATTGATGCTGCTGCCGATACTGACACGCCGAAAACAAGATCAGCTCAAACAAGCAGCCGTCTCTCTCGGCTTGGCCATACAGCTGGTTCGCTTCTTAAGTGATCTTGGCACAGATCAGCAAAAAAACCGCATTCCCCGTCAGGTAATGCAGCAATTCGGCTATACAGAGGCTGATCTCCAAAAAGGCACCGTAAATAAAGCGTTCACAATGACGTGGGAGTATATCGCTTTTGAAGCAGAAGCCTACCTTGAAGAGTGTCAGGATGCCTTGCCGCTATTTCCGCAGTATTCTCAAAAAACGGTGAAAGCCGCTCTTCATTTGTACCGGGCTGTTTTAGAAAAAATCCGGGCGAAGCAGCACGATGTATTTCAACATCACTTCGCTCTCACAGAGACCGAAGTGAAGCAGATTCTGTCTGATATCTAAAAAACACCCGGCCTTGATTGAGCCGGGTGTTACGCCATACCTTTTTGAATCCAGATACGTGAGCGCCATCTTCTGTACATTAAGATTCCCCGGACCCATTCATCCGCGATAAAAGAAATCCAAATGCCGGCAAGACCGAAACCGAGGTGGATGCCGAAAAGATAAGCAAGCGGGAGGCCGATGCCCCACATTGAAATCATTGCCATGTAAACCGGGAATTTCGCATCCCCCGCGGCCCGCAGAGAGTTAATGATAATGACATTAAACGAGCGGCCTGGTTCAAGGATAATGGTCATGGCAATCAATAGGCTTGCAGTTGCTATAATGTCAGGGCTTTGTGTGAAGAGTCCGATCAGGTCTTTTGAAAAGATCGTCATCAAAACAGAGGTAGCCGCAGCAATTCCGAGTGCCCAATATAAGCTCTTCATGCAGCGCTCATAAGCGGCATCAAATTGTTTGCCGCCGATATAACGGCCGATTAAGATTTGTGTACCCTGGCTGATCGCAGTGCCGAACAGCAAAATAAACATCGTAATATTTTGCGTATACACTTTTGTTGTCAACGCCTGCGCGCCCATGATGGCGATAAAATACGTGACAATCATTTGCGAAAGGTTGTATGAAAGCTGCTCTCCCGCAGAAGGAATGCCGATTTTCAGCAGCTTGCGCAAATGCTCTTTATGCATATGAAAGACTTTTTTCAGCGACATCTTCAGCTGGATGCGTTTGTTGACAATCACAATCATCGCGATTAATCCGATGACGCGGGCGATAGATGTGGACATGGCCACACCGGCAACGCCGAGAACAGGAAAGCCGAACAAACCGAAAATCACAACAAAGTTTCCGGCAATGTTTAAAATGTTCATGCCGATAGTGACAAACATTGTATCTTTTGTGTAGCCGTAGCTTTTTAAGATCGCGCTGAATGTCATGATTAAAGCCTGAATAAAGGACAGACCTCCGACAACTTGTAAAAAGACTTTCGCATCAGGCATCAGTGCGTCTGATAATCCCATCATATGAAGCAGAGGGACAGCCGCGAAAAAGACGACGGCGCTGATGGCCAGGCTGATGAAGAAGTTGGCGCCGATTGACACATAAGCGACTTCCATGGCTTCTTTCTTTTGCCGTGAGCCTAGAAATTGTGAAATGATAACGGTCGTTCCTGTTGCGATAAAGCTGAACATCACGATAATTAAATTTAAAATCTGGTTGCTGACGCCGACTGCTGCCACGCTGTTATCCGAGTATTGGCTGAGCATCAGTGTATCGGCATTACCCATAAACATATATAATGAGACCTCAATAAAGATCGGCCAAGTAAGCGAAAATAATGAGAACGTTTTGTCAGCGGGTTTTTTCAAAGCAGTTGATTTGAAGACAGCTTGTTTCATAGTGTCTAACCCCTTTCGTAAATAAAATCAACGTTTTAAAGTGTACCTCCATTTCCTTATAATAAAAAGGGATAGAAACGATACTTCTTGTAAAAATCCGACTTAAAAAGGAGGATGATTCAAATGCCTCGCATCCTGTTTACAGTCCCGCCTTTTCCGGTATTTATCGCAGCTGGGGAAGGGGTTTTTAAAAAAGGAGAAACCCATGTGAAACGTGTATTCTCCGTGTTTGATCTGATATATGTCAAACAGGGAACGTTATATATAACGGAAAATGAAACATCGTTTTCTGTTGAAGGCGGCGAGTACATCTTGCTTTCTCCCGGTCTTGAACACTACGGGACGAAGGGCAGTGATGAAGCAACCTCCTACTATTGGCTTCACTTCAGTGAACATCGATATGAATTTACGGCAAAGGGAGGCAGCAACTGGTCTGAGCTTCAGCAGGAAAAAGGGAGCTTTGAAGAGCCGGCCCGCTACGGATTGGCCTTGCCGAGAAAAGGCAAGGTGCAGCGCCCGCAGTTTATGGCGCAGCAGTTTGAAAAGCTGATCGATTACTCCGCGGAAAACTCTGATTTGCCGCTCAGAAAGCAAATCTTATTTGAGGAGCTGATGCTGCATCTTCAAAAAGAAGCGTTCCAAATACCGTCTGCGAAAGAGCGGGTAGCCTGGGAGGCGGCCCGGTACTTACAGGAGCACTATAAGGAAAAGACGACAATCAAGGATCTGTCGCTCGCCCTTCACTATCATCAGGATTATGTGAGCCGCTGCATGCAGCAGGTGCTCGGCGTGACTCCGGCACAATACACGAACCGGGTGAGAATGACGGAAGCGAAGCGTCTTTTATCCTCTACAAATGATAAAATGGGTGTTATTGCGGAAACGGTCGGAATGGAAGATCCGACATACTTTTCAAAACTCTTTAAGCAGATAGAAGGCATTTCACCAATTGAATACCGGAAAATTGTCAGCCGGAAAGTTCAATAACCAGACGAGGGATGAACATGAAAACAACAATTTACGATGTGGCAAAGGCGGCGGGTGTCTCGATCACAACTGTGTCCCGTGTGATAAACAATACGGGGAGAATCAGCGATAAAACACGGCAGAAGGTCATGAATGTCATGAATGAAATGGCATACACGCCCAATGTTCACGCCGCGGCGTTAACGGGAAAACGAACGAATATGATTGCTCTCGTGGCGCCTGATATTTCAAATCCGTTTTACGGCGAACTTGCTAAAAGCATTGAGGAAAGAGCGGATGAGCTCGGTTTTCAAATGTTGATTTGCAGCACCGATTACGATCCGAAAAAAGAAACAAAATATTTTTCTGTGCTGAAACAGAAAAAGGTGGATGGCATTATTTTTGCAACAGGGATTGAAAGCCATGACAGTATGTCTGCTTTGGAGGAAATCGCCAGTGAACAAATTCCGATTGCCATGATTTCTCAGGATAAGCCGCTGCTTCCGATGGATATTGTTGTGATAGATGACGTTCGTGGCGGATATGAGGCTGCCAAGCATCTTCTGTCACTCGGCCACACGAACATCGCCTGCATTATCGGAGACGGGTCAACGACAGGCGAAAAAAATAGAATCAAAGGCTTCCGTCAGGCGATGGAGGAAGCGGGCGTGCCCATTGATGAATCACTTATCATCCAGACGCGGTTTTCCTTGGAAAGCGGCAAGGAAGAAGCGGGAAAATTGCTCGACAGAAACGCTCCGACTGCTATTTTTGCCTTCAACGACGTATTGGCTTGTGCCGCCATACAAGCTGCGAGAATAAGAGGCATAAAAGTGCCGGATGATCTTTCTATCATTGGTTTTGATAATACGATACTCGCAGAAATGGCGGCTCCGCCCCTGACAACCGTAGCCCAGCCGATAAAAGAGATGGGGCGGAGCGTCATCGAACTGCTGGCAGAAGCAATAGAGGGAAAACGAAAGGCGAAACAAAAAATAGTGCTCCCGCCTGAGCTTGTAGTCAGACATTCTACATCACCGCTCAACACATGAGCCCGCTAATGAGCGGGTTTTTTCATTATGACAGTTGAAGCCAAAAAAACATATTGCGTGTAAACCAAAGGCAGTGTAAAATAAAACCATCTTTTGAGAAAGCGCTTGCGCAAAATGGCAGAGCGGATAGAACCGCTGTTTTTTTAGCTGTTAAAAGAAAGCGCTTTCTTAACCCTGAAATGAGTTAAAGGAGAGGATGGGACGTGGAACATCAAGTAAGATGTGCAGTATTGGGATTAGGAAGGCTCGGTTATGATCATGCGAAAAATCTCGTCACCAGTGTACCGGGGGCAAAGCTGGTTAGTGTCAGTGACCCGTTAAAAGGGAGAGCGGAGCAGGTTGCCAGAGAATTCGGTATCGAAAAATGGTCAGAGGACCCGTATGAAGTGTTAGAAGATCCCGGCATTGACGCTGTCATTATCGTAACGCCGACAAGCACACATGGTGATATGATCATCAAAGCAGCCGAGAACGGCAAACAGATCTTCGTTGAAAAACCGCTGACATTAAGCCTTGAGGAATCAAGAGCAGTTTCTGAAAAAGTGAAAGAGACAGGTGTCATCTGCCAAGTCGGCTTTATGAGACGGTTCGATCCAGCATACTCAGATGCCAAACGGCGGATCGACGCTGGAGAAATCGGCAAACCTATCTATTATAAAGGCTTTACGCGCGACCAAGGCGCGCCTCCCGCACAATTTATCAAACACAGCGGTGGAATTTTTATCGACTGTTCCATCCATGACTATGATATTGCCCGTTATTTGCTGGGGGCGGAAATCACTTCTGTTTCAGGACACGGCAGGATTCTGAACAATCCGTTTATGGAGCAGTATGGTGATGTGGATCAGGCGCTGACGTATATTGAATTTGACTCCGGCGCAGCGGGGGACGTCGAGGCAAGCAGAACCTCTCCATACGGACATGACATCCGGGCGGAGGTGATCGGGACAGAGGGCAGTATTTTCATAGGGACATTGAGACATCAACATGTGACCATCCTATCGGCTAAAGGGAGCAGTTTTGATATCATTCCAGACTTTCAAACTCGTTTTCATGAAGCCTACTGCTTGGAGCTTCAGCATTTCGCCGAGTGTGTCCGGAATGGAAAAACACCGATTGTGACAGATATCGATGCGACGATCAATTTAGAAGTCGGCATCGCCGCAACCAATTCCTTTCGAAGCGGCAGGCCGGTACAGCTAGATGTGAAGCGCGCTTATACAGGTATGTAAAAGCTAATATGTTGCATTTGAGGCTTTCCGCAAAAAAAAGCAAGGACATTTTAGCCCTTGCTTTCTCTTTTCTCATATAAATAGTACATATAATCAGTAGGTACGCCTGAATGGCCCAGCTGTCTCAGCATGGCGGTTACGTTCCCTCTGTGGTAAGTGCCGTGATTGACGACATGCAGGATGGTGTCTGCATAGGTTGATTCCAGTGTACCTAGTTTCGGATGCTGCATTGTGAAGGTCTGTTCTAAGTCCGTCTGGCGGCTGAAAAAATCATGATACTGTGACTCCAGCTCGGCAGCGTGCTGTTTAATCGCTGCCATATTACCTTGCGCGGACTCTAATTTGCCTGCGCTGTCTATAATCTCTTGGTAGGCCACTCCCGAAAGAACATTCAGCCAAATGTAGTCAGCCCTGCACATATGAAGCAGCACGTCGCTGACAGAAGGAAATACGCTCTTTACTTCTTGATAGGCAGTTTCCTCCGGCAGGTTTTCGATATGGGTAAATATTTTCTTGTTTGCCCAAGAATGATAGTCATAAAACTGTTTTGCATCAGTCATCAGCATGCCTCCTTTTCTAAGAAATTCGTTGTTTTCATTTGTTTCTCCTTCAATTGCAAAAGAGTGACACCCCAAAATATCCTGCCGCTGCCCACATTACCGCTGCAGAGCATTTGTTTACGATCAGCATAAGTCTGCCGCTCGTATCTATCGTCTGAAACAACCGGCCCGCTATTGCAAGGCTGATAAACCAAATCCAAGACACAGCGACGCAGGCGGCCATAAAGAGCCATTTCTCAAGCCCCGAATATTGAAGAGAGCTCGTGCCGATGACGCCGATCGTGTCCAGAATGGCATGCGGGTTTAAAAGAGAAACAGCGGCCGCAAACGCAGCTTGCTTTTTTGGTGTGAACGTATGTTTCTCATTTTGGCTTGTGTTCGGACGGCTGTTCCAAGTCACCCAGCCCATATAGAGCAAAAATAAAAATCCGCCGGCCATCATGACTGTCTCAAACACAGGCAGCTCCTGCACAATGACAGACACGCCCGCAACGGCTAATACGATTAACAGGGTATCGCAGACTGAAGCACTGATGACAGCTGGGAGAGCCCGCCAAATATGCTTTTGCCACGCGCCTTGCTGAAAAATAAACACATTCTGCACTCCCAGCGGCAAAATTAAGCCAAACGCGAGCACAATTCCGTGAATGATTGCATTCATGCTGAAAAAGCTCCCTTCACATTTTTTTTCAATCATAAGAGAGATTGTCACTAAAGTCTCCAGCCATTTGGTTGGGTTAGGAACCAGCCAAATGTATAATGTGTAAAAAAGGGGGCATGACCTTGTCGCAATGGCAGCCAAGCCGAAAGTCGGATGTTCCGCTGCATCGGCAGATCGAACAATATATGAAAGACAAGATTCTTCACGGAGAGTGGGCTGTAGGGACGAAAATCCCCTCACAGAGAACGCTGGCCGACATGTTTCAAGTCAACCGCAGCACAGTCACAGCAGCCATAGATGAACTCACGTCTCAAGGCTTGTTAGAGGGAAGAAGAGGCGGCGGTACGAAGGTTGTAAACAGTACTTGGAGCGTGCTGGCGGCTGAGCCTCCGCTTGATTGGAGCGATTACGTCCGTTCGGGCATTCATCGCGCCAATTCTTCCATCATTCAAGCTATTAATCAGAACGAACCAAGAGCGGATATCATCAGATTAGGAACTGGAGAACTTTCACCGGATCTTGTGCCTGCTGACACAATTGGACGGATGTTTCAGCAAATCAATCCGGGCGCCCTGTCTTTAGGATATGAGCAGCCGAAAGGAAACCGTCAGCTGCGGGAGGCAGTGGCCGACCATTTAAAAGGAAAGAAGATCCATGTGTCACCGTCTGCAACTTTAATTGTGTCCGGTGCACTTCAGGCACTTCAGCTCATCTCAATTGGACTTTTAAAACGAGATTCTGTCATTTTGACGGAGCAGCCGTCCTACCTTCAATCCTTGCATGTATTTCAATCAGCTGGGATGCGGCTTCGCGGCTTGCCGATGGATGATGAAGGGGTCAAAGCGGGGCTTGTTTCTTCTAATCGAAAACAATATGGAGGACAGCTGCTTTACACGATTCCGTCGTTTCATAATCCGACAGGCACAGTCATGTCAGAGCAGCGAAGGAAAGAGATCATCAGCCTGTCAAAAAAAGAGCAGCTGCCCATCATTGAGGATGATGCGTACGGTGATTTATGGTTTGAAGAAAAACCGCCGCAGCCGTTGAAAGCAATGGATCATGAGGGCAATATTCTGTATCTGGGCACGTTTTCAAAAACGGTTAGCCCCGGTCTGCGAATCGGCTGGCTTGCCGGTCCGGAGCCGGTTATTGAAAGGCTGGCGGACATTAAAATGCAGACAGACTACGGATCAAGCGGCCTGTCCCAGTGGGCGGCTGCCGAGTGGCTGTCACAGGGATATTATGAAGAGCATCTGACTTGGGTACGCAGGAAGCTTAAAGAAAGGAGAGACGCCGCCGTTCATTTTCTCGAGCGGTATGCCGGGGACATTGCCACGTGGCGGATTCCCGCAGGCGGCTTTTATATTTGGGTGACATTTCACAAAAACCTGCCTGTCAGCCGTTTCTTTTATGGATTGCTGAAACGGCAGGTGCTTGTGAATCCCGGCTACATTTATGACGGTGAAGACCGAAACAGCATCAGGCTGTCATATTCCTATGCATCTCTTGGAGATTTGGAAACTGGCATTAAAGCGGCAGCTGAAACAGCACGCCGCCTGATGATGTCCTAGGCTTTGGTTATACGATGACAGCTCCCAGTGCCCTGGCGAAGGCAATCGCATGCTCAGGTGCGATTTTGCAGCCTTTCAATTTGTCGAGGGAGACATGAAGCTGTTCAAAACGGCACGTGCTGATGTCCATGTTTTGAAGGGACGTGCCGGTAAAGCTGGCGCCTTCCAATTCGCACCTGTCAAAGTGTGTCTGCTGGAGCACCGTATTGCTACACTCACTTTGCATAAGAGCACAGTGATCAAATCGAACTTGTTTCATATTTGAGTACGAAAATGAGCTGAAATGTCCGTGGCATTCCTCGAATGAAACATTCCGCAGCGTTGCTTCCGCCACATTCATTCCAACCATTTTTGACTGCTTAACAGAAGTTCTGTGAATGACAGCCCCGCTGAAATCGGCGTTTGATAAATCGCATTTTTCAAAGATCACATCGGTCAGTTCAATATGCCGAAAAGACACATCGATAAAGACGACATTTCTGAATAGCGTTTTTTCCACACAAAGTCTTTCGATATCTTCGCCGCAGATTGTACAATCTTCAAACAAATGCATGCTGATTACATCATCCTGCGTCACGGCATCATGAAAATCTGCGGTTTGCAGGTTTTCCGGTATGTTCGGTTTTTGAATTGCGATTTTATTCATGTGATGACATCCTTTGCTGCCCGAAAAACAAAGGCTTCCGGGTTCAATTTAATAGATCGTTAAGGAAATTGATACATATAGTAAATCGTGAAGAGCCTTTTCTTGGTACAGCAGCCCGCTTGTTTTGTAAGCATAAATGGAAAGATTCCTATACGTCAAGGCGTTTACAGGCCGGGAAAGCCAAAGGGAACAGGAGGAATGCGGAATGGGGCATTACATCAAAACCGAGGAGCATGTGACACTGTTTGTAGAGGATATCGGACATGGAAGGCCGATCATCTTTTTGCACGGGTGGCCGTTGAATCATAAGATGTTTGAATATCAAATGAATGAACTTCCGAAAAGGGGATTTCGTTTTATCGGCGTTGATTTGCGGGGATATGGGCAATCTGACCGCCCTTGGGAAGGCTACGATTATGACACGATGGCCGATGATGTGAAAGCAGTCATTTATACGCTGCAGCTTGAGAATGCGATTCTTGCCGGTTTTTCAATGGGCGGCGCCATTGCAATCCGTTATATGGCACGGCATGAAGGAGCCGATGTTGATAAGCTGATTTTACTGTCTGCGGCGGCCCCCGCGTTTACAAAACGCCCGGGTTATCCATACGGGATGAGGAAGCAGGATATTGACGATATGATTGAATTGTTCAAAGCTGATCGGCCCAAAACACTGGCTGATTTAGGGAAACAGTTTTTTGAGAAAAAAGTGTCTCCAGAGCTTAGACAGTGGTTTCTCAATCTGATGCTGGAGGCCTCCTCCTACGGGACGATCCGCTCGGGCATCGCATTAAGAGACGAAGATCTCAGAAAGGAACTTGCTGCAATCAAGGTGCCGACGCTGATCCTGCACGGGAGAAAGGATAGAATTGCGCCGTTTGATTTTGCGAAAGAATTGAAGCGCGGCATCAAACAGTCGGAATTGGTTCCGTTTGCAAACAGCGGGCACGGAGCATTTTATGAGGAAAAAGAGAAGATCAACAGTTTGATTGCGCAGTTCTCCAACTCATAAGAAAAAACCCGACATTGATCGGGTTTTTTATATAATTCCTCTGTTTTGCAGTGCGTTAATGATGAGATCAGCTCCATCGGAAATAGAGGTCTGGTCTGACTCAATGATGAAATCGGGTGAAAGCGGTGCTTCATACGGAGAATCGATCCCAGTGAAATGTTTGATCTCTCCGTTTCGCGCTTTTTTATAAAGCCCTTTTGGATCGCGCTGTTCACAAACATGCAGCGGGCACTTCACATAAATTTCGAAGAACTCACCTTTAGGAAAGAGTGCTCTAACCATGTCCCGATCCTCTCTGAATGGAGAAATAAAAGCCGTTAAAATCATTTGCCCGCTGTCGACAAACAGCTTCGCCACTTCTCCGATCCGGCGGATGTTTTCAATCCTGTCATCAGTCTGAAATCCAAGGTCTTTGTTTAAGCCGTGGCGGATATTATCACCGTCAAGTACGTAGCTCTGAATGCCCTTGCGGTAAAGCTTTTCATCGACTGCATTGGCCAGCACCGATTTTCCGGAGCCGGACAAACCTGTAAACCAAAGGACGCAGCTTTTGTGTCCGTTTAAGGACTGTCTGTCAGACTTTGAGATGGCAGCGGGATGCCAAATGATGTTCGGATTGTGTGTCATTGCAATTCCCCGCTGTTTTGTTTGATGGCAACAGGCTGTTGGTGAAGTCCCTTGATCAGCACGGCTGCGACCTCAGGCCGGCTGAATTCTTTAGGCGGCTTTTTGCCTTGGCGGAGAAGCTCTCTCACTTTTGTGCCTGATAAGTGGATGTGGTCTCTTGAGCTGTGCGGACATGTTTTGGAGGTGCCCATGTTTCCGCATTTTCGGCAATAAAAGCTGTGCTCAAAAAACAGCGGCTTGATGCCAAGCTCCTCCTCTGTGAATGAATGAAAAATATTTTGGGCGTCGTATGTTCCATAGTAGCTGCCGACACCCGCGTGATCACGGCCTACAATAAAATGGGTGCAGCCGTAATTTTTTCGGACGAGCGCATGGAAAATCGCTTCCCGCGGACCTGCATAACGCATGGCGGCAGGGAATACCGATAACATGACACGATTCTTTGGATAATAGTGATCAAGCAAAGCCTGGTAGCTTTCCATTCTGATATCGCTTGGGATATCGTCTGACTTTGTTTCTCCGACAAGCGGGTGAAGCAGCAGACCGTCGACCGTTTCTAACGCTGTTTTTTGAATGTATTCATGCGCTCTGTGAACAGGGTTCCTGGTTTGAAAGCCGACAATCGTTTTCCAACCGAGTTTTTGAAAGGCCGCTCTTGTTTCTGCGGGCGTTGCATAAAACTGTTCGAAAGATTTGTCAGGCAGGCGGCTGATCGTGATAGGCCCTCCGATATAGTAATCCGGGCGCGCCAGCAATTTTTTTACGCCTGGGTGGGCAGGATCGTTTGTTTTAAAAACAGACAGTGCTTCTTGTGTTTTATCAGGCTGGTATATATCGGTGACTGTGATCATGCCGTAGGTAACACCGTCTTTCACTAGCTTGACGTGATCTCCGGCAGACAGCTGTTTTGCTGTTTTTTCTCCGACAGGCAGCGTAATCGGCAGGCTCCACGGCAAGCCGTTTGCCAGCCTCATTTCCTTCACAACACGATGATAATCTTTTTCTCCCAAAAAACCTGTTAACGGGCTGTATCCGCCGATCGCGATAAGCTCCAGATCACTCAGTGCAAGCTGATCTAGCTCTGCTTCGCACGCGCACTCTTCAAAATGGCATGCGGGATCACAGCGGTTGATTAATACCCCTCCGTGGGGTTCGTTTCCATTCAACGTGTTCAACCTCCATTTATACGTTTCCTTGTTTTCTTTGCTGCTGTTAATGAAAGTTTGACATCAGCGCCTCAACATCATTTCGATTCTCATAGCCAGAACCTGCCGTCCGCTATTCTTGATGCAGGCCGCATTCTGTTTTCTCCCGTCCGGCCCATCTTCCAGCCCTCTCATCGTTCGGGTCCGGGGAAGGCAATGTACACATTTCACAGCCTATGCTCGGATAATGTTGATCGTGCAGTTTGTTATAAGGCAAATTGTGCAGGCGGATGTACGTCCAAACGTCATCCCATGTCCAGTGGATGAGCGGGCAAATTTTGATGAGCTTAAACTTCTGGTCCAGGTTTACGTATTGAATATGCTTTCTCGTTGGCGACTGCTCCCGGCGCAGTCCTGAAATCCAAGCTGTCATGCCGGACAGGTGCTTTTTGAGCGGTTCAATTTTCCGCAATTGGCAGCAGAGGTTCGGGTTATGCTTCCACAGCTCTCCGCCGTACTTCGTCTCCTGTTCTGTTAAGCTCAGCTCGGGTTCGAGCATCTGGATTGCAAATCCCGGATATCGCTCTTTGACGGTCTCGATCAGCTCATATGTTTCCTGAAAATGAAGCCCGGTATCCAAAAAGATGATGTGTGCGTTTTTGTTGATTTTTGATATTAAGTCGAGAAGCACCATTCCTTCTGCGCCAAAGCTGCAGGCGTACACAATCTTTTCTCCGTACGTTCGGTAAGCCCATTTCAACACATCGAGCTCATCGATCAATTGATCCGTTATCCGTTTGGACAGCATGTCGTTCCATGTGTCATATGTGATGGTTTCGTTCAATGTTTTCCCCCCGTTTGCATCTGCTTTTTTTATCTATTGATCGAGTTATAGGCAGACTATTCATTTTTTGCATAAAGGTTCAGGGTTTTTAGGGGCTGCGCCCGCCTAAAATGAGGTGCGGAACCATTAAGAGCCCGGCTGAATATGCTTTTTAGCAAAATGGTTTTATGCCCAAGGAGAGGTAGTATGCCGATTGCCATTTATCAGGGGCATCATCATTCGCTTGCCCCGGCTGATATTAACATCGTCATTGATGTCATCAGAGCCTTTACGGTCGCCCATTATGCGTTTATCGGCGGGGCGAAAGAGATTTTGTTGGTCCGGACAGCTGATGAAGCCTTTGCGCTGAAAGACACCTATCCGGATTATGTTTTGACGGGAGAGGAAAAGGGGGTCGGTATCAGCGGATTTGATTTAGATAATTCTCCAAAACGTATGGCTGGGCAGAATATGGCGGATAAAAGCCTGATCCAGAAAACAACAAACGGCGTCACAGCAGCATTGGGGGCGCTGAACGCAAAGCATCTGTTCGTAACTGGATTTTCCAATGCCAAAACAACGGCACAGCATGTGAAAAAGCTCGCCGCAAACGATTGTGTCATAAACATTGTGGCTTCCCATCCATCCGGTGATGACGATATGGTGTGTGCGGAATATATCAAAGGCATCATTGAAGGGACAAATGCGGTAACGGCTGAGGAGGCGATTGAAAGAATAAAAGGCTCTTCTGTTGCGGAGAAATTTTTTGACAGCCGCCAGCCATTGTTTGATTCGGAAGACATCGTTTACTGTACAAAAGAACTGACGGGCGATTTCGTGATGAAAGTGAAACAAGATGGAGAAGTTCCAACGATAGAGAGGGTCATAATATGAATGATTTTTCACTAGAATTGCCAGTGAGAACAAACAAGCCGAGAGAAACCGGGCAGTCCATTTTAATTGATAACGGCTATCCCTTGCAATTTTTCAAAGATGCGATAGCCGGAGCGTCCGACTATATTGATTTTGTGAAATTCGGCTGGGGCACATCATTACTTACGAAAGATCTTGAAGAAAAAATCAGCACACTGAAAGAACATGACATTACATTTTTCTTTGGCGGCACACTGTTCGAAAAGTACGTAAGCCAGAAAAAAGTGAATGAATTTCATCGGTACTGCACCTATTTCGGCTGTGAATATATTGAGATTTCAAACGGTACGCTCCCGATGACAAATAAAGAGAAAGCGGCTTTCATTGCCGATTTTTCTGATGAATTTCTTGTGCTCAGTGAGGTGGGCAGCAAGGATGCGGAATTAGCAAGCCGGCAAAGCTCTGTGGAATGGCTTGAATATATCGTTGAGGATATGGAAGCGGGCGCGGAAAAAGTAATTACAGAAGCCAGAGAAAGCGGAACGGGAGGGATCTGTTCCAGCAGCGGCGATGTCAGATTTCAAATTGTTGACGACATCATTTCCTCGGATATTGATATCAACAGGCTGATTTTTGAAGCGCCTAACAAAACGCTTCAGCAAGGGTTTATTCAAAAAATCGGGCCGAATGTGAATCTGGCCAATATTCCATTTCATGATGCCATCGCGTTGGAAACGCTGCGTTTAGGGCTAAGATCCGATACCTTTTTTCTGTAAAATAGCGGCTGCGGGGCTCTCGTCGTGAAGAGAGCCTCTGCCTATTATTTTTTATGGCGGTACATAGGCGTGAGATAGGGAAGTGAGATCAGACGGATGTTGTAGATGAAGTCGATGACTCTTGTCGATATCACTTGGCATATGAGGGCTTGAATGACGATGCCCCAGTCAATAATAGACGCGGTGACCATAAAAATGATGCAATTCATGATGAGCAGGATCGTTCCGGGATTCCCGCCGCGGTAGATAGAAATCATCAGAGCAAGTGCTCCGAACCCTCCGTTTGAAATTTTATATTTGTATAAAAGTCCGATGCCGAGTCCCAATAACACTGCGCCGCTTGCCAGATCAAGCCACAGATTAGATGTGATATCCGGAAAAACCGCATCAAAGATCAATACCGAGACAGAGGTGACGGTGATAGAAGCGAGGGTGCCGGTGAATGTTCTCATCTCCAGCCATTTTAAAGCGGTAAAAAGCATTGATACATTCACAGCCCACACTGAAAATCCGTGGGGGATTTGAAACAGATAATGCAAAAGCACCGCAATACCTGCTGCACCGCCTGTTGGAATATCATGCGGAAATAAAAACAAGGACATGCCAAGTCCCTGTAGTACGCCGCCTACGACAATCATAAACGTAAGTTTTGCTTTCATCAGCAGTTCAGCCATTAAGTCATTTGCTCCTTTATGAAAAGACTTGTCCGCTGTTTTCATTTTATGAGGCTGTCCATGATTTATGTCTCAAAATGAAGAAATGGCCCAGCTTAATAGGCTGAGCCATCCCACTTGTAGCGATTGATGATTTCCATATTGATCTCTGTTCCAATCCCTTTTCCTTTCGGGATGTGGACCATTCCTTTTGAAGGCTGCAGGCTGACGAGATCTGTAAAAGGATTCTCCATGACGTCCCACTCGATCGGTTCAATGTGATCGTTCTTCATTTTAGACCATGGGGGCAGACAGGCTTGTGCAAATAAAGCATAGAGCCGTGAGAGCGATCCGTCATATGCATGGGCGGATGCTCTGACGCCAAAATAACGCGCGAGCTGAAGGCAGTCCCGAAACTCATCAATTCCGTTGACATGCATGACATCGGGCTGAATGATATCCAAACAGCGCTGTGAAAGGAGAGGCATAAATTGCGCCGGGTCCTTCATGTTTTCTCCGCCGGCAACAGGAACAGACAAACGGCTTCGAAGCATAGCGTAATCCTGCGGCTGATCAAAGGGCAAAGGCTCCTCAAGCCAGCCAATGTTCGTCCATTCGGAGAAATAGCGCTCCCATTTAAAAGCCGCAGCGGCATCGTAGCTTTGGTTTGCGTCCAGAATCATCGTAATGGAGCTGCCTGCTGTATGCTGCAGCGCATTGATGTGCCGGACATCCTCCTTGAATGAAGTCCCGCCAATTTTGACTTTGATTTGCTCAAAACCTTTTTTCAACTGGGCTTCAACATTGGAGACTGAGCGGCTGATCCATTGCGGGGAGTCTGAGTACGATTGAAAAGACGCGTACACAGGAATCTCCTCTCTGTATCGCCCGCCCCATAATTCGCAAACCGAACAATCCGCAGCTTTGGCTGCAATCTCTGTCAGCGCCATGCTTACAGCGGAGGCCGCCCGCATGTGCCATTTTTGAATCGTGCGCACTAATGACAGGCGGCTGCCAGCCTGTTTTCCTAATAGAAATGGGATGATTCGTTTCGTAAAACCGATATGGAGAGCAGGGAGCCAATCAACGCATTCTCCCCAGCCGTCTATCCCGCTTTCGGTGATAATCCTGATGAGATAACAAGTCCGATATCGTTTAAACCCATTGGCATCTCCGTATGGCTTTTCTAATCGGTGAAATAGCGGAAAGGTTTCAATCCGTACAATTTTCACACTGGGTGCTACCTTTCCTCAGCGGTCTGGAGCCGATTGCCAGCCATTTTAGGGTCTTCTTTTTCTTTTGTTTCTTCATTGTTTTGCTTCACATGGATGAGCATCATCACAAGAATCCCGACAACGAGAGTCAATCCCGCGATGCTTAAAAACATGCCGGGTCTGGACCATTGCATCAGGCGGCCGAAAATCGGAGGACCGATCGCTACCCCTAAGAAACGTACAGAGCCGTACAGAGAGGTGACAAATCCCCGTCTTTCTTTGCCGACAGCCCCGGTAATAAAACTGTTCACACAAGGAAGGACAAGACCTGAGCCGATACTGCTCAGTACAAGAACACTGATAAAAAGGACAAGATTTTCAATGAATGACAGTGCCGCGTAGGATACGGTCATGAACGCCAATCCAAGTACGATCAGCTTTTTCATTAACGATTGCTTTTGCCCGATTTTGCTTCCTGTTGTATAGGACGTCACACACATAACCAAAAGCGGGATCGCTAAAATCAAGCCTTTTTTCACGCCGTCGGTGTCGTATGTTTTTTCAAGAACATCTGAGAGATAAAACAGGATGCCGAATAAAGTAAACAAACAGGTCGCACCGGCTAAATAAGCGGTAAACAGCCATCTGCCTTCATGTTTAAAAACACTTAACAGCCCTTTTGCATATTTTCCGATTGGTGGCGGTTCTTTTTCCTTTTTCTTTTCTTTAATAAAAATCCAAGTCAGCACGATTGAAATGATACAAAACACAGGGAAGGCAAAAAACGCGCCATACCAGACAAGCAGGGCGATCAGCGAGCCAATGATCGGCGATAGCACTTTCCCCATGCCGTTTGAAGCTTCAACAAGGCCGAGCACCTTGCTCTCCTGGGCGCCTTTAAACAGATCTCCCGTCAGTGCCATGGCAATTGGGCCGGTTCCGGCTGCCCCGATTCCCTGAAGCGCACGTCCTGCCATGACCCAAGGAAAGGCATTATCAAAAAAACCTGCCGCAAACCCGGCTAACAAACCGCCGGCACCATACAAAATTAAGCAGGGAATAATGATGACTTTCCTTGAGAATCGGTCTGCGAGATAACCGACAATCGGAATCGCAAATGCTGCAATCAAGGAAAATACTGTGATCACGAGACTGACTTGAAATTGTGATAAATGAAGTTCAGATTTCATTTTTGGCAAAATCGGAATAAGCATCGAGTTTCCTAGGGTTAATATTAAAGGGATTGAACCGATTGCTACAATCGTCATTCCGTTATTTTGTTTTGATGATTCCATCTCAGAGCACACTCCTTTTCTTCTGCTTAGAATGTCCCTGATGGCTTCGTTTATTCAGCGATCAGACAGCAAAAAACCGAACAGAAGATACCTGTTCGGGAAAAAAGAGGGTTAACCGAGAGCCTGTGAAATCAAAGCATATAAGTGTCCATTTTGAATAGGCGCTTTTTTCTGATAGAACAAAAGCGGAGGTTCATCATCTTTATGAAATCCCATTTCTATCAGGCTGTCATGCAGAGACGTGTGTTCACTCGGTATATCGATTCGCATCGGCCCTTGTTTGCCGGCCGCCAGCCTGTTAATTATCTGTGCTGCAACATCTGATGATGGAGCGATGATAGGGCCGAATTTCAAATTGGCCGGTGTCTGTACAGAAAGTCCGTAGCCAATTAGCTGTCCTTCCTGATTTCGGGCGATGATACATTCGCATGAAGCAGAAATAAGCTGCTGCAAAAGGTTTGATCGATCTCCGCCAAAGGCAGCCAGATCCGCCGCGGTTAAGTCGTGAAAGTCTTGTTCTCTAAAGGATGTCAGTTCAGCATCAAGCTTTTTTGTATAAGGTTGAAAACTGTGACAGCTGTACTTTCGCACTGAACCTGCCGTATGAAAACCTGCTTTTTCATAAAGCGGCAAACCTTCTTTTGTGGCGCAAAGCCTGATGGCGGTGTTTTCACCCGTTTGGGTGATACAGGCGTTTACCATACGCCGGCCGAGGCCGAGCCGTTGATATTCTTTGTCCACGATCACGAGGCCGATAGAAGCAAGCCGGCCAAACAAAAACAAGCCGATGCAGGAAATAATATCACCGCTGACATTTTGATAGCCGTAAAAGCGTCCTTGCTGGACAAGCAGTGCCAGCTCTTGTTCGCCGTAATCCGGCCACCCGGCTTGCCTGCAAAGCCGCAATAGACTAGGGATATGTTCTTTATGAAGCTTAATCAGCTTATCGATTACCCTCATACAGATCACCTGCTTGTTTCGAGTTTTTTATACATGATGATATGAGTGCCTATGCCGGGAATCTCAAACGGTTCGCCGAGTTCTTCCCAGCCAAGTTTTGAATAGTAGCCTTTCACATGGCTTCTGGCATTGCACCAGACTGCCTGAACGCCGTTCTTTGCCAGTTTCTCTTCCGCGTGTTTGATTAGCATACTCCCGCCTTTTTGATCGCGATATCCTTCAAGCGTTGCCATGCCTCTCAGCCGATATGCTGGGGATTCTGTTATTAATGGCTGATTTTGCGGGGAAAAAGAAGCGATGCTGATCAGCTTCCCTTCAAAAAACGCGCCGAGATGAAAGGAGCCTTTTGCATGATCCTCTTCATATTTGCATTGTTCAATGGATTGATGAGGACGCAGAATACGGTGCCGGATTTCATATGTATCTTCCGCGGAAATGGTTTTGACTTCGAGCATAATGTTCCTCCTCATGACTGTTTTTCTATATCGTAACACGAATCCCGTTGAAAAAGACCGCCCGATTGGATCAGACAGTCTTTTAAGGGATTAATGCAAAAAGATATTTTGGCGCTGCTCATCTTTTTGCTGAATATATGAAGTAAGCTCAGCGGTTAAGTCAGATCTGAGGAAAGGCGTTATCAAGTAGATGCCGTTAAACAGCTCGCATGCCGTATCCAGCAGGGAGCGTGCAATCGCAAGGCCTTCCGCCTTTTGCTTTTCTTTATCTTCACCGGCACGGGCCATTTTTTCGCGAATCGTATCAGACAGCTTAATGCCGGGAATTTCATTATGGATGAATTCTGCATTCCGGCTGCTTGTCAGCGGCATGATGCCGATATAGATCGGCGTCTTCAGATGTTTTGTTTCGTTATGGATATCGACAAGCTGCTGCTCGGAATAGACAGGCTGAGAAACAAAATAATCTGCGCCGCAATCTATTTTTTTCTCAAGCCGTTTTACCGCTTTATCCAGATGGCGGACGTTAGGATTAAATGCAGCGGCAACTGAGAAATTCGTTTTCTTGCCGAGCGGTTTTCCAGACAGAGACAGACCTTCATTGAATTGTTTGATCAGCCTGATTAAATCAAAAGATGTTAAATCATATACAGACGTCGCACCAGGAAAATCCCCTATTTTAGAAGGGTCACCTGTAATAGCAAGCACGTCATTCAGCCCTAACGTATCAAGGCCCATTAAATGTGACTGTAAGCCGATAATGTTACGGTCACGGCACGTAATATGGACAAGGGAACGCATATCGAGCTGCTGCTTGACAAGGGCGCCGCAGGCAACATTGCTGATCCGCGGGGTCGCCAAAGAATTGTCGGCGAGTGTCAGGGCATCGATTCCCGCTTCTTTTAATTCAGCAGCAGCGGACAGAAATTTGTCAAAGCTTAGTTTTTTCGGCGGGTCCAGCTCTACGATAATAGAGCGTTTTTTCGCTGCGATCTCATCCAGGCCGGGCTCGGTTCGCTCGTGATGAACAGAAATGAATTCTTTCGCCCGGGTTTTGACTTCTTTTTCCGTAATCGGAGCCAGCCCGCCAACCGCTTCCGCCATCGCCCTGATGTGATTCGGCGTTGTGCCGCAGCAGCCGCCGATAATCCGCGCGCCTTGCTTACGGAATTCTGACGCGCTGTTTTGAAAATACGTGTCGTCTGTTTCATAGACGAGCCGTCCCTCTTCAAGCGAAGGGAGACTGCTGTTCGGATAAACGGATAAGAAGACGTCATCAAAAATCGGCACTTCGCTGAGCGCTTCAATCATGTGATAAGGGCCGAGGCGGCAGTTAATGCCGACGATATCAGCTCCGAGATCCGCAATCGAGCGCAATGCGTCAGAAAGCGGCGTTCCGTCCTGCAATACGCCTTGCTCGTGCATGGAGACATTGAGCATAATCGGAAGATCAGTCTCTTTGCGCGCGATTTTCAGCACTTCACGGGCTTCTTCCAAATCATAATATGTTTCTAACAGCAAGCCATCCGGCTCTTCATGCAGCAGCAGATACAACTGCTCGCGGAAGCTGCGCTTAATTTCGTCAAGACTGTACGCGTTTTTATTAAATGTCCGTATGCCGCCCATCGTTCCAAGCACGTATGCATCGCCTGCTGAAGCCCGCGCGATCTTTACGGCCTCCTGATTCATTTTTTTGATGTCATCCTCAAGCCCGTGTCTGGATAATTTAATATAGTTGGCCCCGTACGTATTCGTTTGAATAATGTTGGCTCCCGCTTCAACGTACGCTTTATGTATGCGCTGAATTTCCTCCGGCTTTGAAATATTGAGCTCCTCAAAACACCTGTCAATGCCATAGGAGTAGAGGAGCGTCCCCATGGCGCCGTCACCGATTAACACCTGTCTTTGCAAATCTTCTAAAAGTCCCATTGTCTGCCTCCTTTATTCACATCAGCAAGGAAAAAAGAGAAATAAAAAAAGTCCTCTTAAGAAGAAGACTTTGTCAGTGATTTTGTCTCTTCTTATCTTCCAAGCTGTTCGAGCTTGCTGGATTTAGCACCTTGGTCATGGCTGATCGCCATTACACCGGTTGCTGAAGCTTCGTCGGGCCAGTCCCTCTGCTTCTCTTGATAAGAACGGATATGAAATTTTCGTGTCAGGAAGTGCCAAAAGATACCTGGCGTTTTTCCCTTTCTCCAAATTTACCGAAAATAAAGACAATAATCAATAGGAATCAGAAAATTTATCTGAAATTTATAAATTGAACGTCAATTGGCAGATCTGCTGCCCGTACAGCTGAGATAATCTGCTGCAGGTCATCTTTGTTTTTTCCGGTGACACGCACTTGATCATCCTGCACCTGAGACTTTACTTTCAGTCCGGAGTTTTTGATGATCGTATTGATTTTTTTTGCGTTGTCCTTGTCAATGCCTTGAACAAGCTTTGCACGCTGGCGCACCGTTCCGCCTGACGCGTTTTCAACCTTGCCGTACTCAATGTTTTTTGTCGGTACGTTTCGTTTAATCAATTTGCTGACCAGCACATCTTTCAGCTGGCTTAATTTGAAGTCGTCATCAGAAACGAGGACCAGCTCCTCTTTATCTAAAGAAATGTCGCTTTTGCTGCCTTTAAAGTCGTATCGGGTACTGATTTCCTTCAGTGCGATTTGGATTGCGTTTTGCACTTCAGGCAATTCCACCTTGGATACAATATCAAATGAGCTTTCTTTTGCCATATGAAAACCTCCATAACATTTAACTTATGTGTTGATTATAGTAGAATAAAGAGAAACTTCCAACAGAACAAAGAATCAATTTGTGATGATTGGAAAAAATGTTAACAAAATCCGCAGAGAATAAGCGGAACAGGAAGGACGATAGCATGAGACCAGGGCAGCAATTAACCTTGAGTATAGATCACCAAACCGACTTCGGTTACTTTTTAACCGATGGGGAAGATACGATTCTCTTACATAACAGTGAAATGACTGAGGATATCGAGGACAGAGACGAAGTAGAAGTCTTTATATACGTAGACCAGCAGGAAAGGCTTGCGGCCACGATGAAAATTCCGGTCATCAGCGCGGATGAATATGGCTGGGTTGAAGTGGTGGATAAAGTGGAAGATATGGGCGTTTTCGTTGATGTCGGTTTATCGAAGGACGCACTAGTCGCAACTGAGCATTTGCCGCCGTACGAAGATGTCTGGCCGCAAAAAGGGGACAAACTTTACTGTATGCTGAAGGTGACGAACCGGGGGCGCATGTTTGCGAAACCAGCGCCGGAAGATATCATCAGCGAACTGTTTACCGACGCTTCAGAAGATCTGATGAATAAAGAGCTGACAGGTACGGTGTACAGGCTGATCGCATCGGGTTCATTCGTGATCACGGATGACGGTATCCGCTGTTTTATTCACCCGTCAGAAAGAAAAGAGGAGCCAAGACTCGGTTCAAGCGTCACAGGCCGGGTGATTCAAGTGAAAGAAGATGGTTCAGTCAACTTGTCGCTGCTTCCAAGAAAACAGGATGCAATGTCAGTTGATGCTGAGTGCATTCTAACGTATATGAGAATGAGAAACGGTGCCATGCCGTACAGTGACAAAAGCCAGCCTGACGATATCAGAGAACGTTTTAATATGAGCAAAGCCGCCTTTAAACGCGCGCTGGGCCATTTGATGAAAAACGGAAAAGTGTATCAGGAAAATGGATGGACATACGAGAAAAAATAGCATGAAAACGGCTCGCCTGCAGCAGACTGCGGAGCGAGCCGTTTTTTTATGTCTAGTTTAATTCATCAACCAGCGTTCTGATTGCCATTTCGCGATCCACATTGTCTGAAATCGCAATCGGCGTAATATCAATGGCGAGAATGATCAGAATCAGGGCACCTGCTGCAGCAACATAGGAAACATAATAGAAATAGTTAGCGGTATCAACAGTGTTGACAAGCTCGGCCTGAACTCTGGATGTATCATCCTTGGAAGCTGCGATTTCCTTTGCTGCTTCTACTTTTTCTTCAACGATTTGACCTGCTTTTTTCAGCAGTTCATCCACTTTCAATGCATCTTTGCTGTAAACAGCTTTCTTCAGGTTATCAAAAAAGTCAGCATCCTCTTTTTTAATATCAGCGACAACCTGATTGGCAAAAGCCTTTGCCTGTTTTGTGTTGAGTTTGTCTGTCATCGCTTTATTAAAGACCTCTGGAAGCTGTTTGCCAACTTCCCCTTGGGCAAACACAAAGCCTTTAAAAATTTCCTCACCTGAATACTCAAGCTGCTTTGCCTGTGCCACACTTTCTTGCTGCTTCACCAAAAACACAGTCGTCACCAATACAACCGACAAAAAAACTAGAAACGCCTTCTTCAAACTGAAACCTCTCCCTTCTTGTGTTTTTTATTCCACAACAGTCTGCGAATATATGTAAATTGAATCGTGGAATCGATAGGAGTGAGATACAATATCAAAATGCCGGCCATGATAATCGAAAAACTGATGAGGCCCAGCATGACTGCAAAAATCTCATGCATAAAAACAGCGATGATCAAAATCAATCTCCAATGCTTCTTCGGCGCAAACAGCGCCGCGAAGATGACAATTTGAACCAGCAGCGTCCCCCATGTCGGAATCACCACGAACGGACTTGTTACAATTGGCTTCGTTAACGCCTGAAAAAAGCCGTTGAAGCCAATGGTCTTTTCCTGGGCGAAATAATATACGGCCGTTCCGTCCACCCATTCCTGCTGAGACAGCTTAGCGACGGTAGAGTGAAAATAAAGCACCGCCACTTGGATTCTGATCACAAAATAAGAAATAAAAGCTGTTATTTTTCCAAGTGTTCTTTTGCCCTCTATAGGTCTCGTACTCCAATGCCATTTTCTCGGATCGGTCAGCGTGATGGGAAGCAATAAAAAGGTCATGACGGCTGCTGCCTGCTCGCCTCCGTCGATGACGATCAGCGATGACTGCAGGCTGTAACTGACATACCAATGCAGAACCCCGGTGATTCTGGGGCGCCAGCCAATGACAACAAGCACCAGAATGGCAATGCAGACCCATCTGAAAAGATTTAACATCATATAGTTATTTTCGCCGAGGCAAAAGAGACTGAGATTCATTTTACAAGCTGGATAGCTGCTGATCCCGCTGGCTGGCTTCATAATGAGGCTCGGGTGATTGATGAGCAGCGTCAGCAGGCTGGATAGCGCAATGATGCTTCGCGCGAGGCCGTATACATTTGTCCACGGGTTTCTTTCGTCCCATCTGGTGATGGTCTGTTTTATGTTTTCGAGCATGAAATCACAACCTTGACTATGCTTTTTACCTGATAAGGCGAAGGGGTGTATTTAGAATAGCTCCAAGGAACAATATCCTCTTTCGTCAAATAGTAGCTGCCACAAAGCAGCGGGCGGGGAGCGGGTGTTTTTAATTGCACGGTTTTGGCTTTGCTTTTGCATGCGCCGAGGTCCTTTTCTTTACATGCTGTCCACTGTTCCTTGCCGACTTGGCTGTAGATCACGCCCATTTCAACGCCTTGTGACCGCCCATACCGATACAGGCCGAATAGATTGTCAGCCCTCATATTGGGCCATCTGACCTTGGCGCTGGCATTTTCAGCCTCATATAAGCCGATTGCAGTATCACGCGGATTTTTGCTAAAAAAGCCCCAGCCCTGAGGGAGGATGCTGGACATGAGAAATTTGGAGTCCTTTGTCAGCGGAATCGGGGTTGTCCCTAAGCTGCCAATAATAGAAAACAGAAATAGAGAACCCCAAAGGATTGAAAAAATGACAAAAAATGATATCGATTTCTGCATTCGACTGCTCCTTTTAACCTGAAGAATCGTTTTTACACTTTTCATAATATAAAAATATTTATGTAATAAAAAGGTTAAAAAGTATGAGAAATTCCATTTTTGTTAAAAGAAAAAACAGGACATTTTACACTGCTATATGTGATTGATATATAGTGGTTTTTTCGATATATTTAAACCATGAAAACGAATCAAGTTAATGACCGCTGGATTGTTCAATTTCGAAAAGGGATTTTCGAGCTGGCCATCCTATCCCTACTGCGTTCTAAACCGATGTACGGTTATGAGCTGACGTCATCCTTAAAAACCACCTCGGCGCTGGCTATTTCAGAGGGAGCGATTTATCCGATTCTGAAACGTATGACCGAGAAGGGATGGATCGAATTTTTTTGGGAAGATTCACTGGACGGCCCGAAAAGAAAGTATTACAAAATGACGCAAAAAGGAGAAGAAATGTTAAAAGAACGGCTGGAGAAATACCTGGAAACCCATCAAGCCTTACTGTCTTTATCGGGGGATTTGCTATGAATGGACAGCTTATCATTGACCGATACATGGAGGAACTAAATGCAGAGCTGGCGAATATGCCTGATGTAGAGAGAGAAAACGCTATCGACGAATTAAAGGGGCATATCACCGCTTTCGTTCAAGACAGAATCAAAGCCGGCCTTAGTGAAGAGGAACTGCAGAAAGCTGTTGAATCTGAATTTTCTCATCCGAAGGAGCTTGCCGAATTGATGATGGGTGATGTGGGAGAGACGAAAAGGAGGAGGTCTTTATTGGGCAAAAGCTGGCTTTCGGTCCTTCTCATTGTCACGATTATCGCCCTGCCGCTGCTGCCGTCCGACTTCAGACATCTGCCGCTGGCTGTTTATTTAATGGTGCTCGCCGGATATGTATGGAAGCAAAAAAAATTGATGATGTTTGCAGGTGTCAGAAAAAACAAAATGCGCTCTCAAAAGGAGATTGTTACGATTTCGCGAGTCGGTGCGGTTTATCTGCTGTTTTTAGCAGTGCTGCTTCTTTTGAGCCCGTTCCTCAATGCGCTTGTCGTCCTGCTGCTGATTGCAGTAAGCTGTGCCGCTTTTTTTCTTTTTCTTAACATCAAGTAATCTTGTAGGAGGCTGTAAGATGGAAATCAGCATCAATTATCTATTAATTGTCATCGCGCTTTTATTCTTTGTGGTTGCCTATTTTGTCGGAATCAAAAAACAAACCTGGATGCTGGCTGGGTTTAACGAGGCGCGTATACGGGATAAAGATCGGCTGGCCAGAATAGCAGGCTACTTTTTCTTGAATTCCGGTTTGTTCATTTTGCTGAATAGTTTTATCTCATTTCAAGGTCAGGAGCAGCTCATACCTCCGCTTATACTGGCATATGGAGCAGGGGTTATTATTTATGTCAATAAAAAATTAGTAGAGTAGAAAAAGAAGGGCAGAGCGAAATATCTCTGCCCTTCTTTTTTGGGAAAATAAGAACGAAGCACCACATACAAGTTTTTGTATTTTTGATAGGATGAAGAAAAATGATAGATCCCAAAATAGGAAGGATGTGGTGTTTTGCGCAACTTGACCAAGACATCTCTATTACTGGCCGGCTTATGCACAGCGGCCCAAATGGTTTTTGTAACACATGCCTCAGCTGAAGAAAGCATCGAATACGACCATACGTATCAAACCCCTTCATACATCATCGAAAAGTCACCGCAGAAGCCGGTACAAAACACAACCCAGAAAGAATCGCTATTTTCCTATCTTGACAAGCATCAAACGCAGTTTAAGCTCAAAGGGAATGCGAACAGCCATTTTCGCGTTTCGAAAACCATAAAGGATCCAAAGACAAAACAAACGTTTTTTAAATTAACGGAGGTTTACAAAGGAATTCCGATTTACGGCTTTGAACAAGCGGTCGCGATGAAGGAAAACAAACAAGTGAAAAGTTTCTTTGGAAAGGTGCATCCGCAAATCAAGGACGTCTCCGTCACACCGTCTATTTCTGAGAAAAAAGCAATACATACAGCAAGGCGTGAGCTCGAGGCTTCCATTGGAAAAATCGAATATCTTGATGGGGAACCAAAAGGCGAATTATATATCTATCCACACGACGGTGAATATGATCTCGCCTACCTTGTGAGACTCTCGACATCTGAACCTGAGCCTGGCTATTGGCATTATTTCATCGATGCCAAAAACGGAAAGGTCATCGAGTCCTTTAATGCCATTCATGAAGCGGCAGGTACAGGAATCGGCGTGTCAGGTGATGAAAAAAGCTTTGACGTCACAGAACAAAATGGGCGCTTTTATTTGGCTGACGAAACAAGGGGAAAAGGGATCAATACATTTGACGCGAAGAACCTGAACGAAACCTTGTTTACGCTTTTGTCTCAACTGATCGGGTATACGGGCAAAGAAATAGTCAGCGGCACGTCCGTATTTAATGAACCTGCGGCTGTAGACGCACACGCAAATGCGCAAGCCGTTTACGATTATTACAGCAAGACATTTGGCCGTGATTCTTTTGATCAAAACGGAGCAAGGATTACGTCTACCGTGCATGTCGGCAAACAATGGAACAATGCTGCGTGGAACGGTGTCCAGATGGTATACGGGGATGGAGACGGTTCGAAATTTAAGCCGCTGTCTGGATCGCTCGACATTGTCGCGCATGAAATCACACACGCAGTCACACAGTATTCCGCCGGTCTTTTATATCAAGGAGAACCCGGTGCATTAAATGAGTCCATTTCTGACATTATGGGCGCGATGGCTGACCGTGATGATTGGGAGATCGGCGAAGATGTCTATACTCCTGGTATTGCAGGAGATTCATTGCGGTCATTGGAGGACCCATCTAAGCAGGGAAATCCAGATCATTACTCGAACCGCTACACAGGAACAGAGGATTATGGCGGAGTCCATATCAATTCGTCCATTCACAATAAAGCAGCTTATCTTCTTGCAGAAGGAGGCGTGCACCACGGTGTACAGGTTGAAGGGATTGGGCGTGAAGCAAGTGAACAAATTTACTATCGGGCTTTAACATATTATGTAACGGCATCTACAGATTTCAGCATGATGAAGCAAGCGGCGATTGAAGCTGCCAATGATTTATACGGTGAAGGCTCGAAGCAATCAGCTTCAGTCGAAAAGGCGTATGAGGCTGTCGGCATTCTATGAGCAAACAAAAACAGTCAGGACACAGAGTCTGACTGTTTTTGTTTGCTCATTTTCTTAAAAAGAATATCGCCAATGTACCTGGACCGGCATGCGAGCCGATTGCTGAACTGATTGGATGCATAATGATTTCTTTCGGCTTGAACGCTTCCTCAATCAGGTGTTTCATGTCCGTGGCTTTTTCTTTGTTCGCGGCGTAGCTGATCCCGACGGTTTGATCGCTCCAATCATCCCCGCGCTCTTTCATAAGCTCGATGATCCGTTTGAAAAGTTTCTTCTGTCCGCGGATTTTTTCCAGAGGCACAAGCTTGCCGTCCTCCATCTGAAGCAGCGGTTTAATATTCAACAGGCCGCCGACAAAAGCGGACGTTTTGGATATCCGGCCGCCCCTCGCGAGATATGTTAAATCATCAACGGTAAAAATGTGTTCAAGCTGGCTGCAAAAGTTCTTTACAGACGTTTCAATTTCTTGTATTGTATTCCCGTTGATACAGAGATCGGCAGCATGCCGGACAGCCAGACCGTATCCTAATGAAGCGCATTTGGAATCAATGACCCGCAAATCGAAATCGGGGAATTCCTCCTTCACTTCATTGGCGATCATTACAGCTGTCTGATACGTGCCGGAGAGACCTGAGGAAAAGGCAATGTAAAGAGCGGGATCACCTGTTTCGGCATATTGCAAAAACACATTTTTAATCGTTTGCGGTGAGGCTTGGGACGTCTTAGGCGTTTCTCCATTTTGCATCGCTTCAAATATTTGATCCGCTTGAATTGTGACTGCATCTTCGAATTCTTTATCACCGAGAGAAACCCTGAGCGGAATAAAGCCAATGCCTTTTTCTTCAAAATAAGAACGAGGCAAATCAGTGGCGCTGTCAGCGATGAGATGAACTGTCATATTGCTTCCCTTCTTTCCGTTATCGCTCGTTTTCATGAGAGTTAAGCCAACTATATCATATTAATTTGCCAAAATCGTGTTCAAATATTTGTTTTAAGGGAAAACATAATAAAGAAGAAAGAGCGGAGGAACATGCCATGGTACTAGATCAAACAAAAAAATTACTCATCGTCATCATCGGCGCTTTACTCAATGCTGCCGGGCTGAACTTATTTTTGATACCTGCAGATGTATATGCCAGCGGATTTACAGGTGTTGCCCAGCTTTTATCAAGCGTCGTTGATCAATATGCCCCCTTTTACATATCGACGGGAACGCTCTTGTTCCTCTTAAACATTCCGGTCGGTATTTTAGGATGGCTGAAGGTCGGCAAATCGTTTACAGTGTACAGCATTTTAAGTGTCGCACTCACTACTCTGTTTATGGGGATCCTGCCGGAAACAAGCCTGTCACATGACATTTTGCTGAACGCGGTGTTCGGCGGCGTCATTTCCGCAGTCGGTATCGGCTTAACATTAAAATACGGAGCTTCGACAGGCGGACTTGATATCGTCGCCATGGTGCTTGCAAAGTGGAAGGATAAACCCGTCGGCACGTATTTCTTCATTCTGAACGGGATTATCATCTTGACGGCAGGATTATTGCAAGGTTGGGAGAAAGCATTATATACCCTGGTTACGCTGTATGTGACAACAAGGGTGATCGACGCCATTCACACTCGCCACATGAAGCTCACGGCAATGATCGTGACGAAAAAGGCGGACGAAATCAAGGAAGCCATTTACGGAAAAATGGTGCGCGGCATCACAACTGTTCCGGCAAAAGGAGCTTTTACGAACGAACAGAAAGAAATGATGATTATCGTCATCACGAGGTATGAACTGTACGATTTAGAAAAGATCGTCAAAGAAGTTGATCCAAAAGCATTTACGAACATCGTTCAAACGACAGGGATTTTTGGTTTCTTTAGAAAAGACTGACGAAAGCAGGTGGAAGTCGTGAAACGGCTGCTTGTGATGCTCCTCCCCGTGCTGCTTTTGATAGGCTGCGGGAAAGATGAGCAGACAGAACCCGATAAGGAGGTATCAGGCGGAATGGAGAATCAAGAGGTTGTTTTATCTATTGACGCAATTCAGGAGCCTGAACAAATCAAGTTTAACATGTCGCTGAAGAACCAAAGTGAACGTGCTATTGAGTTTCAATTCAGCACAGGGCAAAAATTTGAACTTGTCGTGTATGATTCTGAGCACAAAGAAAGATACCGTTATTCGAAAGACAAAATGTTTACGCAGGCTTTTCAAAACCTGACGCTTGAATCTGGAGAAACATATGATTTCTCTGATGTGTGGAAGGAAGTCCCAGAGCCCGGAACCTATGAGGTAAAGGTGACATTTAAGGGCAGGGCGGAAAATCTCAAGCAGGTTCAGGCTGTTCAGCAGTTTGAAGTCAAATAAGAGGCTATGGCGAGTCGCCATAGCCTTTTTTTATTGGAGTTTGTCCAGCTGATTTTGAAATTGATGCAGCTGTTGACGTTCCGCATCTGTCGAATTGGCATACGCAGAAGATACAGCATTTTTGGCTCTCAGAATCGCTTGCTCCTGATCGCCTTCCTCAAAGCCGTTTGTCACCATGACCGCCTGTTGAACAAATGATTTTGCCTGCTGAAACAGTTCATTTCTCATTTAATATTCAACCTGGCTTTCGGCCGAGTCTCGTGCCGCGGCATGCTGGTGAGCTTCTTCTAAAGTAGACCGATATGGAAATCTTGCGGCGTGTAGCCCGATGGAGTCTTTACCCTGCTGAATAAACCTTCTGGATTTGCTTCGTTTACCCATTTTGAGACTGCCCCCTTCCATACTTTGACGAGATGAGTCGTCTTCAATAGTATGGTGGGGCAAAGTAAGGTTTATGAGTGGGAAAAATTAATACGGACCTTCTTTAAAGTGAGAAATATTCTTTCAAAAATCTTGCAACGCCGTCCTCTTCATTTGTAGCCGTTGTTCGGTTGGCAATCTGCTTGACCGCGTCAATTCCATTTCCCATTGCAACGCCGCAGCCTGCAAATTCAAGCATTTCCAAATCGTTATCCTCATCCCCGAAAGCAATGATCCGCTCCCTCGGCACGCCGTAATAATCGCTGATTTTCTGCAGGCCGACCGCTTTATTCATGCCGCTTTTGATAATTTCAATGACATGCCACGGTGCGGCCCATCTTCTATGGTCGATTACCTCGGCATGCACATCCGATAAATATGAGCGTATTGCCGGCACATCCTCTTCTTTTGCATGTATGAGTACAGACGTCACATCTTCACCAAGATTTTCCCGCAAGTCTCCGACCGTTACATTTGTTGTGTTCATATTAAAGGCATCTATCAGGTGCTCATCATGGTAATGAAAGTATACGTCGTCAATCACTTCAGCAAGCACGTTATGTACGTTGTAACTTTCGCTGATATCCACGAGCTGTTTGACAACATCAAGCGGCAGCGACGTATGATATCGTCCCCAGCTGTCGTCTTGCGGATGATGGACAAATGCTCCGTTAAAATTAACAATTGGCGTTGTCAGCTCCATCTGCTGGTAGTACATGGAACTTGAACGATACGGACGGCCTGTTGAGATGCAGACATAATGCCCGTCATCTTTTAGGCGCTGTATCGTCTGAAGGGTGTTTTCAGATATGGTTTTATCATCCTTTAATAATGTTCCATCTAAATCTAATGCGATTAAATAGGGTTTTGTCTCCATGAAAAGCTCCTTTAACCTTAGATTTTGCTTGTTTTGCTTTACTTACAGTGTAGCTTTTTACCATCTTTATTGTCTACATGTTACACTTATGATTATGGTTATCCTAAGGAGGGGCACATTGTGATACAAATTGAGAATCAAACCGTTTCCGGTATTCCGTTTTTACATATTGTAAAGGAAGAGAACAGGCACCGCGCTGTTCCTCTCGTGATCTTTATCCATGGTTTTACAAGCGCGAAGGAACACAACCTTCATATTGCTTATCTGCTTGCGGAGAAGGGTTTTAGAGCCGTTCTGCCGGAGGCTCTGCACCATGGGGAACGGGGAGAAGAAATGGCTGTCGAAGAGCTGGCGGGGCATTTTTGGGATATCGTCCTAAACGAGATTGAAGAGATCGGCGTACTTAAAAACCATTTTGAAAAAGAGGGCCTGATAGACGGCGGCCGCATCGGTCTCGCAGGCACGTCAATGGGCGGCATCACAACGCTTGGCGCTTTGACTGCATATGATTGGATAAAAGCCGGCGTCAGCCTGATGGGAAGCCCGAATTACGTGGAGCTGTTTCAGCAGCAGATTGACCATATTCAATCTCACGGCATTGAAATCGATGTGCCGGAAGAGAAGGTACATCAGCTGATGAAACGTCTCGAATTGCGGGATCTCAGCCTTCAGCCGGAGAAACTGCAACAGCGCCCGCTTTTATTTTGGCACGGTGCAAAAGATAAGGTCGTGCCTTACGCGCCGACCCGGACATTTTATGACACGATCAAATCCCATTACAGCGAGCAGCCGGAACGCCTGCAATTTATCGGAGATGAAAACGCTGACCATAAAGTCCCGCGGGCAGCTGTGTTAAAAACGATTGAATGGTTTGAAACGTACTTATAAAGCACTAAGTTATTAACAAGAGCTGAATTTACGTTATACTGTAGAAAAAAGGAGTGAGGGAACGTGGAAGAAGCATTAAAAGAAAACATCATGGGCGCCCTGGAACAGGTTGTCGATCCTGAGCTTGGCGTTGATATCGTGAACCTTGGTTTGGTATACGATGTTGACATGGATGAAGACGGCTTAACGCACGTGACGATGACACTGACATCAATGGGATGCCCTTTAGCGCCGATTATCGTGGATGAGGTGAAAAAAGCATTAGCGGACCTTCCTGAAGTGAAAGACACAGAGGTTCACATTGTATGGAATCCGCCTTGGACTAGGGATAAAATGTCCAGATACGCAAAAATTGCGCTTGGCATTCAATAAAACAAAAGAGGACAGCCTGATATGTGAGGCTGTCCTTTTTTACAGCTGAAAGGAGTGAAAGGAAATGATGTACCTGCTGGCAGTTTTATGCCCGCCGCTTGCTGTTTTGTTTTCGGGAAAACCGTTTCAGGCCTTGCTGAATCTTATATTGACCTGTATCTTTTGGCTGCCGGGCGCGATTCACGCTTGCTTTATCGTCGCCGACCGCCGTGCCGAAAAACGGGCTAGAAGATAATTTGGAAAAATGAGGATGAATTCATGGTATAATGGTCATAAAAAACAGCAGGGAGAGTACTATGAAAAAGAAATTGCTTGCATTCGCGCTTTGTACTGGCGCGTATGCGGCCCTGTTTGCGTACTCTGTGCACTCAGAGCAAAAAACAGACACAAGCGAGATGACGGATGTCAGCCGCCTGATGCCTGTAAAAATAAAGCAGACAGTGAAAGGGCAGGAAGAGGAAACGCTCATTGACACAGTCAAAGAGGCAAATCGAAAAAACATAAAAATTTCAATCGCCGGGGCCCAGCACTCCATGGGCGGCCATACATATTATGAGGACGGCATCGTTCTCGACATGACGGGCTACAACAAAATCCTGTCACTCGATCAAGAGAAGAAAACCATCAGGGTGCAAAGCGGTGCAACGTGGAATGATATCCAGAAATACGTGAATCCATACGGACTCGCGGTAAAAGTCATGCAGTCACAAAACATTTTTACAATCGGCGGATCTCTCAGCGCAAATGCACACGGACGTGATATTCGCTACGGCTCGCTGATTGATACAGTCAAATCATTTCGGCTTTTAAAAGCTGACGGGACGATTATCACTGTCACTCCAAAAGATGATTTGTTTACGGCGGTCATCGGAGGGTACGGCCTTTTTGGCGTGATTCTTGATGTAACGCTTGAGCTGACAGATGATGAGCTGTATGTCATGAAGACAGAAAAAATGAATTACAGCACATACTCAGACTATTTTTCAAAGCATGTAAAAGGAAATCCAGATGTCCGAATGCATCTTGCGCGAATTTCAACAGCGAAAAAAGGATTTCTGAAAGACATGTATGTCACAAATTACGTATTGGCTGATCACCAGGATCAGCTGCCATCATACAGCGATCTCAAAGAAGATGAGTATACGGGAGCCACAAAGTTTGCACTCGGTTTGTCAAGACGGTATGAATGGGGCAGGAATTGGCTGTGGGACACACAGCAATCCTATTTCCTGAGCCAAAACGGCACAGAGATTTCACGCAATAACGTCATGCGGTCCGAATCTAAGTTTCTTGAGTATGAAAACAATGACAACACAGATGTTTTGCAAGAATACTTTGTGCCCGTAAAGGAGTATGGGTCCTATATTGATGACCTGAGACAAACGCTGTCGGACGAAGATCTGAACCTGCTGAACATTACGATCCGCTACGTGCAGAAAAATGAAAAGGCCGACCTTTCCTATGCGAAGGACGATATGTTTTCGCTCGTGCTATTAATAAACGAGGGCTTTTCAAAAGAAGACCAGGCAGATACTGCCCGAATCATCAGGCGCATGACAGACGTTGCCATCAAGCACGGCGGCAGCTATTATCTGCCTTATATGACCTACCAGACAAAAGCGCAAATGAGGCAGGCATATCCGAAAAGTGAAGCGTTTTTTCAGAAAAAACGAACCTATGACCCGGATGAGCGCTTTATGAATTACTTTTATCAGAGGTATAAATAATGGGGAAAAACAAATTAAAATGGCTGACATTATCACAAAGCAGCGTGTTTTTCGCAAGCAGTTTAATCTTTCCGTTTTATATTCTGTTTGTGAAAAATATCGGCTCAAGCTACACACAGTTCGGTTTTTCCTACGGATTGTTCGGGTTGAGCGGAGCGCTCATTTACCCGCTCCTCGGACGGCTGTCTGAAAGGTTTGACAGCCGTTATTTTCTGCTTCTGAACTCGTGGGGGATGGCTGTTCTGCTTTTATATGTCCCGCATATCGGAAGCGTCGTTCAAGTGTATATCGTCCAAGTGCTGTTAGGGCTCTTTGGAGCGATGCAAAAGCATGGAGAAAAAGTGCTGATCGCTAATTTTACAGACAGCGGAGAGCGTGGAAAGAAGATTGGGAATTACCATTTTTGGACAGCTGTCTTTTCAGCAGCAGCCATTATGCTCGGGGGCTTTCTCGCTGACTTTTTCACAGTGCAAATGATTTTTTATGCAAGCTCTATTCTATATTTTTTGAGTGGATTGATGATGATGAAAACAGGCTGACGCGGTCAGCCTGTTTTTTATGCGGCTGAAATGCGGCACCGCATCAACGTTTTTGTGCTGGAGTCGTGCTGATTTTTTTGAGCGGAATTTCCATTGAACAGAAAATTTATAAATGAATAAAAATATTAAATATACGATTGAATTAATTTTTATTCATGTTATAATGTTAAATAATTTCACAAAGACCAAGAGGGTGAACTTGTTTTGAAAATAGGAATTGTAGGTGCTACAGGATATGGAGGCACCGAACTTGTCAGGATTCTTTCGCATCATCCTCATGCAGAGGAATGCATACTTTATTCATCCAGCGGAGAAGGGAATGTCTATAGCGAGGGTTATCCTCATCTTACTGGCTTAGCGGATCAGCAGCTGAAGCCGATTGATATGAATACGATCAAACACGAAATAGATATCATGTTTCTCGCTGCGCCGCCCGGAGTATCAAGTGAATTGACTCCAAAGCTGGCAGACGCGGGAATTCCGGTTATTGATCTGTCAGGTGATCTGAGGATACAAGAATCGGCTGAATATGAAAAATGGTATAAACGGACAGCGGCACCGAAGGCGGTGATTCAAGAGGCGGTATACGGTCTGGCAGAACTGAATCAACTGCAAATTCAACAGGCGAAACTCATTGCCAATCCAGGCTGTTTTCCAACAGCTGTTTTGCTTGGCCTCGCGCCATTGGCTCAAAAGAAACTGCTCGATGAATCTTTTGTTATCGTTGACGCGAAGACGGGTGTTTCCGGAGCGGGAAGAAAAGCATCCATGGGAACCCATTTTTCTGAGCTGAACGGCAATTTTAAAATTTACAAAGTCAATGAACATCAGCACACGCCGGAAATTGAGCAGGCGCTGAATGAATGGCAGCCAGGCCTCGGGCCCATTACATTTTCGGCTCACTTGGTTCCGATGACAAGGGGCATCATGGCGACGATGTATACCAGATTAACCTGTGATCTATCCGCAGATGACCTGCATGATTTATATTCGGAATTTTACCAAGATTCATATTTTGTGAGAGTGAGGCCAAAAGGTCAGTACCCGCAAACGAAAGAAGTGTACGGCAGCAATTTCTGTGATATCGCCGTGACCCTCGATGAGAGAACGAACAGAGTCACGATCGTCTCGGTAATCGATAATTTAATGAAGGGTGCCGCCGGTCAGGCAGTGCAAAACTTTAATTTGATGAATGGCTGGAATGAAGAAACTGGACTCACCATCACGCCAATTTATCCATAGAACGGGAGAGAATCGAACCATGATTCAGTTAAGTGAAGATCAAATTGTAAAAGTAACAGGTGATGTATCCTCACCAAAAGGATTTCAGGCAAAGGGTGTGCATTGCGGGCTGCGTTACTCAAAAAAAGACCTCGGCGTCATTATCAGCGAGACACCGGCCGTGAGCGCAGCGGTTTATACCCAAAGCCACTTTCAGGCTGCTCCGATCAAAGTGACACAAGACAGCTTAAAGCACGGACCGACACTGATAGCCGTCATCGTCAACAGCGCCATTGCCAACGCCTGCACGGGAGAACAGGGCTTAAAGGACGCATACACAATGCGGGAGAGCTTTGCTTCACAGCTTGGCATTGAGCCGGAGCTTGTCGCTGTTTCATCAACGGGTGTCATCGGCGAGCATTTAGACATGGAAAAAATCCACGCGGGGATCGAGTTGCTGAAAGAAACACCTGCGGGATCAGGCGATTTTGAGGAAGCGATTTTAACAACTGATACGGTGATCAAGCAGACGTGCTATGAGCTGGCAATCGGCGGCAAAACAGTCACGATCGGCGGAGCGGCCAAAGGCTCTGGGATGATACACCCGAACATGGCCACGATGCTGGGATTTATGACAACTGACGCGGCAATCGAAGAAAAAGCGCTGCAAAAGGCGCTTCGGGAAATCACTGACGTTTCCTTTAACCAAATCACAGTTGACGGAGAAACATCCACGAACGATATGGTATTAGTTATGGCGAATGGCTGCGCCGAAAACGAGTGCCTGACAGAAGACCATCCAGACTGGCCGGTCTTTAAAAAAGCGCTCTTGCTCACTTGTGAGGATCTGGCTAAAGAGATTGCCAGAGACGGAGAAGGCGCGACAAAACTAATTGAAGCCCAAGTACAGGGAGCGAAAAACAATCTTGATGCAAACGTCATTGCCAAAAAGATTGTCGGCTCAAATCTTGTAAAAACGGCAGTATACGGAACAGATGCCAACTGGGGGCGGATCATCGGAGCCATCGGACACTCCGCAGCACAGGTGACGGCAGAAGAAGTAGAGGTTTATCTTGGCGGCCAATGCCTGTTTAAGAATAACGAACCTCAGCCATTCTCTGAATCTCTCGCTAAGGAATACCTTGAAGGAGATGAAATCACCATTGTCATCAAGATGGATGAAGGGGACGGAAACGGGAGAGCGTGGGGCTGTGACCTGACCTATGACTATATCAAAATTAACGCGAGCTATCGCACGTAATAAGGGGAGCGAAATGAAGAAGACAATCGTTTTTAAATGCGGGGGAAGTGTAATCCGTGAGCTGTCGGAAGAATTTTTTCAAAATCTGAAAGAGCTGATGGCGTCAGGCTGGAAGCTGGCGATCGTACATGGCGGGGGACCGGAAATCACAAATATGCTGAAACGGTTAAATATCAAGACAGAGTTTTCGGGCGGACAGAGGAAAACAACGAAGCCGGTGCTGGAAGTAGCGGAAATGGTTTTATCCGGTTCTGTCAATAAATTTTTCGTTGCTGAGCTTGCCAAACACGGACTGCGAGCCGCGGGCATTTCTGGTAAGGATGGCGGTCTTTTGGAGGCTGATTATCTAGATCCGGAAACATACGGAGAAGTGGGAGAAATCAAAAAAGTCGATGCGTCCATGGTGAACGCGCTGATGGAAAATGGCATCATCCCCGTTATTGCGCCGCTGTCTATGACAAGCGACTGTAAAACGCTGAATGTAAATGCTGATCTGGCTGCTTCAGCAGTCGCCGGAGCGCTTGAAGCCGATAAGCTTATGTTCGTCACGGATGTCGATGGAATCATGAAGGAAAAGCAGCGTCTGAACGTCCTGACCCCTAAGGAGATTCAGATGCTGATCAAGCAGGAAGTGATCACAGGAGGGATGATCCCGAAGGTCAATTCAGCCTTGTCAGCTTTATCAGATCAGGTGTCTGAAGTCATGATCGTAAACGGAAAAGGATCATTCTTCGCAGAACAAACCTTTCAAGGGACAAAAATCGTCAAAGCAAAGGAGGCTGTTTCATGAGCAGCTTGTTTCAAACCTACGGCCGTTGGGATATTGACCTCAAAAAAGCAAAAGGAACGTACGTTGAGGATAAAAACGGCAAAACGTACCTTGATTTCATTCAGGGGATTGCGGTATCAAATCTAGGACACTGCCATGAAGCGGTGACAGAGGCAGTCAAAAAACAGCTTGACAGCGTATGGCACGTATCAAACCTGTTTCAAAACAGTCTCCAAGAGCAAGCGGCGCAGAAGCTGGCAGCGCATAGTGCGGGAGATCTTGTCTTTTTCTGCAACAGCGGCGCGGAGGCGAATGAAGGTGCGATAAAGCTTGCCAGAAAAGCAACTGGAAAAACAAAAATCATCACTTTTCTGCAGTCGTTCCATGGCCGCACGTATGCAGGGATGGCTGCGACCGGACAGGATAAAATCAAAACAGGCTTCGGCCCGATGCTTGAAGGCTTTCACTACCTGCCATACAATGATCCTTCTGCTTTTAAAGCTCTTGGGGAGGAAGACGATATTGCCGCGGTGATGCTTGAAACCGTGCAGGGAGAAGGAGGAGTCAATCCGGCGAGTGCTGAATTTTTATCAGCCGTACAGTCGTTTTGCAAGGAAAAGCAAGCCCTTCTCATCATTGATGAAATCCAGACCGGCATCGGACGGACGGGAAAAGGCTTCGCATATGAGCACTTCGGACTCTCACCGGATATCATCACAGTCGCCAAAGGATTGGGAAACGGCTTTCCGGTCGGCGCTGTCATCGGAAAGAAACAGCTTGGAGAAGCGTTTACCCCTGGTTCTCACGGAGCGACTTTCGGAGGAAACATGCTGGCGATGGCTGCTGTGAATGCCACATTGCAAATTGTATTCCAGCCTGACTTTTTGCAAGAGGCTGCTGACAAAGGGGCGTTTTTAAAAGAACAGCTTGAGGCAGAGCTAAAGAGCCCTTTTGTTAAACAAATCCGAGGTAAAGGATTAATGCTTGGAATTGAGTGTGATGGCCCGGTTGCTGACACTATTGCTGAATTGCAGACATTAGGCTTGCTTGTATTGCCGGCCGGCCCGAACGTGATTCGGCTGCTGCCGCCGCTCACCGTGACTAAGGATGAAATAGCAGAAGCCGTCAGCAACCTGAAACAGGCAATCGCTCATCATTCCGCTGTAAACCAGTGATTTTTTTTCGATATAAAGGCATAAAAATTCATTTTTATAATTAATTATTCATCAAGAGGTGGGCTGTTAGATGGAAGGTTATTTAGTGTTAGAAGATGGGACATCGTTCAGCGGCGAGCTGGACGGTCATGAAAACTGTACGGGAGAAGCTGTTTTTTTCACAGGAATGACAGGCTACCAGGAAGTGCTGACAGATCCATCATATAAGGGACAGATTATTGTATTTACCTACCCGCTGATTGGCAACTACGGCATAAATGAAAAGGATTTTGAAAGCAAGAAACCGCAAGTAAAAGCCGCGGTTGTCTATGAGGCGTGTGATCACTTTTCACATTATGAAGCGGTATACAGCCTCAAGGAGTATTTACAGAAATGGAACATTCCGCTGCTAACCCATGTTGATACGAGGGCTGTCGTGAAGAAAATCCGGGCAAACGGGACGATGGGTGCGACAGTCACAGCCTCTAAAGAAGGAGCTGAGATTGCCCTTCAACCAGAGAATGTGGCAGAGCAGGCTTCCGCCCAGGAAATCAGCACATTCGGCGACGGGAATAAACATATCGCTCTCATTGATTTTGGCTATAAAAAGTCAATTGCATCATCACTTGTCAAACGAGGCTGCAAGGTTACCGTGGTGCCATACCAGCAAATGGAGGCCGTATACAACATCAAACCCGATGGCATTGTGCTATCGAACGGACCTGGAGATCCGAAAGCAATCGAGCCATATTTAGGAAAGATCAAAAGCATCATCAGCCGCTTTCCGACTCTCGGCATTTGTCTCGGACATCAGCTGATCGCGCTCGCGTTTGGAGGGAATACTTTTAAGCTGCCATTCGGGCACAGGGGAGCTAATCATCCGGTCATCGACCGTGAGACGAAACGGGTCTTTATGACAAGCCAAAACCACAGCTATGTGGTTGATGAACAGTCGATTAATGAAGAAGAGCTCACGATCAGGTTTCATCATGTCAATGATACGTCAGTTGAAGGGCTTGCCCATAAAAAACTGCCTGTCATGAGTGTGCAATTCCACCCGGAAGCACATCCCGGACCGGCGGAAAGCGAATGGATTTTTGATGATTATCTAAAGAATGTGATACCAGCAAGGAGAGAAATCGCGCATGCCTAAAGACACCAGTATTTCAAGCATATTAGTAATCGGCTCAGGCCCGATCATCATCGGGCAGGCAGCAGAATTTGATTATTCAGGCACTCAAGGTTGCATCGCGCTGAAGGAGGAGGGCTACCGGGTGATTCTCGTCAACAGCAATCCGGCGACAATTATGACTGATGAAGCCTTCGCTGATGAAATTTATTTTGAGCCTCTGACAGCAGAAAGCCTGACAGCCATCATTAAGAAAGAACGGCCCGATGGACTTCTTGCCAATTTAGGCGGTCAGACCGCGTTGAATTTAGCGGTGGAGCTTGAAGAAACGGGTGTTTTAAAAGAGCAAGGCGTCAAACTCCTCGGCACATCCGTTGACACGATACAAAAAGGAGAAGACCGGGAAAAATTCCGTTCGTTAATGAATGAATTAAAACAGCCCGTGCCGGAGAGTGAAATTGTTGATAACGAGGCCGATGCCCTCCATTTTGCGGAATCCATCGGTTTTCCTGTTATTATCAGACCGGCTTACACATTAGGCGGAAAGGGCGGAGGAATCGCCCCTGATAAAGAAGCCTTTACAGCTATGATTAAACAGGCGCTATTAGCAAGCCCGATCAATCAATGCCTTGTCGAAAAAAGCATTGCCGGCTTTAAAGAAATTGAATATGAAGTCATGCGTGACAGCAATAACACATGCATTACCGTCTGCAATATGGAAAATATCGATCCGGTCGGCGTGCATACAGGTGACTCTATCGTTGTGGCGCCGTCACAAACATTGACAGACGAAGACTATCAAATGCTGCGGACAGCAAGTCTGACGATCATCTCAGCACTTGATGTTGTAGGCGGCTGCAACATTCAATTCGCGCTTGATCCATTCAGCAAGCAATATTACGTCATTGAAGTGAATCCGCGTGTAAGCCGGTCATCGGCTCTCGCATCTAAAGCGACCGGTTATCCGATTGCGAAGATGGCCGCGAAACTGGCAGTCGGATACACCCTTGACGAGCTGAAAAATCCGCTCACAGGCTCGACTTACGCAAGCTTTGAACCGGCACTGGACTATGTGATCGTCAAATTTCCGCGCTGGCCGTTTGATAAATTCAAAAACGCAGACCGCAAGCTTGGCACAAAAATGAAAGCCACCGGTGAAGTGATGGCGATTGAACGGAATTTAGAAGCGGCGATACAAAAGGCAGCCGCGTCGCTTGAATTAAAAAATATCGGGACACACCTTCCAGAGCTCAGCGGGTTGTCAATTGATACGCTATGGGATTTGGCAATCACTCCGGATGACCGCAGATTTTTCGTTGTCATGGAGCTGTTGAGCCGCAGCGTCTCGATTGATGACATCCATGAAAAAACAAAAATTGATCCGTTTTTCCTTCATACCTTTGACAACATCATCAAATTGGAAAACCGCCTGATGGAAGCAGGGAGCGATCTCACTTTTGAATTATTGAAGAAAGCAAAGGAAAAGGGATTCTCAGACGCAACGATTGCCTCGCTGATCAGCAAAACAGAAGAAGAGGTGCGCGCGCTTCGCAAGGAGATGGGCATTACGCCTTCCTTTAAAATCGTAGATACATGCGCAGCAGAGTTTGATGCGAAAACAAACTATTTTTACTCCACATATTTCGGAGAGACCGATGGAGACATCAGCCGCAAAGAGAAAAAACGCGCGCTCATTATCGGATCAGGCCCGATTCGGATCGGCCAAGGCGTTGAATTTGATTACAGTGCTGTTCACGGAGTGCTGACACTGCAAGAGCTTGGGTTCGAAACCATCATGATTAACAATAACCCGGAAACGGTCAGCACCGATTATGAAATTGCGGACCGCCTGTATTTTGAACCGATGACAACGGAGCATATTGTAAACGTGGCGGAGCAGGAAAATATTGATTTTGCAATTGTGCAATTCGGCGGCCAAACTGCAATCAATGCTGCTGAAGCGCTCGAAAAAGCCGGCATTACTCTTCTTGGCACATCATTTCAAACGCTCGACGTGTTAGAGGATCGGGATCAATTCTATCAGCTTCTTGACGAGCTGGGATTGAAGCACGCAAAAGGAGAAATTGCCTATACAAAAGAAGAAGCCGCTTCAAAAGCGAGTGAGATCGGCTATCCGGTGTTAATCCGCCCATCTTACGTTATCGGCGGAATGGGCATGATCATTGTTGACTCGCAAGCCCAGCTTTCTCAGCTGCTGAATGATGAGGACAGCATGCCATACCCGATTTTGATTGATCAGTATGTGTCTGGAAAGGAAGTCGAAATTGATTTGATTTCCGACGGCGAGGATGTCTTTATCCCGACATATACCGAGCATATTGAACGGGCAGGTGTCCATTCAGGGGACAGCTTTGCCATTCTTCCCGGACCGTCCATCACGAGCGGGCTGCAGCAGGGCATGAAAGATGCGGCACAAAAAATTGCCCGAAAACTTTCATTTAAAGGCATCATGAACATTCAATTTGTGATCGACAATGGAAACATACTCGTTCTTGAAGTGAATCCGAGAGCGAGCCGCACGGTTCCTGTCGTCAGTAAAGTAATGGGCGTTCCGATGATTCCGCTCGCTACACGTCTGCTGGCGGGAGCGTCCTTAAAAGATCTAAATCCGGCAGTTCAAAATCATCATGGAGTTGCCGTGAAGTTCCCTGTTTTTTCTTCTCATGCGATCCAGGATGTGGATGTCAAGCTTGGGCCGGAAATGAAATCAACGGGAGAAGGCATGTGTGTCGCCTATGATGCCAACAGCGCCTTGAAAAAAATCTATACAAGAGTCTGGAGTCAAAAAGGAAGCATTTATTTGCAAAACGTTCCGGAAGATGTGAAGGAGTTAGCAGAAAACGCAGGTTTTACCGTTCATGAAGGGACATTTGCCTCATGGATGGAACAGGAAGGAAAATCGCTCCACATCAATCTGAGCGGTTCTGAAGAAGCACGCAAAGAACGTTTGGAAGCCATGACGCACGGCATCCCCGTCTTTACAGAAGAAGAAACCGTGCGGGCGTTTTTACAAAGCGGTTCAGGCCATCCGCAGCCTGTATCTCTCAAAGACCTCTATAAAAAGGAAGTGGCAACATGCACACAGTGACGCAAACCAGTTTATACGGAAAAGATTTATTAACGTTAAAGGACCTTAGTGAAGAGGATATAAACGCCTTGCTCGCAGAAGCCGGTGAGCTGAAACAAAACAAAATTCAGCCTATATTCCATGGCAAAACCTTGGCGATGATTTTTGAAAAATCATCAACGCGGACACGTGTTTCATTTGAAGCGGGCATGGCGCAGCTTGGCGGGAACGCCCTCTTTCTAAGCCAGAAAGATCTGCAGCTGGGGCGCGGTGAGACTGTCGCTGATACGGCAAAAGTGCTGTCAGGCTATGTGGATGCCATCATGATCCGGACCTTTGAACATGAAAAGGTGGAGGAACTTGCCAAAGAAGCTGACATTCCGGTGATCAATGGACTTACCGATAAATACCACCCATGCCAGGCGCTGGCGGATCTCTTGACGATTAAGGAGATAAAAGGGAAGCTTAAAGGCGTAAAAGTCGCATACATCGGTGACGGAAATAACGTGGCGCACTCCTTGATGATCGGCTGCGCGAAAATGGGCTGTGATATCTCAATCGCTTCGCCAAAGGGATATGAAGTGTTAGATGAAGCAGCTGAAGCGGCAAAAACATATGCACTTCAATCCGGCTCTTCTATCACGCTGACAGATGATCCGATTGAAGCTGTAAAAGACGCGGACGTGATTTATTCTGATGTGTTTACAAGCATGGGGCAGGAAGCGGAAGAGCAAGAACGTCTTGCTGTCTTTGCGCCTTATCAGGTGAATGCGGCGCTAGTCAGCCATGCCAAGCCTGACTATACATTTTTACATTGTCTCCCTGCGCATCGCGAGGAAGAAGTGACTGCGGAGATTATTGACGGGCCGAACTCTGCAGTGTTCCAGCAGGCGGAAAACCGTCTTCATGTGCAAAAAGCACTGCTGAAGGCCATTTTATATAAAGGGGAATCATCAAAAAACTGCTGAGCCAAACTCAGCAGTTTTTTTGATGGCAACATATTCACAGCCGCTTAGGCGCATACTACAGCAAAAAGGAAAAGGAGGAAAAATAGTGGGACAGCAGCACCAATTCCGGCCCGGACAGAAAGCGCCTAATAACGGTGTCTACGTAGAAATCGGCGAGACAGGGAGCATGGTTAAAAACCCTCAAAAGGTCCATCTGTCAGCAGGGGAAATGTTCCCCGAAACATCAAACCACAACCGGCTGTGGACCTACAAAAGAAAGCCGTGACCACTAAAAAACCCAAAACAATAAATGTTTTGGGTTTTTTGGCTTTTTAATGCTGGCTTGCATTTTTGTTCATAGGCATGATTTCTGCTAAAACCATGATTAAGACATATAGTACAACAGCAATGACAGATGATGTTTTGAAATTATACGTAACGCTGTTCATGCTTGCAACCAAGTAGCATGCCATATGTGATAAAAGGAACGTCCAAATAAAGGCAATAATATATCGCACGTTTCCACCTCGTCCTTCTCATTCTATTCTAAAAGTTATCATACCATACAAAAAGCGAAGGGGGAATCCAATTTTAGCAGAAAGTGAGGTGACAAAAGAGTCTGATTCGTCACACTTTAATGGTAAAATATAAAAAACGTCAATCAGTATAATAGCCAAAAATGTAAAAGGCTAGGACTTTACCTTATTCGTTTCTTTTCTATTTACATAAGATAGCGTGAGATGAAGTGTGAAAGGAGGCGGGCAAGCGATGGGAATAACGGAAAGATACTTTCAACTGGGAACGGAGCATAATGTCATTCATCTGCCCTATCGCCCGAACGGCTTCGGCATCTTTATCTTGGGGGACAGAACCCACTTTGTCGGACATGATTCAAGCTTTTGGCAGCAGCATTATGGCAGAAATCAGCTTCTGAGCATGTTGATGAATGAAGGATACACTCTTTTTAACAGCAATCTGTTCGGAAGGCATTGGGGGGCGGAAAAAGCAGTCACCTATGCCAAACAGCTGATACATTCTGTGCTGAAGCAGGAAATCCTCAATCCGAAGATTCATATTTTAGCAGAAGGCATGGGTGCTCTCGTGGCCGATGAACTGCTTCGTTTTTCCCCGGATCATATCCGCTCAGCCGCAATGTTGAATCCTTGTCTCGATCTTCAGGCACATTATGAATCGGAAAAAGAAAATAAATTTTTCTATAAGCAATTTTTGAAAGAAGTATCGAAAAGCTACGGAATTTCTGAAAAAGAAGCGGAAGCGCTTCGTTATAAAACAATTCAAAGCTACCCGAGCGGCGTACCGGTTCATATATGGCAGCGTATGACCGGAGCTCCATATCCCTACAGTGTACATGCGGAAGTTTTCAAGGAAAAACAGCAAAAGCAAGGCTCACCGGTCGACATGACATTTCATTTATTTGAGCATCCAAGCAGAATTTATGCATCAATTTGCAAATTCTTTCACAGTCATGAAAAAGAATTATAGAGAATATAATGACAACAGCCTTCTCTTTTGCGGAGGCTGTTTTGTTTTGGGAAATGAAAAACCGGAAGGGCGGCAGATGCAATGGAATCAACGCTGATTGTAGGTGCGGACGAATTTTTCGGCCTTTCATTATGTGAGCGAATGATGGATGAAGGCATACATGTTGACGTTGTTCTGGCGGAAACAGAAGATAAAATGAGACAAATGTACTTAGAAGAAAGACTCATGTGGCTTGGGAGAAATGAACTCTTTCGCCAGCTTGAGCACATTGGAGATCAAAAGTATGATACAATTTGTATCCAGTTCGGAAGTTTTTTGCCTTTAGAACAATGTGATTCTCCTTATATTTTAGTATATGAAGAAGACCGAAAAGAATGGGAAAAACGTGAAAAAACAGGCTCGGAAAAAACCGTGATCCTGCCGAAAATGTATGGGCCATGGAAAGAAGAAACAGAGGAAGACGGCTATTACACAAACGACGTCGCTGACGAGTTGCTGAGATTCCTGTTAGAACCAAGCCGTCATAGCAAAGATCAGCTTTTTGAATTGCAAGTCACAGAGAAAACCTCAAAAGAAGAAGCAAAAACAAAAATTATCGAGTGGAAAAGACAATTTTCATCAATTTTCGACAAATATTAAGAAAAACCTTCCATGTTTCGAGTTTTCTAGATACAATAAACGTATAAAAATAATACATGTTATAGCTTGTCAAAAGGAGTTGAACATGACTTGATCACAAGGCTTGTCATGATCTTTTCTGTCCTCCTTTTATTGAGTGGATGTGGACAAACTCCGTTCAAAGGAAAAATTGAGAAGGTCGGCATGCTCTTTCCTGATACGATTAATGACCTCGTATGGGGCACAAAAGGGTATAAAGGATTACTGAATATACAATCCAAATACAATGTGGACGTCTATTATAAAGAAGGCGTTAAAACAGAAGAAGATATCATAAATGCGATTGAGGATTTTCATAAGAGGGGCGTCAATCTGCTCTACGGCCATGGGAGTGAATATGCTGAGGTGTTTAACTTGGTCGGCGAAGATTATCCAGATATGGAATTCGTCATTTCCAATGCGAAAGCGAAAGCTGATAATGTAACGAGTGTCCATTTTAGCGGGGAAGCAATGGGCTTTTTTGGAGGAATGACTGCTGCCCATATGTCGAAAACGAATCAGGTCGGTGTAATTGCCTCCTTTACGTGGCAGCCTGAGGTTGACGGTTTTATCAAAGGGGCCAAGTATGAAAATCCGGATATAGAGGTAAATACGAAATATACGGATCATTGGGATGATGATACGACAGCAGTAAAGCTTTATCAGAAAATGAAGGACGAAGGCGCGGATGTTGTATATCCCGCCGGAGACGGATATAATGTTCCTGTTATTCAGCAAATCAAAAAAGACGGTCTTTATGCCATAGGCTACGTCACAGATCAATCGGATCTGGGCGAGAATACCGTATTAACCAGCACGGTGCAAAATGTGGACAAGGCCTATGAAATCATTGCTGAACAATTTAACAAAGGCACCCTTGAGGGCGGCGATCATTACTACGACCTGAATACGGGAGTCGTTGAGATGGGGACATTCAGCCCACTCGTCGATAAAGACTTTCAGCAAAGAATCGCCAAGCTGATCAAAACATACAACAAAACAGGCGAGCTGCCAAAAAACGAATAATGGAGTGACGTCACATGCAGCACGAAAAATCACTTGAATTCTTGCAAATTGCCATGAAATATCTCCCTGAAGCGAAAGAACAGCTTGAGAAATCAGGCATTGAGCTCTCAATGGAGGCAATCCAGCCGTTTATGAATCTATTTACAACGGTAATGGCGGAAGCTTATGAGCTTGGGAAGTCTGACGCTAAATCTGAAACAGAATAAGAAGAAGCCACTTTTTTGAAAGTGGCTTTTCACATGATTTTCTTTTTAATAGCGGAGAGCATGGGCGCAAGCTCCTTTAAAGCAGGCTTGATTTGATCTAGAGAGTTCATAATTGAACCGATTTGGTCCATAATATGCATGTAATTAATCGTCTCTTCGTCGTTTGTCTGAGAAACCTGAGAAACCTCCTCTTGCTGTTCCTCCTTCTCTTCTGTTGGTTTTGCTGCATCGCCGAACATCATTCTTGAAAACACATCCAACTGCATACGCCTCCTTTCCATATACCATACTCTATGAGTAAGATGAACTGATAGTTTAGACGAATATATTGCCATGTGAAAAAAAATAGGATAGAATTAGTACCTGATACTAATAATTGATCACAACCTGATTGATCTTCTAAATTTAAGATATAAAGGAGTCTTCCCTTATGAAAGCTGGAATACTTGGTGTTGGACGTTACATTCCTGAGAAGGTTTTAACAAATCATGATCTTGAAAAAATGGTTGAAACTTCTGACGAGTGGATTCGTACAAGAACAGGAATAGAAGAAAGAAGAATCGCAGCAGATGATGTGTTTTCATCACATATGGCTGTTGCAGCAGCGAAAAATGCGCTGGAACAAGCTGAAGTGGCTGCTGAGGATCTGGATATGATCTTGGTTGCAACTGTTACACCTGATCAGTCATTTCCTACGGTCTCTTGTATGATTCAAGAACAACTCGGCGCGAAGAAAGCGTGTGCTATGGATATCAGCGCGGCTTGTGCGGGCTTCATGTACGGGGTTGTAACCGGTAAACAATTTATTGAATCCGGAACCTACAAGCATGTTCTAGTAGTCGGTGTAGAGAAGCTCTCAAGTATTACCGACTGGGAAGACCGCAATACAGCCGTTCTGTTTGGAGACGGAGCAGGCGCTGCGGTAGTCGGGCCAGTCAGTGATGACAGAGGAATCCTTTCATTTGAACTAGGAGCCGACGGCACAGGCGGTCAGCACTTGTATCTGAATGAAAAACGACATACAATCATGAATGGACGAGAAGTTTTCAAATTTGCAGTCCGCCAAATGGGAGAATCATGCGTAAATGTCATTGAAAAAGCCGGACTTTCAAAAGAGGATGTCGACTTTTTGATTCCGCATCAGGCGAACATCCGTATCATGGAAGCTGCTCGCGAGCGTTTAGAGCTTCCTGTCGAAAAGATGTCTAAAACTGTTCATAAATATGGAAATACTTCTGCCGCATCCATTCCGATCTCTCTTGTAGAAGAATTGGAAGCCGGTAAAATCAAAGACGGCGATGTGGTCGTTATGGTAGGGTTCGGCGGAGGACTAACATGGGGTGCCATTGCAATCCGCTGGGGCCGATAAAAAAAGGTGAGGTGCACACAAGATGACTAAAAAAAGAGTAGTTGTTACAGGACTTGGAGCATTATCTCCACTTGGCAACGACGTCGATACAAGTTGGAATAACGCAATCAACGGTGTGTCCGGAATCGGTCCGATCACTCGTGTTGATGCTGAAGAATATCCGGCAAAAGTTGCCGCTGAATTAAAAGATTTTAATGTTGAAGATTATATGGATAAAAAAGAAGCCAGAAAAATGGACCGCTTTACACAATATGCAGTTGTGGCTGCGAAAATGGCGGTTGAAGATGCAGATCTTAACATTACCGATGAGATCGCGCCGAGAGTCGGTGTTTGGGTAGGCTCCGGTATTGGAGGACTTGAAACACTAGAGTCTCAATTTGAAATCTTCTTAACAAAGGGCCCAAGACGGGTAAGCCCGTTTTTCGTGCCAATGATGATTCCTGACATGGCGACAGGCCAGATTTCTATTGCATTAGGAGCAAAAGGAGTGAACTCTTGTACGGTTACAGCATGTGCTACAGGAACGAACTCCATCGGTGACGCGTTTAAGGTTATTCAGCGCGGTGATGCAGACGTGATGGTCACAGGCGGAACAGAAGCGCCGCTGACAAGAATGTCATTCGCCGGCTTTAGTGCCAACAAAGCTCTGTCTACTAATCCAGATCCGAAAACAGCGAGCCGCCCGTTTGATAAAAACCGTGATGGCTTTGTCATGGGGGAAGGTGCAGGGATTATCGTTCTTGAAGAACTTGAGCATGCCCTGGCCCGCGGCGCTAAAATTTACGGAGAAATTGTCGGCTACGGCTCAACCGGAGACGCTTATCATATCACAGCACCGGCCCAAGACGGTGAAGGCGGAGCGAGAGCGATGCAAGAAGCCATTAAAGATGCAGGCATTGCACCTGAAGAAATTGATTACATCAATGCTCACGGGACAAGCACGTATTACAACGACAAATACGAAACAATGGCGATTAAGACCGTTTTTGGCGAGCATGCGCATAAACTTGCGATAAGCTCTACAAAATCGATGACAGGCCACCTCTTAGGAGCAGCCGGCGGTATTGAAGCCATTTTCTCTATCCTGGCCATTAAAGAAGGCGTGATTCCGCCGACAATCAATATTCAAACACCTGACGAAGAATGTGATTTGGATTATGTGCCTGATGAAGCCCGCAGACAGGAACTTAATTATGTTCTCAGCAACTCATTAGGATTCGGCGGACACAACGCAACATTAATCTTTAAGAAATATCAATCATAATCAAGCCAAACCGGCTGCCCTTAAAGGGTAGCCGGTTTTTTTTGTGTGCATAGGATTAAAAGAGGAGGCGATCACATGAGTATAGAACAAACATATAGCTGGCTCAGGAAGGCCGGTTCAATAGATGATTTGGCGCATTACATTATCCCGCTTTTTTCAGGTGCGGAGAAAAAGAACTGGAAGGGCATTCTGGGGCATCTTCAGCATCATGGGATGTTTAAAAACATAAAAGAGGGTATTCAGACTGTTTCCAAGCTGAAGGAAAAAGGTTTTTACGGACATATCCAAAAGGAAGAACAGTACCTCAAAAACAAATGGCAAGGTCCTGATGTACCAATTGTCACGCTGCCGGTTGATGAACGAAACAGGAGAATCCGTTTAGAATTCGGATCAAAATCAGGACTCGCCTTTCAAGACAAAATGTTCCTTTTTCTTTCGTCAGATTTAGGTTTTGGGTCGGTATCGGCCCTTATGACGCATGAGTATCATCACGTTTGCCGGTTAGGTCATCTGACAAAAGAGGAAAAGGATGTCACATTACTTGATACAATCATCATGGAAGGGCTGGCGGAATATGCTGTTTATGAGAGGTTCGGCCGAAGTCAAACGGCTGAATGGACGACTTGGTATACACCGGAACAGCTTCAGGCTTTATATGAAAAAAAGATTGCGCCCCATCGGGATATCAAACGGGATAATCGATTATTTCCCCAGCTGTTATTCGGCAAAGGATATCAGCCAAAAATGCTTGGATACGCAGTTGGATTCAATATTGTAAAAAAATATTTAACTGCCAGCAAGGCAAGCGCCGCAGACGGACTGTCCATTCCTGCTGAAACCTTTTTGGATGCAATGCTTTAAAAGGATAAAATAATGGAATTTCATTAATAATATTACATTTATCCTAAAAAATTCTTGATTTTGCAAAATGATTGTAATAATATACAACTATAAAATTTTTCGATAATTCAATATTATTTATTATTTCTGAATAAAGGGATTGCTTTCTCTTGAAAACGTTTGACAACAAGAGGGGGGGAAAGGGGAGCTAGCATGAGCACACTTTTAGAAGTGAATAATTTAAAGACTTATTTTTTCAGGAAAAAGGAGCCGATCCCTGCGGTTGACGGAGTCGATTTTCACATCAGCAAAGGCGAAACCGTCGCGCTTGTAGGTGAATCGGGCTCCGGAAAAAGCATTACTTCTTTATCAATTATGGGCCTCGTCCAAAGCTCAGGCGGAAAAATCATGGACGGCTCTATTAAACTCGAAGACAAAGACCTCACCTCATTCACTGAAAACGATTATTGCAAAATCCGCGGTAACGAAGTATCCATGATCTTTCAGGAACCAATGACCTCCCTTAATCCGGTGTTAACAATCGGAGAACAAATTACCGAAGTGCTGATTTACCATAAAAACATGAAGAAAAAAGAAGCCCGTCAACGAGCTGTTGAACTCTTGCAGATGGTCGGTTTCTCCCGGGCGGAGCAAATTATGAAGGAGTACCCGCATCGGCTGTCCGGCGGTATGAGACAGAGGGTGATGATTGCCATCGCACTGAGCTGTAATCCTAAACTGCTCATTGCCGATGAACCAACGACAGCGCTGGACGTGACAATACAAGCCCAGGTGCTGGAGCTCATGAAAGATCTCTGTCAGAAGTTCAATACATCGATTCTTCTGATCACACACGACTTAGGTGTCGTGTCTGAGGCTGCCGATAGAGTAATTGTCATGTACTGCGGACAAGTCGTAGAAAACGCTACCGTTGATGACTTATTTTTAGAACCGCTTCATCCGTATACAGAAGGCCTGCTTACGTCAATTCCTGTTATAGATGGAGAGATTGATAAATTAAATGCGATTAAAGGCAGTGTGCCTACACCGGATAATCTGCCGCCGGGGTGCCGTTTTGCCCCAAGGTGCCCGAAAGCTATGGATAAGTGCTGGACAAATCAGCCTTCGCTTTTGACACACAAAAGCGGAAGAACGGTGAGATGCTTTTTATATGAGGAAGAGGGTGCCGAACAATCATGACAGCAGCTAATCAAGAAACAATCTTAGAGCTTCGTGACGTAAAAAAATACTTTCCGATCCGGTCAGGCCTTTTTCAAAGAAAAGTCGGTGATGTAAAAGCGGTGGATGGTGTTTCATTTTCGTTAAAAAAAGGAGAAACACTCGGAATCGTTGGAGAGTCGGGCTGCGGAAAATCGACTGCCGGCAGAACGATGATCAGACTGTACAAACCGACAGAGGGCCAAATTCTTTTTAAAGGGCAGGATATTTCCAATCTGTCAGAGGAGAAGCTGCGGAAAAGTGTCCGCAAAAATATTCAAATGGTTTTCCAAGATCCATTTGCTTCGTTAAACCCGAGGAAGACACTGCGTTCCATCATAAAGGAGCCGTTTAATACACACAACATGTATACCATGCGTGAACGAAACGAAAAAGTTGAAGAGCTGCTTGCAAGAGTAGGCCTTCACCCGTCGTTTGCAAGCCGTTATCCTCATGAGTTTTCCGGCGGCCAGCGTCAGCGGATCGGCATTGCCAGAGCACTCACTTTGAATCCAGAACTGATCATTGCAGATGAGCCGGTATCCGCACTTGATGTATCCATTCAGGCCCAAGTGATTAACTTGATGGAGGAATTACAGGAGGAATTTAATCTTACGTATCTATTTATCTCTCATGATCTGAGTGTCGTCCGCCATATCAGCGACAGAGTCGGAGTAATGTATCTTGGCAAAATGATGGAACTGACCGGCAAGCATGAGCTTTATGACAACCCGCTTCACCCATATACCCAAGCGCTTTTATCCTCCGTTCCTGTTACAAGAAAAAGAGGATCTGTCAAACGTGAACGCATTGTCCTGAAGGGAGAACTGCCTAGTCCGGCCAACCCGCCAAAAGGCTGCGTATTCCACACAAGATGTCCTGTTGCAAAATCGATATGCAAGGAACAAATACCAGAATTTAAAGAAGCTGCTCCCAGCCACTTTGTGGCTTGTCACCTTTATAGCTAATGTTGCCCGCACAGCTTTGAGAGGGGGTATGCACACTACATAAACAACAGCTAAGAAGAACGAACATTTCAAGAGGGGGAATATCTAATGAAAAGACGGAAAACCGCACTGATGATGCTAAGTGTATTGATGGTTCTGGCCATCTTTTTATCAGCCTGCTCGGGATCAAAATCAAGCAACAGCAGCGAGAAAAAATCAGCAGGCAAACCGCAGCAAGGCGGGGATTTGGTTGTTGGTTCAATCGGAGCGCCAACACTTTTCAACTCATTATATTCAACAGATGAATCAAGTACAGATATTGAACAAATGATTTACAGCTTTTTAACGAAAACCGATGAAAACTTAAATGTCAAAATGTCACTGGCGGAAAGTGTGAAAGAGCTGGATGGCGGATTGAAATATGATGTAAAAATCAAAAAAGGCGTTAAGTTCCATGACGGAGAAGAGCTTACTGCCGATGATGTCGTCTTTACGTACAGCATTCCGCTGAACAAGGATTACAAAGGAGAGCGCGGCTCTAACTTTGAAATGCTGAAATCAGTAGAGAAAAAGGGAGATTATGAGGTTTTATTTACGCTGAAATACAAAGACCCTAACTTCTATAACAATACGTTAGACAGCTACGGGATTCTGCCTGAGCACATTTTAAAAGATGTACCGGTTGCAGAGCTTGAAGATAACGAATTTAATAGAAAAAATCCAATCGGCTCGGGGCCTTTCAAATTTAAAGAATGGAAAGACGGACAATACGTGAAGCTTGTTGCCAATGATGACTACTATGACGGCCGTCCGTATTTAGACAGTGTCACGTATAAAATCATTCCTGACGCCAATGCAGCAGTTGCCCAGCTTCAGGCCGGAGATATTGATTTCTTTAACGTGCCGTCAACTGACTATAAGACAGCTGAATCGTTTAATAATGTCAAAGTCGTAACAGATTTAGCGTTAAGCTATACGTATATCGGCTGGAATGAGAAAAATGAGCTGTTTAAAGACAAAAAAGTGCGCCAGGCGCTTACGACAGCTTTAGACCGTGAAACAATGGTGCAAACCGTATTAGATGGGGACGGGAAGGTCGCTTATATCCCTGAAAGCCCGGTTTCATGGAACTATCCGAAAGATATAGAGGTGCCTAAATTTGAATACAACGTCAAAAAAGCTAAGAAGATGCTGAAAGATGCCGGCTGGGAAGATACTGACGGTGACGGCATCCTCGATAAAGAAGGTAAAAAATTCGAGTTTACACTGAAAACGAATCAAGGAAATAAAGTTCGTGAAGACATTGCAGTTGTTGTTCAAGAACAATTGAAGAAAGTCGGGATTAAGGTAACGCCGCAAATCGTTGAGTGGAGTGCATTAGTAGAACAGACAAATCCACCTAATTGGGACTATGACGCAATGGTTTTAGGATGGAGTTTATCAACGTTCCCAGACCATTACGATATCTTCCATTCTAGCCAGTCTGAAAAAGGCTTAAATAACATGTGGTACAAAAACCCTGAAGTTGATAAGCTTCTCAAAGATGCAAAATCAATCAGTGACCGCAACGAATACTCAAAAGCTTACGAAAAGATTTACCAAAAACTTGCTGAAGATCAGCCGTATACCTTCCTTTACTATCCGAACAACCATATGGCGATGCCGGCTAACTTAGAGGGTTATGTGTATCATCCAAAACGCGAGTTGTACCAAATTGAAAAATGGTGGCTTGCCCAATAATTTTCCCTTGCAGGGGAGGGAGTGCGTTTCCTTCCCCTTTGAATTTGAAAAAGAACAACGAAGGGGACAAGAATATGGTTACATATATTATTCGAAGAACGTTATCTTCGATTCCTATTCTTTTGGGAATTACAATTTTGTCTTTCATTATTATGAAAGCCGCTCCAGGGGACCCGATGACACTTATGATGGATCCTACGATCAGCCAGGCAGACAGGGCTCAGTTTATTGAAAAGTACGGTCTCAATGACCCTGAGTATGTTCAATATTTAAAATGGCTAGGCAATATGGTTCAAGGTGATTTCGGCACATCCATCATCAGAAAAGGGACGCCTGTTTCAGAACTGATTTTAGCACGGCTGCCCAACACACTCCTCTTGATGCTGGTGTCAACAATTTTGGCGCTGATCATTTCCATCCCATTCGGGGTAATTTCTGCAAAAAAACCTTATTCGAAGCTGGACTACGGCATTACATTTACTTCATTTATCGGTTTGGCAATCCCGAATTTTTGGTTCGGTTTGATTTTAATCATGGTGTTTGCCGTGAATCTCGGCTGGTTTCCAACCGGGGGAGTCGCCACCCTTAACTCAGATTTCAGTATAGTAGACCGGATTCATCATTTGCTTTTACCCGCTTTTGTGCTGGCGACAGCTGATATGGCAGGCTTAACGAGATATACAAGATCCAATATGCTTGATGTTTTAAATCAAGATTATATTCGGACTGCCAGATCAAAAGGTTTCAAAGAGAATCGAGTATTATTTAAGCACGGCTTGCGGAATGCACTATTGCCTGTTATTACGATTTTCGGCTTAATGATTCCTTCCTTTATTGGCGGAGCGGTTGTCGTAGAGCAGATTTTCACTTGGCCGGGATTAGGAAAGCTGTTTGTCGATTCAGCATTCCAGCGCGATTATCCGGTTATCATGGCAATGACTGTGATCTCGGCGGTTCTTGTCGTTGTCGGAAACCTCATTGCAGACATCCTTTACGCGATTGTTGATCCGCGGATCGAATATTAAAAGGAGGGAAACAGAGATGTCAGAGCTGCAAACAACTCCCTCGCCGGAGATCAGGCTGAAAGAAAATATTTCGAAAAAGCCAGAAACAATGACAAAGATTTTCTGGGAAAAATTCTCGAAAAACAAACTGGCCATTTTAGGTGCCGTTATTCTTTTTATCATTATTATGTCGGCTGTTTTCGCCCCTTTAATTGCACCTTATCCCCAAGAGCAGCAAAGCCTGCTTGATAAATATAAGGCGCCGGGCCTTGAACATCTGATGGGAACGGATAAATTTGGACGTGATATTTTCAGCCGGATCCTATATGGAGCGCGTGTCTCTTTATTGGTTGGATTTGCGTCCGTAGTCGGTTCGATTTTGATCGGAACGGTTTTAGGAGCATTAGCCGGATATTTCAGAGGAATAGTGGATGCTGTCATTATGCGTGTAGTTGACATTGTGTTATCCATTCCTGATATTTTCTTGTTGATCACGCTGGTCACCATCTTCAAGCCGGGTGTGGACAAACTGATTTTAATTTTCTGTCTCACAGGATGGACCACAACAGCACGATTAGTAAGGGGAGAATTCTTGTCGCTCCGTTCAAGGGAATATGTTCTTGCTGCTAAAACAATTGGAACAAAAACGCACAAAATTATTTTTTCTCATATCCTGCCCAATGCGTTAGGGCCGATTATTGTGTCAGCTACGCTGAAAGTAGGGTCTGTTATTCTAGCTGAATCGGCGCTAAGCTACTTGGGCTTTGGAATCCAGCCGCCAATCGCTAGCTGGGGAAACATGCTTCAGGATGCTCAAAACTTTACATTAATGATTCAAGCATGGTGGTACCCGTTATTTCCCGGGCTATTTATTTTAATGACCGTTTTATGCTTCAACTTTGTCGGTGATGGCCTGCGGGATGCGCTTGACCCGAAAAATATTAAATAAAAATGAATATCATATCTGTTATAAAATATCACCAAATCAGAAAAAAAGCAGATCTCCTTTTGTCAGAAAATATACAAAGAGATCTGCTTTTTATGATTCTTACATAAACCCAGTGATTCCAGATTTCCTCAATCTCTTTGGAATAATTTCTCTATCCCTTGCCTATACTGTGGACAACAGTTTTTATAAAAGTGAGGGGTTAGAGATGTTATTTCTTCATGATGTGTGGGTCAATTGGTTTGAAGGGGAAGAAAATGGCTACAATGTATGCCACTTTCACGAATGGCGCAAGGAAGATACGGTTGAGCTTTTGGATCAGGTGCCGCTGTTAAGGGTGCCGTCAGTACTGTTTCATTACATAGAAAACGATTTGTCAGAGCTTCCGAAAGGTTTGCTTGAAGACATACATCAGAAATCGTACATTCGGAAAAATCATGAGCGGACAAAGCTTGAGTATTGTTTTGTCGTAACAGACGGAATCGGCATTTTAGCTGTCGACACGATCGGCTACACGATCCCTGTCAGAAAAAGCCGTTTAATCCCAAGACAGGAGCAGCTCGTTTATGAAATGGTAAAAGATGTAGAGCCTGAAGCATATGAATTTGAGCCAAAGAAGCTGGAATCCTCCAAGGAATATCACATCTTATCATTAGCACCAGAACATGTCAGAGGACTGACTAGAAAAGAACGGCAAATTAAGCAGCTGATGTTTATGGCGCTTGACCAATTAAAAGGGCTGAAAAACCGGGCTGAAATCGGCTACTGGTACACAGAGTGGAATCCGCATATGTATGAACAAATCAAAAGGATGAGCTTTGAAGAGATTTGGGACATGCTGTATAACGAAACAATTGAAGGCTGGTCGGACAAGCACCTAGCTTTTTGCGAAAACCTAATAAAAGGACAGCCTTTTTTCGAAAAGCTTTGGGAAATGGAAAACGAATCAAAGGTCAACTAAAAAAAACCGCTCTTTGCAAAGAGCGGTTTTTTGATTAGCGTCTTTTTCTTCCAAGACCCATGGCATTCTCCATTTTTTTCAGCATTTTGTTTGCTGTCCGGTTCGCTCGTTCCGCGCCTTCATCAAGAATCCGGTCTAATTCTTCAGATTCTACCAGCTCGTAATAGCGGTCCTGGATCGGTTTTAATGCGTTCACCACGACTTCTGCCAAATCACCTTTAAACTCGCCGTAGCCTTTTCCTTCGTACTTTGCTTCAAGCTCTTCAATTGTCGTATTGCCGAGGATTGAATAAATCGTAAGAAGGTTGGAAACGCCCGGTTTGTTTTCTTTATCAAATTTCACAATGCCTTCAGAATCTGTCACAGCGCTTTTGATTTTCTTTTCAAGAAGCTTCGGTTCATCCAGCAGGGTAATATAAGCTTTCTGATTCGGATCAGATTTGCTCATTTTCTTCAGCGGATCATTCAGAGACATGATACGTGCACCGACTTTTGGAATTTTCACTTCCGGAATCGTGAAGATGTCGTTGTATTTTTTGTTGAAGCGTTCTGCGAGATTCCGCGTCAGCTCAAGGTGCTGCTTTTGATCCTCACCGACAGGCACAAGATCCGTTCCGTACAGCAGAATATCAGCGGCCATCAGCGGCGGGTATGTTAACAGGCCGGAGACGACAGCTTCATTGCCTTTGGATTTGTCCTTAAATTGAGTCATTCGTTCAAGCTCGCCGATATATGCGACACACTGCATCATCCATCCGGCCTGTGCATGCGCGGGAACCTCTGACTGAATAAATAATGTTGCTTTTTCTGGATCAAGTCCGACAGCTAAGTAAAGCGCCGCGAGATTGCGGATATTCTTTCTAAGCTCAAGCCGGTCTTGAGGAACTGTTATCGCATGCTGATCGACGATGCAAAAATAGCTGTTATAATCATGCTGCAGTTCGACAAACTGCTTCATTGCACCGATATAGTTGCCGAGCGTCACTGAGCCGCTTGGCTGAATGCCTGAAAAAATCGTTTGTTTCATGAAAACATCAACCTCATTTCTTAAAACATAATAAAAAAGGCTCATTCTTCCCCTGTAAAAAAGGGACGAATGAACCGTGGTACCACCCTGATTATTCCATTAAAATGGAATCACTCTGACGTTTGTAACGGAGACTGCTCCGGCTGAGCCTACTTTTTTCCAGTTCGGTCAGCTGCTCCAAAGTCCATTCCACATTGCCCGTTATCTGCTCCCAGCACCGCAGACTCTCTTCAAACGGGTGAAATGTGTACTACTCTTTTTCATAGCAAGCTTTTCTTTTGATTGCTTCATTATAAATCAATTATAACCAATTGTCATCATGAAAAAACATTCTTTTTTCCAGTAAAATTGTAATAATATAAATAACACGAGTGCTGTAAAATCCTTAAATGATAACTGCTATCAGCGTAAAAACAGGCAGATATTATATGTAAAAAGCAATATGGGCAGAAAACACATGAAAAAGTTTTTAATCAATTTATGCTTTAAATGGTAGAAGGATATTATGTTCATGGAAGAAAAACTAACGAAGTTTAAATATTTTAAATTGATAAAATAATATTGCAATAAATTATTTGTTTCATTATAATGAACTTGTTCACTCTATTGTTACAGCTTTTTTACAAAAATAATCAGAAAAGACGGAACAGAATAAAAGTTGTGGAAACTCAGGTTCATTTGTCTGATATTTCTGAGGATTTAGCCGTAAGGAGCTGAAAATTATTATTAGGGGGTTTGCGAATATGAAAAAACGTTGGTCGATTGTCACGTTGATGCTCATTTTCACTCTCGTGCTGAGCGCGTGCGGCTTTGGCGGCAGCGGATCAAACGGTGAAGGGAAAAAGGACAGTAAAGGAAAGACGACACTTAACATTAATATTAAAACTGAGCCGTTCTCCTTACATCCGGGATTGGCAAATGATTCAGTATCAGGCGGTGTCATCCGTCAGACTTTTGAAGGATTGACACGTATCAATGCAGATGGTGAGCCTGAAGAAGGCATGGCTTCTAAAATTGAAACGAGCAAGGACGGAAAGACATATACATTTACCATTCGTGATGGTGTGAAATGGTCTAATGGAGACCCTGTAACAGCACAAGATTTTGAATATGCTTGGAAATGGGCGCTTGATCCTAATAACGAATCACAATACGCTTACCAGCTCTACTACATAAAAGGTGCTGAAGCGGCGAATACCGGCAAAGGCAGCCTAGATGATGTGGCAGTAAAAGCTGTGAATGACAAAACGCTGAAGGTTGAATTAAATAACCCGACTCCATATTTCACTGAATTAACTGCGTTCTATACGTATATGCCGATCAATAAGAAAATTGCAGAGAAAAATAAAAAGTGGAATACAAATGCCGGAGATGATTATGTATCAAACGGGCCGTTCAAAATGACGGCATGGAAACACAGCGGTTCTATTACTCTCGAAAAAAATGACCAGTATTGGGATAAAGACAAAGTCAAACTGAAGAAAATCGATATGGTTATGATCAACAATAACAATACGGAACTGAAAAAATTCCAAGCTGGCGAACTTGATTGGGCCGGTATGCCGCTCGGACAGCTTCCAACAGAATCCCTGCCGACCCTGAAAAAAGACGGTTCTTTACATGTTGAGCCGATTGCAGGTGTGTATTGGTACAAATTCAACACTGAAGCTAAGCCATTAGACAACGTAAATATCCGTAAAGCTTTAACATATTCGCTTGACCGTCAGTCGATTGTTAAAAACGTTACGCAAGGAGAGCAAATCCCGGCAATGGCTGCAGTGCCGCCTACAATGAAGGGATTTGAGGATAACAAAGAAGGCTACTTCAAAGACAATGATGTCAAAACAGCAAAAGAATACCTTGATAAAGGCCTAAAAGAAATGGGCTTAAGCAAGGCATCTGATTTGCCAAAAATCAAATTGTCTTACAACACTGATGACGCACACGCGAAAATCGCTCAAGCAGTACAAGAAATGTGGAAGAAAAATTTAGGCGTTGATGTTGAGCTTGATAACTCAGAGTGGAATGTCTATATTGATAAGCTCCACAGCCAAGATTATCAAATCGGCCGTATGGGCTGGCTCGGCGACTTCAATGATCCTATCAACTTCCTTGAATTGTTCCGTGACAAAAACGGAGGAAATAACGATACAGGCTGGGAAAATCCAGAATTCAAAAAGCTTCTGAATCAGTCACAAACTGAAACAGATAAAACAAAACGTGCAGAGCTGCTGAAAAAAGCAGAAGGTATTTTCATTGATGAAATGCCGGTTGCCCCAATCTATTTCTATACTGATACTTGGGTACAGGATGAAAACCTAAAAGGTGTTATCATGCCAGGTACTGGTGAGGTTTATTTCAGAAACGCATATTTTAAATAAGGCTACGTCTGAAAATAAAAGACCTCAAGGTATATGGGGAGAAAAGCCCCATATACCTTTCTTACTGATGGAGTATAAAAATGTAAAAACCATGGAGGTGTTCCCCCTTGCTAAAATATATCGGAAGACGTTTAGTCTATATGATTATCACACTATTTGTGATTGTAACTGTGACATTCTTCTTAATGCAAGCAGCACCGGGCGGGCCATTTTCAGGTGAGAAAAAGCTTCCGCCTGAAATTGAAGCAAATTTAAATGCGCATTATGGCTTGGACAAGCCGCTGTTTGTACAATATGTCAGTTATTTGAAATCAGTTGCAATGTGGGATTTCGGACCGTCATTTAAATATAAAGGTCAGAGTGTTAACGACCTGATCAGTTCAGGTTTCCCCGTTTCATTTACTCTTGGAGCAGAAGCTATTCTCCTCGCTTTAGCGTTAGGTGTATTGTTTGGGGTCATTGCAGCCCTTTACCATAATAAGTGGCAGGATTATACCGTCGCGATTTTAACGATATTTGGTATTTCGGTTCCGAGCTTTATCATGGCGGCTGTTCTGCAATATGTGTTCTCCATGAAGCTTGGGCTGTTTCCGGTCGCGGGGTGGGATTCCTGGGCATACACCTTTTTGCCTTCAATCGCACTTGCTTCCATGCCGATGGCGTTTATTGCCAGACTTTCCCGTTCAAGCATGATCGAAGTGTTAAACAGTGATTATATCCGCACAGCGAAAGCGAAAGGGCTGTCCCGCCCAGCGGTTACAGTGCGGCACGCCATTCGAAACGCGCTTTTGCCGGTTGTTACATATATGGGCCCGATGGCCGCACAGGTCTTAACGGGGAGCTTCATTATTGAAACCATTTTTGGGATTCCGGGGCTTGGTGCACACTTCGTCAACAGTATTACAAACCGTGATTATACGGTCATTATGGGTGTAACGGTGTTCTTCAGTGTCATCTTGCTATTGTGTGTATTAATCGTAGATGTGTTATACGGCATTATTGATCCAAGAATCAAGCTTTCCAAAGCAAAGAAAGGAGCCTAGGCCATGCAGAACATTCCAAAAAACATGTTTGAACCAGCCGCAGCGAATGCCGGCGATGCAGAAAAAATAAGTAAAAAGAGCCTTTCCCTCTGGAAAGATGCGATGCTTCGCTTCCGCAGCAATAAGCTTGCAATGGTCGGGCTTATCATTATCGTACTTATTATCCTTATGGCCATTTTTGCGCCGATGTTCTCAAGGTATGATTATTCAACTACTAATCTCTTAAATGCGGATAAGCCGCCTTCAAAAGATCACTGGTTCGGAACAGATGATCTTGGACGAGACATTTTCGTCCGTACATGGGTAGGGGCTCGAATCTCAATCTTTATCGGTGTTGCAGCTGCTATTCTCGATTTGCTGATCGGCGTCATTTGGGGGAGCATTTCAGGCTTCCGCGGAGGCAGAACGGACGAAATCATGATGCGTATCGCTGATATCCTTTGGGCAGTTCCTTCATTATTAATGGTTATCTTACTGATGGTTGTTCTTCCGAAAGGTCTATTTACGATTATTATTGCCATGACGATTACAGGCTGGATTAATATGGCCAGAATCGTGCGCGGACAAGTGCTGCAGCTGAAGAATCAGGAGTATGTGCTTGCTTCACAGACACTGGGTGCAAAAACATCCCGTCTTCTGTTTAAACATATCGTGCCAAACGCGATGGGTTCTATTTTGGTCACGATGACACTGACAGTTCCTACTGCGATTTTCACAGAAGCCTTTTTAAGCTATTTGGGACTTGGTGTTCCGGCTCCGCTGGCAAGCTGGGGAACGATGGCTTCTGACGGATTGCCTGCATTGACCTATTATCCGTGGCGTTTATTCTTCCCTGCCGGATTTATCTGCATTACAATGTTTGGTTTCAACGTTGTCGGCGACGGATTAAGAGACGCATTGGATCCTAAGTTACGTAAATAAGGGAGTGATACGGGTGACACGCCTATTAGAAGTAAAAGATTTAGCAATTTCATTTAAAACATATGGCGGAGAGGTCCAGGCGATCCGCGGAGTGAATTTCCATCTGGATAAAGGGGAGACGCTGGCCATTGTTGGAGAATCAGGTTCCGGAAAAAGTGTAACCTCTCAAGCGATTATGAAGCTGATTCCAATGCCTCCGGGTTATTTCAAACGCGGTGAGATCCTGTTTGAAGGAAAGGATCTGGTGCCGCTGTCCGAAAAAGAAATGCAAAATGTCCGGGGAAAAGAGATCGGCATGATATTCCAAGATCCGATGACCTCTTTAAATCCAACGATGAAGGTCGGTAAACAAATTACGGAAGTGCTTTTTAAACACGAAAAGATCTCGAAGGAAGCGGCTAAAAAACGCGCGGTTGAACTGCTGGAATTAGTCGGTATCCCAATGCCGGAAAAGCGGGTGAACCAATTTCCGCATGAATTTTCAGGCGGGATGAGACAGAGGGTTGTCATTGCCATGGCGCTTGCAGCGAATCCGAAGCTTCTGATCGCCGATGAGCCGACAACTGCTCTTGATGTAACGATTCAAGCGCAAATTTTGGAATTAATGAAGGATTTGCAAAAGAAAATTGACACGTCCATCATCTTTATCACACACGATCTTGGTGTTGTGGCTAACGTTGCTGACCGGGTCGCTGTCATGTACGCGGGACAGATTGTAGAAACCGGTACGGTAGACGAAATCTTCTACGATCCGAGACATCCGTACACTTGGGGGCTTCTTGCATCCATGCCGACACTGGAAAGTTCAGGAGAGGAAGAGCTGACTGCCATTCCGGGCACACCGCCTGATTTGACAAACCCGCCAAAAGGAGATGCTTTTGCCCTGCGGAGCCCTTATGCGATGAAAATCGATTTTGAACAGGAGCCGCCAATGTTTAAGGTATCTGATACTCATTATGTCAAATCGTGGCTGCTTCATCCCGACGCGCCAAAGGTAGAGCCGCCAGAAGCGGTAAAAGCGAAAATGCGTAAACTGGCAAACACGTTTGAAAAACCTGTCTTAGTGAGAGAAGGTGAATGAATTGACTGAAAAACTATTAGAAATCAAACATTTAAAACAGCACTTTGTCACGCCGAGGGGAACGGTTAAGGCTGTAGATGATTTATCATTTGATATCTATAAAGGTGAAACATTAGGGCTGGTTGGTGAATCTGGCTGCGGTAAATCGACAACAGGCCGAAGCATTATCCGGCTGTACGAAGCAACCGATGGTGAGGTGCTGTTTAACGGTGAAAATGTGCACGGGAGAAAATCGCGGAAAAAGCTGCTGGAATTCAACCGCAAAATGCAGATGATTTTCCAAGACCCCTATGCATCCCTGAATCCGAGAATGACAGTTGCTGATATTATTGCTGAAGGCCTTGATATTCATAAGCTGGCGAAAACGAAAAAAGAGCGGATGCAGAGGGTTCATGAACTATTGGAAACAGTTGGTTTAAACAAGGAACACGCGAACCGCTATCCGCATGAATTTTCCGGCGGCCAGCGCCAAAGAATCGGGATTGCCAGAGCTCTTGCTGTTGATCCGGAATTCATTATCGCGGATGAGCCGATTTCAGCTTTGGATGTATCCATTCAAGCGCAGGTCGTGAATTTAATGAAAGAACTGCAAAAAGAAAAAGGGCTCACATACCTGTTTATTGCCCACGATTTATCGATGGTCAAATACATCAGTGACCGCATTGGCGTCATGTATTTCGGGAAACTGGTTGAGCTTGCGCCGGCAGATGAGCTTTATGAAAATCCGCTTCACCCATATACAAAATCATTGCTTTCTGCGATTCCGCTTCCTGATCCGGACTATGAGAGAAATCGCGTTCGCCAGAAATATGATCCGTCTGTCCATCAATTAAAGGATGGGGAAACGATGGAATTCCGTGAAGTCAAACCGGGACATTTTGTGATGTGCACGGAAGCCGAATTTAAAGCTTTTTCATGATTCATCAATCCTTCAAGAGATTTCTCTTGAAGGATTTTTTTGCGTCTTCATAGAAAGTGAGAATGATAACATTTACAATTAGAGGAAAAAGCGGAGGCGAAATACGATTCAATTTCTGCATAACAAAAATGTTTTTGCGCTATTGCTGTCTCAATCTTTTCAATCTTTAGCAGGAGTCCTCGTCACAATCGTTTTAATGGTCCGGATCTATCAAATGACTGACTCCGTTTTTTTGGCGGGCCTTATTTTATCGTTCATGTCGTTTGCGAGTATAGCAGCAAGCTTTTGCGTCTCTCCGGTGCTTCGCATTCTCGGTTTTAAAAAGGTGCTTGCGGGAGCGAATCTGCTGAGAGCGGTCTTTATAATACTGATGGCATACAGCGTCACTCATCACGGACAGGCATTCTTTTGGATTACGCTGCTGTTTGTGTTTTGTTTTTCCTTCGCGGGCGCTTTTTTTCAGCCGGCAAGATTTGCGCTGCTGCCGATTATTGTTCCAAAGAAGCAATATGTAAAAGCGAATGGTGTGATCTCCCTCTCGAATCAATTGTTCTTAACAGCAGGCTGGGGCCTTGGAGGCCTTCTGACGTACGCCGTTCCTTTTGAACTCGTTGTCGGCGCTGCCATTTGCCTGTTTGTTCTATCGGGAGCTTCCATCAGTGTGCTGCATGTAAATGAAGAAGAGGCTGCAGGAACTGCTGAAACAGCATCTGTCAGAAGTATATGGAAGGATTTAATGATCATCCCTATTGTAAGAGACATTACTGTAATGGACATGTTAGAAGCTTTGGCGGGTTCCGTATGGTCATCTGCTATTCTCCTCGCATTTACTGCGGCTGTTTTGCATGAAACAGAGGTGTGGTGGGGGATGTTTAACGCTTCCTATTTTATAGGCGCAATTGTCGGCAGTGTGATTGCTATTCGTTTTTCTTCTTTTTTTGAGCGGAATATGGGCTATGCCATTATGTTCAGCTCGCTTGTAATGTCGGCGCTGACCCTTTTGTTTTCATTTTCTCCAGTCCCATTTTTATGCGCTCTGGCTTGTGCTGCAATGGGGCCTTTTTATCAGGTGCGTGATATTTGCCAGGAAACCATGCTGCAGGAAGTTATTCCCGAGCAGAAACGAATCGGAATCATGGCTGCAAAAAATGCGATTTTGACTCCTTGGTCAGGCGTCACCTACTCCATTATGGGGCTAGTGGCTGATGCTGCTGGTGCGAAAATAGCTTTTATCGCGGCTGCTGCATTATATATCATGACATTTCTGATTGCACTGGCGCAGCCCCGTCTGGTTCATTACAGGCGAGAAAATCGAGTTCAATGAGAAACACTTCAAAATGAACGGAGCAGCTGGCTCCGTTTTGCTGAAAAAAAAATGAAACCATGGCGGAAGTTCGCACGTCTTTATAGATGTAAGGCTGTTTAAACAAGAAGAAATGGGGTATATCTAAAAGTATGAAGACAACGAACTCATAAGGAGCAAATCAATGAACTGGTATGAAAAGCTTAGCGAGTACTTTCCAATTGAAGAAATGAAATCAAAAGCGCATATGGAAGCTCTTCTGAAAGAGCGAAGCGATATTTATCATAAAGATGAAGGCAAACATCATATTTTAATGTTTGCGGAATTCGATTCTTTTATCTTCGTTGATTATCTGTATGTGTCTAAGGATGCAAGAGGGCAGGGGCTTGGCGGCAAATTGATCGCGAAGCTGAAAAAGAAAAATAAGCCCATATTGCTCGAGGTGGAACCTGTGGATGAAGATGATACTGATACAGAAAAACGCCTGAGGTTTTATCAAAGAGAGCATTTCAAGCATGCTCAGTCAATTGGGTACCGGCGCCGGTCATTGGCTACGAATGAAGTAAACAAGATGGAGATTCTGTACTGGTCACCAAAAACAGAATCAGAAGAAGAAATTCTTGAAGCCATGAAACAAACATATGAAAACATTCATACTTATAAAGACGAGAAATGGTACGGGGAATCGTACGAAAAAACGGATGAAGTCCTGAAACTCATTGATGAAGAAAAACAAAAAAATATTTTCGATCAGTTAAGCTAATTGAGAATTAGAACATATCATAAACATTAAAAATTTGCTGGATTGACACATTTTTTTCTTAGGATACTGTTCACACTTACTTTTTTATAGTATAATACCTGTAAAGATTCCTTTTTTAGAGTAATTTCAATTTAAGAATAAAATAGATGTTCATCCTACTAATTAGAGGAGTGAAGATGAATGGTTACACTATACACATCACCAAGCTGTACTTCATGCAGAAAGGCGAGAGCGTGGCTCGAGGAGCACGATATTCCATTTGTAGAAAGAAACATTTTCTCTGAACCTTTATCAATTGATGAAATAAAACAAATTCTTCGAATGACTGAGGATGGTACAGATGAAATCATCTCAACCCGTTCAAAAGTATTCCAAAAACTGAATGTGAACGTTGAATCTATGCCGCTGCAAGATTTGTACCGCTTGATCAACGAGCATCCAGGTTTGCTTCGCCGTCCGATCATCATTGACGAAAAACGTTTGCAGGTCGGATATAACGAAGACGAAATCAGACGTTTCCTGCCAAGAAAAGTTCGCTCTTTCCAATTAAGAGAAGCACAGCGTTTGGCAAACTAATAGATCGTATCATCAAAAGAAGGCTGAGTCATCAGCCTCAGGCTGTCGAGAAAATCTCGACAGCCTTTATTTTTCCCTTAAAATATCAATTCCCCTGTAATAAAATAAAAGAAAGACTGAAAAGGACGGTGTCTTTCTCATGTTCCACACAAGAAACTCTTC
>NZ_JAXCHE010000011.1:0-103288 GCF_037027505.1 Bacillus sp. 204(2023) | reverse complement strand
GAAGAGTTTCTTGTGTGGAACATGAGAAAGACACCGTCCTTTTCAGTCTTTCTTTTATTTTATTACAGGGGAATTGATATTTTAAGGGAAAAATAAAGGCTGTCGAGATTTTCTCGACAGCCTGAAGACCCCTAAGGGTCTTTTTTATGCATCATGTTTGATTGCGTGCCGCAATATGAAATGTTTTCTCTTCTGTGTTTGCAGTTTCACCTGCATGAACCATCACCTGAGTAAAGCTGAACCCGACCGCAACGAGCAACAAACCTGACATCCATTTAGATTTCATATAAACAATCTCCTCTCTGGATTTGTTTTTGTGCGTGCACCATTTTCTCATAAAATGAAAGTGCTTTTTCGGGCTGTCCGTTTTCTATATAGAATTGGGCAGCATCATGCGCCAGCTCTTCAATATAAGGATACAGCATATGTTCTTCAAGAAATTGAAAGGTGTGTGAGACTGATTCTGTGTCAATGTTTTTTCCGTATAACGCATGTAAAAATTGAAAAAGCTCCACAAATAATTCATCACTGTATTGACGTGCGATTTCCAATCCTTCACGATACTTTTTTTGCGCTTCGGCGTCATTTTTTTGTTTATACAGAACTTGTGTTAAAGAGTAGATAGAATGCGGAAGATTATCGAACTTTTCCGACTTGCAAATAGAAACAGATTTCTCAAAGTATTCGGCTGCCTTTTGCAGTTCACCCATTTTCTCATAGCAGTTTCCGAGATTATATAGGGCGGAACTGATCAGGCGGGGATTGCCTTCTTTCTTTGCAAGATCTAAAGCCAGTTCTAAGTGGGGCAATGCTCTTTCTGGATACTGCATATCATCATAATTACCTGCAATAACGAATTCACATTGGATTCTGCGGACGGTGTACGTTTCATACATTTGGTATGTTTCTAATGCCTGAACGGCGTAGCTCATCGAAACATAGGTTTGTTTTAAATTGTAAAAAATCTCGGCCATTTTAAAAGCAAACTCGGCTTTCTCAATATCATCCGAGACGAGAGCAAGATTCTTTTCTGCCCGTTTATAGTACATCATGGCACTGACAAACATCTTCTGCTTAAATTCATACATTCCTCGAAAAAAATTAAAGTAATATTCGAGAAGCCCTGTCAGCTTGTACTGATTCCCTTCAATGTCTTCTAATAATTCTGAAAACTCCAGCTGCGACGTGTCTTCTCCAAAAGGCTTAATGTAATCCAGCATGACACGATGCCTGAACTCCATTAAAGAGTAATACAGCAGCAAATCTTGGTCTTCTTCCATATCCTCAATTTCTCTTTCTACTTCGAGCTTGACCCGTTCGGCTTCAGCGACGTGGAACTGCCGGATATGAGTATACCATTCATTAATTTTAAGCCCGACATATGAGGACGGAATCGTCTGCTTCATCCTCAATTAATCCCCCCTTTTGAATTACCCGAGATATGTCATATTTTATCATATTTACAAGAAAAAGAAGAACGCAAAATAACCGCAATTGTCGAATTTCGGCTAACCGCAACAAAAAAGCACGGGGTTTTCTAACACCCGTGCTTTCTTTTAGTGAAAACCGACTTTGTTTCTTTCCATCCAGCTTCCCCGCTGGCTTTTTCTTTGCTCTCCTGTCATGTCTTTCACCATGATTTCAATATGGTGATTCCCTTCTTGGTGCCATTGAAGGGCTGAAGATACATATAATTCTCCCAGCTGTGCAAAGGAAAAGCCTTCTGTAAGTTTTGCGGCGTTTTTTATTTCTCCTTCACTCAAAAAGATGCCAAAGCCTCTCATTTTCATATATTCCAGCCGCAGCTCTTCATCCGGAAGCCCGATTTCATAGGCACGGTCAAATCGCCCTGCACGATTCATCAAACCTGGATCGATCTCTTCGGGATAGTTTGTCGTACCGATGAGAAATAGCCCCTCTTTTGATGTCGCGCCGTCCAGCGTATTGAGAAAAAAGGACCGCACATCTTCCGGCATCGAATCTATATCCTCGATGACCAGAACTGCAGGAGCGAGGCGTCTCGCTGCCTGAAAGACTTCTTCTATTGTCTCGCTCGACGTAAATTCAGTAATTTGCCAATAAGCAACAGGTGCATCGATACTGCCTGCGATCGACTTCACTAACGTCGTCTTTCCGTTTCCAGGAGGTCCATATAACAGAATGCCGCGCTTGTAAGGGATGTCATATGTTTGATAAAACGATTTATCACTATGAAAAAACTGATCAATTGATCTGTATATCTCTTTTTTCAATAGCGGATTCATGATGACTTGACTCCGCTGAACCTCTCTGACAATGGCTTCCTGCTCTCTTGAAGTCCCTCCATCTCCATCCGTAAACACGGTCACTTTCCGCTTGCTTTTTTCCCAAAGACGCGGTCTGACTCCCTCCAGAAATGCACGCATCTTTTCATCGTTAACCGCAAACAGACAATCAAAACTCATAATGCTCCCATCTTGAAAGTATGGAATTCTGGCAAAAGCAACTCCCTTTTCAGGATACGCGTATACACTGTTTCTTATAGACTTATGGACGGTATAATCCGGTTCTTTCTCATCTTCATCGTAAGCAAAGGTTTTCTTTTCAAGCTTTTCAAATATATATGCCACATGCTCAGGCTCCAATGAACCGCTGCGGACATCTTCTACAAGAAGCTCCCAGTATTCCGTATTTGGATCATCACTGGCATAGAGCTCATAGAATACACCGTATTGATCATAAAGCGTTTCTTCAATCCGTGTGATAAGGTAACCGAAAGTGCCGTAGCCCGCCGCAGCTCTTTCATTCTCTTTTTCTTCGTACTGATAAATGAAAGGTATGTTAGTCATGTTTATACTCCATTTCATGTTTTGTGAACGTTATATATACGATTGACATAGCATTTTGTTTCATCCCACAGCATATTACTTGTGAATTCATATCCGTTGATATAGGATTTCATTGCACCATTTATTTTTACATATGGAGGAGATCATAATGAGCCAATCCAATCAAATTGTCAGCCATTTTTTATCCCATCGAAACGTGACCAATGAGCTTGCCGAAAAAATCAGCAAAGACCATTACAGCTACAAACCGGCAGAAACATCAATGTCAGCAGAAGAGCTGGTCAAACACATTCTTACGTCTTTCCACTTGTTCGCAAATGTCATTAAGGAAGGCAATGCCTCACCATTTCAAAACAAGCAGGAAGAAACAGAAACAGATCTCAATGTTCTGGCAAAAACATATACAGAAAAAACGGTCGCTATCCTTGAACAGCTGACTGAAGAGCAGCTGGACAGAGAAATTGATCTGACATCCGCTTTCGGCAGAAAAGTCACAGGCCGCGCGCTGCTTCAGCTTGCAATGGAGCATGAAATTCACCATAAAGGCAACCTGTTCGTGTATGTGCGGGAAATGGGCCACACTGAGCTTCCTTTCTATCAGCAGCGCATGTAGCGTAAACAAGAAAAAAGATACCTGTTAAGAGGTATCTTTTTTTGCGCCTTTAGTACTTCTCGATTTCGTCCAGACACTCATTATAGGGCAAATGAATAGAGATATTGAGCATACCAAAATTTCAAGCAGCTAACGTGCAAAAATTCAAAAAATTTAATTGATTAACGCGTCCTAATCATATATAATCTGATAAAAATAGTCGGGTTTTCAGGAGGCCTTTATCATGAGTGTAAGCATCATATTGATGGGTTTGTTTGTCGGAGCCTTAGTCGGATTGACGGGAGTGGGTGGAGCGGCCTTATTAACTCCGCTTTTAATTGTGCTTGGAATTAATCCTTCCATCGCGGTCGGTACAGATCTTGTATATAACTCGATCACAAAGCTGTTTGGCGTTGCCTCCCATTGGCGGCAGAAAACGATTAACTTTAAATTGGTAAAATACTTAGCCATCGGCAGTATTCCGAGTGCTTCGCTAGCCATTGGCATCTTGCATTTGTTCCCCGCCTTTCACCAGCATCAGGAAGAAATTATTAAGCACGCTCTAGGATATGTGTTAACGCTGGTTGCCATTTCAATCATCGTTCGTTTGTTTTTGGATAGAAAACTTCGTCCCAACCGCTGGCAGCTGATGCCGCTTGAAAATAAGAGGGCGCTGACAATTCTTATTGGTGTTGTGTTTGGGTTTATCGTCGGATTAACATCAATCGGTTCCGGCTCATTATTTGCAATCGCCATGATTTACTTATTTAACATGAAAGCGTCACAGATTGTCGGAACAGATATCGCGCATGCATTTCTTCTTGTTACGGCAGCAGGCATTTTGAACGCTAGCTTCGGAAGCGTGGATTACATGCTGGCAGCTAATCTGCTCATTGGTTCAATTCCCGGCGTGCTGATCGGAAGCCATCTTTCGCCTCGATTCTCCCCGCGTCCGCTGCAATTTATTATGGCGTCCATTATTTTAGTCAGCGGTTTAAAATTGATTTAATGAAGAAGGCTATCCGCTTGAAGGATAGCCTTTTCTTATTATAGCGTCACACCCGATTTAAAAATGGCGAGTTCTCTGAAATCATTTTTTTCATGGTTCACAAGCTGGCCGCTTGCCACCTCAACCATATAGTGGATAAACTCACGCAGCACATATTCCTCATGAACATCATCCTCTGCTAAAAGGCCTGCGTTAAAATCAATCCAATGCGGCTTCGCTTCATACAGCTCGGTGTTTGTCGCTACTTTCACCGTCGGGACAAAGGTGCCAAACGGCGTGCCTCTCCCCGTTGTAAAGAGGACAATTTGGCAGCCGGCCGCCGCCAATGCGGAGGAGGCGATCAAATCATTGCCTGGCGCGCTCAAAAGCGTCAGCCCTCTTGTCTTGAGCACTTCCCCGTATTTCAAGACATCCGTGACAGGAGAAATCCCCGCTTTTTGCGTACAGCCCAGCGATTTATCCTCAAGTGTAGAAATGCCACCCGCTTTGTTGCCCGGTGAAGGATTTTCGTACACCGGCTGATCATGTTTGATAAAATATTGTTTAAAATCATTGATTAATTGGACTATCTTATGAAACACTTCTTCATTGGCAGCCCGCTGCATCAGGATGGTTTCTGCGCCGAACATTTCCGGTACTTCCGTCAGCACCGTGCTCCCTCCCTGTGCAATGAGATAATCTGAAAAACGGCCTAGCAGCGGGTTTGCGGTTATGCCGGAAAAACCGTCCGAACCTCCGCATTTCAGCCCGATCTTCAGTTCAGACAGCGGAATGTCTTCTCTCTTATCTCCTTTGGCCGCTTCATGAATTTCCTTCAGCAAAGCAACGCCTGCCTTCATTTCGTCGGTCACCGACTGGGATTCCAGAAACTTCACCCGCTTCAAGTTCACATCTTGCAGTGCTTCCTTCATTCTTGCCAGCTCATTGTTTTCACAGCCAAGCCCTAACACCAAGACGCCGCCGGCATTTGGATGGCGAATGGCATTCAGCAGGATTTGCTTCGTATTTTCATGATCGTCGCCAAGCTGCGAGCATCCGTATTGATGCTTTAACACCAGTACGTTATCAAATGGAGCAATATCCCCTGTTTCTCTGACAAAACGCTGCAGCATTTTTTCTGCTATTCCATTGACACAGCCGACAGTTGGGACAATCCACAATTCATTCCGTACACCCGCATCTCCGTTTTCTCTTCTAAAACCTTTAAACGTCCGGTTCTCATTAGAATACGGATTTTCATCAAATCTCGGTGTATAGCTGTATGATTGGATATCAGACAGGTTTGTTTTCGTATTATGGACATGAATATGCTCTCCGATCGAGATATCTTGTGATGCATGACCGATTGGAAAGCCGTACTTGATGATGCCGTCATTTTCTTTAATAGGCTGCAATGCAATCTTGTGGCCTCTTTTTATATCATCCTTTACTTCAATCGACACGCCGTCCGCATTCAGCCTCTCTCCCTTTTGGATATCCCGCAGAGCAAGAAGGACATTATCTTGCTTATGAATCTTTATAAACGACTTCAACGTACCTCTCCCCCTTGTATGCAGTATTGCTCAAGAGCCCGCTGCATGCCCAGCTCATGAATAAGATTCAAGTAAACAACGACTCTATCAGTCAGCCTCGGTATCTCATTGAGATCTGCCCCCCACAGCCGCTGTTCGCCTAACACTCTTGATGCAATCCGAAGCATGTCGCCATCCTCCTGACACCAAACCTCTTTGAAAAATTGAAGCACTGCCGGATCATCCTGCAATGTCTCGTTATCATGATAAAAATACAGAAGAGCGCTGAAAGAAAACACCAAGCGTTCAGGAAGCTGTCCCTTTTGTTCAGCATATTCCTTAAGAGTCGGCAGGTTTCTCGTTTTGAATTTGGAAACGGAGTTCAATGCAATGCTTTCCAGGTAATGCTTAATATACGGGTTTTTAAAACGGTTCAGCACATCGTCAGCATACTGAGAAAGACCTTCCATTTTTAAAACAGGAAGAATTTCGTCGTCAATCAGCTCTCTTATAAATTGCCCCACTACCGGATGCTCGACAGCATCCCTAACAGTTTTTAAGCCGTATAATAAAGCCACTGGCGTCATTGCTGTATGAGCGCCATTTAAAATTCTTACTTTTTTAGTCCGGTATGGGGTGAGGTCGCTGACGATCTTTGTATGCAGCCCTGCAGCCGCAAAGGGAAGTTCTTTTCCAATCCAATCAGGCCCCTCGATAACCCATAAATAATATTGCTCTCCCACAACTATCAAATCATCCTGATAGCCAAGCTCTGCCGTGATCTCATCAATGCTGTCGACGGGAAAACCCGGGACAATCCGATCTACTAAACTATTACAAAACGTATTGGCCTCATGAATCCACTGTATAAATCCTTCCTCAAGCTTCCACAGATGTGCATAATGAAGAACCGTTTCCTTCAGCTTTTCACCGTTGTTCTCGATCAGTTCACATGGGATTAGGACACACCCTTTTGTCTGATCTCCTTTAAAAGCCTGATAGCGGAAGTAAAGAAATGCAGTTAATTTCCCAGGGAATGTTTTTTGCGGCCTATCCTCTAAACGATCTTTTTCATCACATACGATCCCAGCCTCGGTGGTGTTGGAGATGATAAACCGAAGCCCTTCGCTTGATGCCAATTCTTTGTATGCTTCATAATCAGAAAACAGGTCAATTCCCCGGCTGATTGAGTTGATAATCATATGCTCGTTTACCGCTTCTCCGTCTTTCATACCTTGTAAAAAAAGCGTATATAATCCATCTTGCTGATTTAATCGTTTGATTTTTTCTGAGCCTCTTGGCTGGACAACTGCCACGCTCCCATTAAAATTAGCGTGTTGATTCAATTGATCAATCTGCCAATCAACAAATCCCCGAAGAAAGTTTCCTTCTCCGAATTGGAGAATTTTTTCTGGATACCGAGTATAGTGATCGTACACATTTTTATTCAGTTTCTGCATCCTTATTGCCTCCCTCTTTTTATGCACACGTTAACATTTTTCTTTATAAAAGAATGCCCGCTGAAAAACGGGGCATCACGTCGTCAATCGTCTGACTGAATCACGCACCATGAATTCTGTGTTTTCCAAGATTTTTTCTGCTTTTGTTTCGGGCTCGCTGATCAGAGACAAGAGTTTTTGCGCACCGAGCACGCTGATTTTCTCCACTGGGCGCTTTACTGTTGTAAGTCTTGGCGTGATGTACTGTGAAAACCCAATATCATCAAACCCGATCACCGAAATATCATCAGGAACGCGCAGGCCCTTTGCGAATATCGCATTCATCGCTCCGATTGCCATGTCATCATTCGAACAAAAAACAGCGGTTGGAGGATTCGGCAGTGCCAGCAGCCTCTCCATCGCTTGAAAGCCGCTTTCCATATCGTACTGTCCTTTGACACTGTATTCATGCTTGATCGGAATATGATGTTGAATCAGTGCAGATAAGTAGCCTTCCTTTCGCTGCTGGGAGGATTTAAAGCCTTCGATCCCCTCGATGATGGCGATGTCTTGATGGCCGGACTGAATGAAGTATTCTACAGCTTCTTGAGAGCCTTCCTTGTCATTGGACAAAATATTCGTGATGGTGCGATCATCAATATCACGATTCAGCACGACAAGCGGAATGTTTTTTTCGCGAATATGGTAAATGAAAGAATTATCAATGTCACTTTGGCTCATTAAAATGATGCCGTCATATCTCATCGGTGTAACGGAGTCATAGTTTTTCAGATCATCAATGCCGCGCACATACAGATTGTAATCCTCACTTATAGCTTGATTGACGCCTTTGATTGTGTCTGCAAAGAAGCTGTGTGAGGTTCCGTTTGTAATGCTTGTAAAGAACAGCCCGATCGTATGCGACTTTTGCATCGCCAGACTTTTCGCATTTACATTTGGTGTATAGTTGAGCTGCTCTGCTAGCTCTAATATCTTTTTCTTCGTATGTTCTTTGATGTAAGGACTGTTGTTGAGTGCTCTGGAAACAGTAGTGTGGGATACGTTTGCGAGTTTTGCGATATCTTTTATGGTTACCATCTAATTCCCTTCCTTATCATACCGGCTGCGATTATTTACTGTATATTGTATCATCAAACATACCGCCTCTCCCACTATATTTCCAGATTAATAAGACACAGGATTCTCAGCTTCTGTTCCTGCTGGCTTGCCAATGATTGGACGGACAAAACGAACAACAGCAAGTGAAGCGAAGACAGCCAGCCCTCCGGCAAGCAAAAATGCTCCAGAAAACGTGCCTGTTTGGTCAACAATAAATCCGGTTAGAGCCGGGCCGATAATTCCTGCCGTGTTGGCGAGGAAATGCATGAAGCCGCCAACAGAACCGACATTGTTTTGATCAACCACATCTTGAATGACAGCCCAATAGATAGCACCGGTCAAATAAAGAAAGAACACTGACAGAGCGACAAGAGTGACAGCCCCCGCAGTCGTTGCCACAAGCCCGGCAAAACCAATCAGGACAGCTGATGAAAACAAACACGTGACAAGCACAACCTTGCGCGAGAACAGCACACCTTTTCGGGCCGTTTTTTTGTACACATAGTCAGAAACAAATCCCCCTGCAGCCAGCCCGATAAATCCTAAAATCCACGGTATGACCGTGATGACACTCATCAATTCAACACTTAATCCCCGCTCGTCGACAAGATAGCTCGGAAACCACGTCAAAAAGAAGAAGAGGATGTAGTTGTAAGCGAAAAAAGCGAACGCCGTGAACAGGACCGTTTGTTGCTTCAGGTAAAAGGTGAGCGGAATTTTTTCTCCGGGAGACGTTTCTGCTTTTATTGCCGGTGCTTCCTTGATCGTCTCTTGCGGCTTTTCTTTGACAAACTTAAACCAGAGCACTGCCCATATCAATCCAATAATCATAATGAGAACGAAGGATACCTTCCAGCTGAACGCCACTGCGATCATGCCGACTATCGGGCCGGAAATGGCTCCCCCGAGCGGCGTGCCGCTGTTGGTTACACCGATAACAGACGCCCGCTGGGTCGGCGGGAACCAGTTGTTCACCATCTTGTTGATGGTCGCCGAAAGCGGGCCTTCTCCCATTCCGAAGAGAATGCGTATAATCAGCAGGCTGACAAAGCCAAAAGCGAGGGCGACTGCTCCGCTAAACAGCGACCAAACAACCATCGCGACAAACAAGGTCAGCTTTGCCCCATAGCGGTCGGATGCCACGCCCCCAAGAAAATTAAAAATCGCATAACCAATCGAAAAACTGCTGAAAATCAAGCCCATTTGCGTGGCAGACAATGTGAGATCATCCTGAATAAAAGGAGCTGCAATGGAAAGCGCCGAGCGATCCAGGTAATTAATCACTCCTGCCAGGAACAAAAAAAGGATAACGGGAAGCTTATCTTTTGAAAACATCTCAACCTCACCCCTATGTTGGTTCAGTTTCTGTTGCATCGCTTTCGTTACACACCTGAATAAGCCATAAATCCTCCATCGACAGGAACGGTGATCCCAGTGACAAAACCGGAATAGGCTTCATCCGCCAGCCAAAGAAGCGTACCGAGCAAATCCTCGGGTTTTCCGAAGCGCTTCATCGGTGTTCCCGCAATAATTTTGTGAGATCGGCTGGTGAACGTTCCGTCTTGGTTGATCAGCAGATCATGATTTTGTTTTGTCAGAAAGAAGCCTGGGGCAATCGCATTGACCCGCAGCCCGGTTTCGGCAAAATGAACAGCCATCCACATCGTAAAATTATTGATCGATGCTTTCGCGGCACTGTATGCCGGAACCTTCGTCATAGGTGAATAAGCACTCATCGAAGAAAGATTGATAATCGCGGGTGAATGTGCCTTCAGCAGTTCTTTTCCAAACACTTGCGAGGCCAGAAACGCACCGGTGAAGTTGGTGGAGAATACAGTTAGAAAGCCCCTCTCATCCATATCAAAAAAGGATTGGCCTTCTCCCGCTTCTTCATATGTCTCCACATCGGTTATCGCGTCAGGATGATTGCCGCCAGCCCCGTTAATTAACAGATCAACAGCGCCAAATTGGCCAAGGATGTCCTCCTTTGCCCGCTCCAGTGACATCCTGTCCAGCACATCCACAGCAACAGCGCACGCTGTGCCGCCAGCCGCCGTTATCTCCTTCACGACCGCTTGGCCTTTTTCAGCCGTCCGATTCAAAATCGCCACCTTCATGCCATGACGGGCAAGCTCCCGGGCCATTGCAGAGCAAAGCACGCCGCTGCCGCCAGTGATGACAGCCGTTTTACCAGCCAGGTTCTCATGCAGCGGGATCATACGTCCACCTCTTTTTTTGCCATTGCTTCATAGGCGTCCCACAGCCCGTTCAAATACATGATGCCAAGTGCCCGATCGTATAAGCCATATCCCGGGCGGCATTGCTCGCCCCAAAGATGGCGCCCATGATCCGGTCTGACATATCCTTCGTAATCCTGCTTATGCAGTTCTTCCATCACGCCTTGAATGTTGATCGAACCATCCTTTGTTAAATGAGATGTTTCAATAAAATCACCATTCTCACAAATTTTGACATTGCGAATATGTGAAAATGGAGCGATGCCGGCATACGTTTTAGCGATCTCCACCATGTCGTTAGCGGGATTGGCTCCCATTGAACCTGTACAAAGGGTGATACAATTAGACGGTGAATCTGATATCGCCCGCAGTTTCTTATAGCTTGCCTCTCCTGTGATAATGCGCGGCAGTCCGAGAATCGGCCACGGCGGGTCATCCGGATGAATGGCCATTTGAACACCATAGGCCTCAGCAACAGGAAGAATTTCCTGCAAAAAGAATGATAAATTGTCCCATAGCTTTTCTTCATCGACCGTTCTGTAGGCAGCAAAAAGCTCTTTGATCCGAGCCAATTTTTCGGGCTCCCACCCCGGCAGTGTCATGTCAGATGCTTCCTCCACCGTCCGAATCAGCTCTTGAGGATCAAGGCTTTCCACCTTGGCCTTTTCAAAAAACAGAGCGGTCGATCCATCTTCTAGCGGCCGGAACATGTCCGTGCGTGTCCAGTCAAAAACCGGCATAAAATTATAGCAGATCACTTTCACGCCAAATCCGGCAAGGTTGCGGATCGTTTGCTTGTAGTTTTCAATATACCGGCTGCGTTCTTCGTTCCCAAGTTTAATTGCTTCGTGAACATTCACGCTTTCTACAACTTCAGCATGAAAACCATAGGATTGAATATATTCGGTCTCGGCTCTGATTTCTTCTTTTTCCCACACGTCGCCGACAGGCTTTTGATGGAGAGCCCAAACGATGCCTTTGACTCCGGGAATTTGCTTCACGTGTTCAAGTGTGACTGTATCGTTGCCTCGTCCATACCATCGGAATGTCATATTCATGCTCGCACCTCCGGATTCAGTCATTTAATCAAACGTGATGACGGCTTTCCGCACCTGATCTGGATGCTCCTTAATAAACTGAAATGCGTGATGAACGTCATCAACTGAAAATGTATGGGTCACCAGCCCGTTATGCACTAACCGGCCTCCATTCAAAAGCCCTATCACTTTTGGAAACTGATTGGTCTGCAATCGCGATCCGGTTATCGTGACTTCTTTTTTTGTAATTGGCAGCTGAGAAATCTGAGCCGCTCTTTCATCAAATCCAAGCACAACCACATGTCCCGCCGGTGACACAGCCTCAATTGAAAGTGCAAAAGTCTCCGGCAGGCAAACAGCATCAATGACCACGTTTGCTCCTTCATTCCCAGTCCATTCAAGGACCCGCTCGGCAACATGTTCTGCTTGGACATTTACAACAGCATCGGCGCCGTTTTCTTTCGCAAATGCCAGCCGCTCGTTGTTCAAGTCAGTCATCATGACAGCAGCGCCCGCCAGCTTTGCCATCTTTAACACACAGATCCCGATGGGCCCCGCTCCCTGGATCAGGACGGTATCACCTTTTTCCACTTGGCCTCTCCACACTGCCTGGGCGCCTATCGTATAAGGCTCGGCCATGACTGCTTCCTCCCAAGGCAAGTCCTTTGAGACCGTGTGAAGCTGCCTTTCCGGAAGCACAATATATTCCCGCATGCCTCCGTCCTCATGTACGCCAAATACAGAAAGCTTGGCGCAAACATTCGGCCGCCCTTTGCGGCAGGCATAGCACGATCCGCAATAAGAAATCGGCTCAATCACCACATGATCACCGGGTTTTAGGCTCTGTACATTCGCACCAACTGCCTCCACTTGTCCCGTTACCTCGTGTCCGATGACTCTCGGGAGGGTAGCGAGCGGATTCGTTCCATGATAAATGTGCATGTCTGAACCGCAAATGCCGACTCGCTTGACTTTCACGAGCACTTCATCATCCTTTGAAAGAACTGGCTTCTTCACCTCCGCTGTCACCAGATCATACGCTTTTCGCACTTGAACCGCTTTCATTTTACTCACCTGCTTTTTAAGAATTCATACACGCTCCGGGCAATTGATATTCCGTGGATCTTATTTCTTTCTTCATGCAGCTGCTCGATCTCGCCGGGCACATACACTCTTTCGAATCCAACAGCCGGCGGTGATTGCTGCAGTTCATCAATCATGTCATCCATCTGCTCTAAAAACGTATCCCAGTCAGTAAAAAAGGCTGGATTGATCGCGCAAACGTAATGCCCCAGCTTTCTTTTTTGATCAAGGCCGCTGTACATTTTGGCAATATGAGGGCCAAAAGCCGCGCCCGCCAGCAATCCGGAAAACACATCCACTACAATCGATAGTCCATAGCCTTTCGGGCCGCCGAATGTTGAAAGTGAGACGACCTTGTCAGGATCAGTTACTGCTTCTCCGTTTTCATCGACTCCCCATCCTTCAGGAATTTCTTTGCCCTCTTCACGGGCCTGCAGAATCTTCCCAAAAGCCACTTTGGATGTCGCCATATCTAGGATAAACGGTTTTTTATGCTTAGCCGGAACACCGTAAGCAATCGGATTTGTCCCTAAAAAAGGAGTCCTCCCCCCAAACGGGACGACGATACTGTCTGTATGCGTCATTGCTATTCCGATTAGCTTTTCGTCAGCCGCTTTTTGCACAAAATAGCTTAGCGCTCCGCAATGGCTGCTGTTTACGGCCGTGACCATGCCGACTCCTTTTTTCTTCGCCATGTCAATTGCATGATCCATCGCCATGTCGCAATTCACATGACCGAAACCATCGTCTCCGTCAAGCACCCCGGTCACAGGTCCCGTTTCTTTAAAAACAGGCTGTGCCCCAGGATTGATCCCTCCCGCTAAAAGCCTGTTCACATAGTGTTCTGTGCGCAGCACGCCATGCGAATGTACATTGCGCAAATCAGCGTGCACGAGAACATCTGCTACTTTTTCAGCATCTCGTTCATTCAAACCGGCACCGGCCAGCTTTTGCCGAACGAGTTCCTTTGCTTCTTCAGCTACAATTGTTATCGTTTTCAAGCAAGTGCCTCCTTCCTTTTCAGTTTTTTGGGCACTCTCCTAGCGAACCCCCTACAAACACATTTTATTTACAAATTATTTTAAATATTCTATATATTATATTGTCAGATCTTTTGCTGAAGATCCTGAACGATCTGAGCATGCTGCTGGTCTGTGAGTTTATAAAGAAAGCCGATAATGATCATCGCTAATGCCAAAGCAATGGCCGGATACAGAAGCAGCAGCGCTTTGATGCCAATCAGCGCCTGTGCTGTCTGGACTGCATTCGGGACATAGCCGATAATCCCCAAACCGATCCCCGAGAGAAAGCCAGACAAAGATTGAGCAAGCTTTCTTGAGAAATTGAAAAGTGAATAAGTCGTTGCTTCCTTCCGTTCACCGGATTTCCATTCGCCATAGTCGATAATATCGGAGACAAGAGCCCACGTGATGCCATTTGGGATACTGATTCCGATAAAGGCGATACTGGCGAGAATTGTAAACACATATACGTTAGATGGGAGCATAAAGTTGATCAGATCCGCGGCCACACTGATGCCGAAGCCGATCATTGCCGTTCGTTTCTTTCCAAACATCTTGACGAGCTTTGGAAGGAATACGACGCCCAAAAAGGAAGAACCAATAATGATGAAGTTCATATAAGCCATTAATTCAACATTGCCCAAGTTATATTGTGCGAAATAGACGAGCATGGCGGATTTAATGTTGTATGCGGAAATTGAAAAAATCGTCATCAGGACAAGGGTTAACAGCGGTTTATTTGTAATAAATGTTTTGACGACAGATGAGAGTGTTAATTTTTCTTTTGGTGCTTCCGATATGACAATGCGCTCTTTGCAGTTGCGATAGCAAATATAAAACCAAATCACACCGAGCGCGGCGAACAAGCCCATGACCACCGGGTAGCCGACCTTCGGATTATCAAACTTGACGAGCAGCGGCATCACGGCCACACTTGTGATAAACAAGGCGCCAAGTGATCCGATTTGGCGGAACGTTGAAATGGAGGTCCGGTCCTCAGAATTTTGAGTCATCGCTGCCCCTAATGAGCCGTACGGAATATTCACAAACGAATAGCCGATGCCCCAAATCATATAGGATGCATATGCATATATCAGTTTTCCGGTCGTTGATACATTGGGAGACAGAAAAATAAGAACAGTAAGCACCGCAAGCACGATGCTGCCGATTAATAGATAAGGCCTGAATTTCCCCCGTTTGCCGATGTTTTTGCGATAATCGATTGATGAGCCGACAATTGGATCTGTGATCGCTGCAAACAGCTTACTGACTAAAAAAATGCCGCCGGCCATCGCAGCGGGGATTCCCGCTACATCAGTGAAATACTTCAATAAATAAATCTGGCCGAGATCAAACATAAAACCGTTGCCAAAATCACCAAAGCCATAGGACATTTTCTCTTTCAATGAAAGCCTTTTTTCCGTTTCGACCGACACAACCTTATTTGCCAGTTCAGTTCGCATGTTCCACCTCTGTGTCTTAAGAATTTTCGGATAGTGATCCGCTCAGCGATACTGAGCGGACACTTTGTTACACGTTTGCTTTCTCTTCTTGAAATTGAAAGTAGTGTTTCGCATTGTCATAGCAAATCCCCTGAACGATACTTCCCATAAGCTCCATATCGCGCGGCACTTCGCCGTTTTCCACCCATTCTCCAATCAAATTGCAGACGATCCGCCTGAAATATTCGTGGCGCGTATACGAAAGAAAGCTTCTGGAATCGGTGAGCATGCCGATAAAACGGCTGAAAAGGCCAATATTTGATAACGCTTTCATTTGATCGAGCATCCCGTCTTTAGTATCGTTAAACCACCAGGCTGTGCCGAATTGTATTTTTCCCGGGGTAATACCGTCCTGAAAACTGTTGATCATGCTGGCGATGACATAGTTATCATTTGGATTCAGTGAATATAAAATCGTTTTCGGCAGCTGGTTCTTCATCTCAACTGAGTTCAGCAGCTTGTATAAAGGCTTAGCAATTTCTTCATCGTTCATTGAATCATACCCTGTATCAGGTCCGAGCCTTTTCATCATTTTTGTATTCGTGTTTCTTAAAGCGTTGATATGAAACTGCATCGCCCAATCGAGCTCCGCATACAAACCGCAAAGAAACTGAAGCGTATATGTCTTAAATTTCTTCTCATCTTCATAAGAAACCTCTGTTCCTTGTAATCTGTCAGAAAAAATCCGTCCAGCTTCTTCTTTTGTTGTTTCGGCAAATACCATTGAATCTATCGCGTGATCAGAAACTCTGCCGCCGGCTGAGTGGAAGAATCGCACTCGTTTTTCCAACGCCTTTAAAAACGCATCATAGGTTGTAATGGATATGGCGGCGGCATCTTCAAGCGCCTGCACCCACTCAGGAAAGCCTTCACGATTGATCTCAAGTCCTTTATCCGGCCGAAATCCAGGCAGCACGCTGACAGGAAAGTCTTTGTCTTCTCTTAATAATAGATGGTATTCAAGAGAATCGACAGGGTCATCCGTGGTGCACACAACCTTTACATTTGATTTCACGATTAAATCCCTTGCCCCGAAGCCTTCCCCTTTGAGCAGTTCATTTGTCCGTTTCCATATAGCCGGCCCAGACTTCTCGTTTAAAATCTCATAAATGCCAAAAAAACGCTGCAATTCTAAGTGAGTCCAGTTATAGAGCGGATTGCCGATCGCCATCGGCACGGTTTTCGCCCAAGCCATAAATTTCTCCTCATCAGGCGCATCTCCGGTGATGTATGTCTCCTCAATTCCATTGGCTCTCATGATGCGCCATTTATAATGGTCACCATACAGCCAGGCTTCCGTGATGTTTTGAAATGTCTTATTTTCATAGATTTCTTTCGGACTTAAGTGGCAGTGGTAATCAATAATTGGCATGTCTTTCGCAAAATTATGATAGAGGCTGACAGCGGTTTCATTTTTCAATAAAAAGTTTTCGCCCATGAAGGGTTCCATGTCCTCACCGTCTTTCATTCTATTTCAAAATGTTAACGTTAACATTTTGATTTGTTTTTATTTTACCTTTATATTCCTCTGGAATCAATCTCTTTTTTGAAAATGAAATGTTAACGCTATCATAAACATAAAAAAAGACATTGCCAGAAAGCACTCGGTAAGGAACGCTTTTGGCAATGTCAGATTCATTAAAAGGATTAGTAAGCCAGGCTGAAAAGTCCTTTAATGTGTGTTAAGTAACGTACGTTACTTGCTTCTTTCATCAAGGAAGCAGGAAGACCTTTAAGCGGTGTAGAATTAGCACCAATGATGGCAACCGCGTCTTTGCGTCCAAGGCTTGCAAGTGTACCAGAGTTTACTGGCTTGAATGTTTCAAGCGTTTTGCCTTCCAGGTAAGCGAATAGGTTGTAACCGATCAGCTCACCCATTTGCCATGCGATTTGTGCAGTTGGCGGGTATGGACGGCCGTCTGGACCGAAGTAAACTGCGCTGTCTCCAGCAACGAATACATCTTCATGAGATGTAGATTGCAGGAAGTCATTTACAGTCGCGCGTCCGCGGTTCACTTCTAGACCTGATTCACCGACTAATGGGTTACCTTGTACGCCGCCAGTCCAAACAAATGTGTTGGCAACAACTTTAGATCCGTCTTTCAGATCGATTACGTTTCCTTCTACATTTGTAACAGGAAGACCTGTTAAGAACTCAACGCCGCGTTTTTCAAGGCTTGCAGTCGCACGCTCGATAAGATCATCCGGAAGAACAGGAAGGATCTTCGGACCTGCTTCAACAAGTTTCAATTTGATTTCTTTATGGTCTACGCCGTATTTTTTCGCAAGGTTCGGCATGATGTCAGCAAGCTCACCAACAAGCTCAACACCTGTTAAGCCGCCGCCGCCGATAAGGATTGTTGCATCTGCTTCGTTTTTCGTTTTAGAGTACTCGCGCACACGATCTTCAACATGCTGGAAGACTTTGTTCGCATCAGCAGCAGATTTCAATACCATGCTGTTTTCTTCAAGACCTGGGATGCCGAAGTAAGCCGTTACAGAACCAAGACCAACAACAAGCGCATCGTAAGTTAATGTAGAACCGTCAGCAAGCGCAACTTCTTTTTTATCAACAGAGAAAGAGCTTACTTCCGCAATTTTAAGATCAATGTCTTTGCCTTTGAAAAGTTTTTCTAATGGCATTGCAACCGCTTTTTCAGACACGTTGCCTGCAGCAAGGCGGTGTAATTCCGTAATGATTTGGTGAGTAGGGTATTTGTTTACCACTGTCACGCGTGCTTGTTCTTTTGTGTAATGTTTGCGAACTGTTAGAGCAGAAAGAACTCCGCCATAACCAGCGCCTAGAATGACAATATGTTTTGACATCGTATATCCTCCGTCCTTTATATCAATTTGAATCTGAGATTATTTTTGGTTTTCGCGTTCGTTCATGACTTCAAGGTAGCTGTTAGCAAAACGGAACAGCTTTTGAGCTTGAGGATCTTTCAGCATGCGAAGAAGGCCGAAAAGTCCAATTGTTTCGTTGCTTGCTTCCGCGCGGTCTTTTGCTTCAATCGCAGTCGCAGCTACTTCTTTCGCTGTTTCTTTTACAGGCTCGAGAATTTCAGTGATCGCACCGACTGTGTCGCTCTTTAACACTTCGTCAGTCGCTACAGACTGAGCGAAATCATAAGACTTCGTTAAAATATTCACTAACTCAGTCAGCTTCGGAAGCTGGTCAACTAAAACAGTCAATGATTCTTGAACTTCTGGCTTTAATAGCTGATCAATAAGATCTTGCTGGCTTTGGCTGACAGACGCATTTGTTTGATCGATTGTTTCTGGCATATCCAATTCTCCTTTACTATAAGCAGTTTGCTGATTTTTTTGGAAAGGGTAGTGCCTCTCCCTGTCTCACGCTTTTAAGGCATAAGAATAAGGATTGTGAATTCGTGCACAATCATTTACAAAAATAAATGTTTACTACCCAGTTTTTCATCTTGCCATATTCAGTATTATTTTTATCTAAAAATAAACAATTGAATAAGTCAAAATCCTTTACTCTCTCTGAAAATAGCAAACACAAAAAACTCCAATTCGATTACCTTCTATATGATAACACTTTTTGAACAAAATTTGAACGTGAATTGCTTCGATTATGAAATTAATTTATATGGAGCTCATGTCATATCGTTTCTGCGGCACTAGTTATTGACAATCCAGCAATTTCTCCCCTTCACTTTACCCATATTTCCAATAGAGGCTCTCTTTTTCCTGTGATCGGATCATTCGCCGGCAACGCCGCCTGCTTAATCTGTTTGAGCGCTTCCTCCCGCTCATTGGGCTTCCCCGTCTTCATATCATACTGAACGCCACCGGGATAGGCGCCAAGGACAGTAAAATCGGGACTTGAGCTGAGCTTTTTATGTCCGACTCCGGCTGGAATCACGACTGCGTCGCCTGATTTGAAAGGGATGGCAGCCCCTTTTTCTCCCCCAAACTGAATCACAGCCTCTCCCCTAAGGGCAATCAGGACTTCATGCGTATTGCTGTGATAATGATGGTATGGAAAAACACTCCCTGACCAGCTGTTTGACCAGCCATGCCGGATGACGATCCGCTCTGCCAGTCCGGTGTCCTTAAGCGCGTTTTGATACACCACGAGCGGAAAATCAGGGTGATTCGGAATCCTGCCGTCATCCGGAAAGAAGTATGTCTGTGTCTCTTTTCCCATCAATTTCACCTCCCTTTTTTGTCTTCCACACATAGCGGTTCGCAAAACATGATGTTTTTCTCATGATTCCATTGATCTGCATGATACCGAATAGTATAGTATAAAAAAATAATGCCAGAATGAGGGATATCATGAAAGCTATCGTTATCGGAATATTGGCTTCACTCTTTTTCGCCGTTACCTTTATATTAAACAGAGCGATGGAGTTATCAGGAGGCAGCTGGCTTTGGAGCTCTTCGCTGCGCTTTATTTTTATGGTGCCGTTTTTATGTTTGATTGTCATCATGAGAGGGACATTCACGCCTCTCTTACTAGAGATGAGGAAAAAGCCGTTTTATTGGATCAAATGGAGCTTCGTCGGCTTCGTGCTTTTTTACGCGCCGATTACATTTGCGGCTGCATACGGTCCGGGGTGGCTCATAGCCGGAACCTGGCAAATTACAATTGTAGCCGGGGTGCTCTTATCTCCTTTGTTTTATGTCAAACAAGATATGCCGGGCGGTCCGCAGCTCGTTCGCCAAAAGATTCCCCTGATTTCACTTGGCACTTCCATGATCATCCTGGTTGGAGCGGCTCTGATTCAGCTTCAGCATGCAGAATCGCTTTCTGGGAGGATGCTGCTTTTCAGTGTGCTACCGGTTGTCATTGCGGCTTTTGCCTATCCGTTAGGAAACAGGAGAATGCTCGAAGAATACGGAGGCCGGCTTGATACATTTCAGCGCGTGCTTGGAATGACATTGGCAAGCCTTCCATTCTGGATTATATTAGCAGCTTACGGCTGGTGGTCAGATGGCCTTCCAACAGCAAGTCAAACCGCTCAATCCTTTATCGTCGCCATCAGCTCAGGCATCATTGCGACGGTTTTATTTTTCTGGGCCACTGATATGGTAAGAGACAATCCGCAAAAACTCGCAGCTGTTGAAGCCACTCAATCTGGTGAAGTGATTTTCGCGCTGCTTGGTGAAATTGTTCTGCTGTCAGGCGTTTTCCCATCTCTATTATCATTTGCCGGTTTGTTCATTATAATAGCGGGGATGATGTTACATACCTTCGCTTCACAGCCGAGAAAACCGAAAAAGAAAGCACAGTCAAATCTGACTGCGTAGCATCTGCAGGAGAATGGGTGAAAGCCTGTTCTCCTTTATTTGTGCTACCAAAAGGAATCTGTTTCACGTTATAGTTAAATATAATGTCAGCCTACTTATATTGAAAGGTGATTATTGTAATGGAAGCAAACGATCAAACACAAAACATACCAGCCATCTCCTTCAGATCAGTCAGAAAAAGCTATAAACAAGATGGACAAACCTATGATGTGCTGCAGGATGTCACCGGAGACATTCAACAGGGCGCAATCGTAGCCGTTTTAGGTCCTTCCGGCTCAGGCAAAAGCACCCTCCTTTCTATGTGTAATTTAATGAGAACGCCTGACAGCGGCGAAGTCAACATATACGGAAAGGAAGTCAGAGAATGGAATGTCAATGAGCTGAGGCGAACGGCAGCCCTCGCGTTTCAATCGGCTCCCGTGCTCGACGGGACAGTGCGTGACAATTTAAGTCTTGTACAAAGGCTGCATCAATCCCAGCTGTACTCTCCTGAAAAGCTGGCTTCTCTTGCAGGGCTGCCGCCAGAGTTGTTAGACAGAAGCGCCAGAGACTTATCGGGCGGGCAGCGGCAAAGACTGTCACTGGCCAGAACGCTCTCAAATCCTTCCTCCATTCTATTGTTGGACGAAATCACATCGGCCTTGGACCCGGTTTCTGCTCTTGAGATTGAAGAACTGATCAAACGTCAGCATCAAGAGAAAAAATGGACAGTCATGTGGGTCACTCATAATATGGAGCAGGCAAAACGAATAGCCGATACCATTTGGTTTATGGCAGATGGCCGGCTGCTTGAAATCGCTGAAACCGAAACATTTTTCTCCGCTCCGCAGCATGAAGCAGCGAAAGAATTTTTGAAGGGAGGCACTCGGTAATGGATTACCTTTCTCTCTCTTTAACGATGATCTTTGTTTTGATCGCCTTGTTTTTATCAAAATCCTTTAAAGCAGGTGTAGAAAAAGACATGATTATCGCCACCATCCGGGCCGCGGTGCAGCTGCTTATCATCGGTTATGTTTTGTCGCTGATTTTTCGCGGAGACCACCCTGTTTTTATCCTGCTGATGGTGCTGTTAATGCTCGCGGTGGCGGCACAAAATGTCATCAAGCGAAAGAAAAATACAATCGGTTCGTTTTGGAGAGTGTTTGCCGCGTTAGCAATCGTAGAAATTGTGACGCAGGGAATTCTGCTGTCTCTTCATATCATTCCGCTTACGGCACGATATGTCATTCCGATCAGCGGGATGGTCATCGGAAATTCGATGGTGCTCTCGAGTTTGTTTCTAAACCGGCTTAACTCAGAAGTCGGCGTTCGCAAAGAAGAAATTCAATTAATATTGTCACTTGGCGGCACACCGAAGCAATCTATACAGCGCATTCTTACTTCAGCGATGAAAATGAGTATGATCCCGACGCTCGAAAGCCAGAAAACACTGGGGCTTGTCCAGCTTCCCGGCATGATGACAGGCCAGATTCTAGCCGGCGCGGACCCGATTCAGGCAGTACGCTTTCAACTCTTAATCGTGTTTACAACGATGGCCTCAGCCGCACTGACTTGTGTAATCTTAAGCGTGCTGACATACCCATCATTATTCACCGTTCATCAGCAGCTGAAGCAGAATGAATGACAGACAAAAGCCGCTTTCCGAGGGAAAAGCGGCTTTTTGTACTTGTTATTCCTTTTCTTCATAATACTTGGCCAGCTCAACAATCATCGCACCCATCCGCTCAATCTCTGGCGCAAGCAGTCTCGTAATGCCCTCTTCCCGTAGTGCTTCAGCAGTCACTTTTCCGACAGCAGCTGCGATGGCGCGTTCTTCGAATACCTTCTTTACTTCATTGATATAACCTCGCCCCTTAGCAAAATCAAACAGGGAACGAACCTGAATGGCCGTTGTAAAACAAACGGCATCGATCTCACCGTTCATCAGCTCTCGGCATAACCGCTCCACCGTTTCCTCCTCCGGCGGGATGTGCTGATAAGGCAGAATCGGCAGGACAGACGCGCCTTTTTCTTCAAGAAATGCCATGAGAGCCGGCGCTTTTTCGCCATGAAGCTGCACCATGACTGTTTTTCCTGAAAAGTCGTGAGGCTCCAAAGAACGGATTAAGCCTCTTGTTGTCCCGTCTTCATCCGAAGCTTCCGGTGTGATTCCAAGCTTTTTTAACGCAGACAGCGTTTTGTATCCCCGGCATGCAGCTTTCGCTTGGCGAATGGCCTGCAGAAACTCATCTTTCAGTCCGATTTTCTCTGCCATATCGACAAGAGTCTCCAACCCGATGCCTGTCGTGAAAATGACCCAGTCAGCTTTTTTTCCCTCCACAAACGTCCGCAAATCCGGCTCCACCTGCTTCTCTGCTAAGTAAACTGTACCTTGGAGAGGCCGGATGACAGGTATTCCGCCCTGTTTTTCAATGATTGTACTGATTTCTTCCGTTTTTCGTGAGCCACCGATTGCCACACGTTTTCCAAGTAACCCTTTTCCCATACCCGTTTCCTCTCCTCTTTGCACATTCTTTTATGTATACAAACGTAATAAAGCTATTTTGGCGCAAACCAAGGGAGAAATCAAGATAAACCCAACCTCTAAAATCCATTGAATACGCCGGAAGCTTGCTGTAAGATAAACAGCAGACACGTCTTGTAACGGAGGGACGACATGGAAACAAAAAAAGAAGAATATGAAACAAAAGGCTACGATACATCGATTGTTTACGAATTCAATGAATATCCGGACGCCCGCAGCGGGCGCTGCGACAACTGTGATTACACACTGTTCAAAAGCTCTGTAAAAGGCGGAAAATTTCTTAGAGAATGCCGGAGATGCGGGATGAAAAAAAATATTTAAACAGAAAACCGAAATCAAATTGATTTCGGTTTTTATGTTTTTACTGCGGGACAGCGGATTTTTTCATAAACGCTTCAATCTCAGCTGCCGCACGCTCCGCTCCGCCAGCTTCTTTTACATCCTTTTGCATATTCTTGACGCGGCTGAGCAGCTCTTGATCACTGGATACAGCCTGAACCGCTTCCTGCAGGCTGGAAACAGTCACTTCCTCTTTCGGCAAATAAACGCCAAGGCCTAATTCATCAACCCGATTTGCAGTGAGCTCTTGCTCGTACATTTGCGGAATGACGACAAGTGGCACACCTGCGTTCATCGCTTCCATCGTACTGTTCATCCCGCCATGAGAGATGAACAAATCAGCTTTCTCTAACACCTCAAGCTGTGGCACACTTTGGCGAATGGTAAAGTTAGCAGGAATATCCTCCAAGCTTTCTGGATCAATCGTTTTCCCAACCGACATGATCACTTGCCATGAAGAATCCCGAAATGCCTTGATGCACATCTTGTAAAATTCCGGCCATGCGTTAAACGCCGTACCCAAAGAAATCAGCATAAGCGGGCGATCATCCTTGTCAATCAACAGGCTTTCTTTTTCCTTCCGTTCTCTGAGAGAGGGGCCGACAAAACAGAAACGGTCATCGAACGTCTCATGCTGAATCTGAAAAGACTTCGGCATAAAGACAATATTTAATGCTTCCGGCACAGCTAACTGTTCAAATGAAACAGCCGGCAACTTCTCTTGCTCCAAGTAGGCTTTAAATTCAGCTTCTGCTTCTCTTATTTTTTTCAGCATGTCTTCATTTCCTAACTGAAAGGATTCATTTTGGGCATATGACGAACAGAGCTTAATGACCGGAACATTAAGCTTTTCAGCAAATAATTTACCAGCCAGCGCAACAAAGTCATAGATGATCAGATCAGGCTGATCATCCTTATATAACTCCTCAAGCTGTGGCAGAATGCTGAGTGATTCTTTCAAAAGGCTGAGGGGCGCGTCATTCTTTTCCATCATCTCCCTGATTTGCTTAGGATCAATATTCAAGGATGTATGATAGAGCAATGCCTCGCCACCGGCTTGCTGAACAGCGGGTGCAAACTCCTCAGTCGTCGCGTACGTGACACGATGCCCTTTCTCACAAAGCTTCTCTACTAAAGCAAGCGTAGGATTGACATGTCCGTACGCCGGGATATTGATCATCGAAATATGGTACTTTTTCATGAATCTCCAGTCTCCTTATCTATTACATTTTCACACGGAAGCTCTTTAATCCGTATATCACACTGTTTTCAATCGGAGTGATACTGACGCACTCCATATGAGGAAAAGCAGAAATCAAAGACGTTAACGCGATATTTGCTTCAAGACGGGCAAGCGGAGCCCCAAGGCAAAAATGGATGCCATGGCCAAACGCAATATGCGGGTTGGGATGGCGGCGGATATCAAACATGTGCGGTCTGTCAAACTTTGCTTCATCACGATTTGCCGATGCCACAAACGCCAAAACCATATCACCTTCTTTAATCAGGTGCTCCCCGATCTCCGTATCCCGCTTGGCAATGCGCCTCAAAACCGGGGCTGGCGCTCTGAAACGCAGGGCTTCCTCCACTGCCTGAGGCATCAGTTCAGGATGGCTGCGCAGTTCCTCGTAAACGCCTGGCGTTTCTAATATGCTGTATATCGCATTTGAAATCAGGTTTGTAGTGGTTTCATTTCCGGCCACCAGCAGCAGCGTGCAAAACGGAATCAGCTCTTCACCGGACAGCTTCTTGCCGGTTTCTTCCGCTTCCACTAAAATAGAAATAATATCCTGTGCCGGTTTGTTTCGCTTTTCTTCTATGATGCCGGCAAAAAACGCAGCCAGTTCTTCCTCACACTTATCTCGTTCTTCCAAAAAGGCTTTTTCAGCTTCTTCACTTTTATCCTTCGGTGTACTGACCAGAAGATCAGACCATGCTTTAAACTGATCCATATGCGCTGAAGGCACTCCCAGCAGCTCAGATATCACAATAACCGGAAGCGGGTATGAAAAATCGTGCACAAGGTCAAACTCACTGCGCCCCTGAAATTTTTGAATCAGTTCATCTGTGATTTCTTGAATTCTCGGTTCCCATTGCTTCATCACGCGCGGAGTAAAGGCTTTATTCACGACTGAACGGATTTTTGTATGCTTCGGCGGGTCCATGTTAATGATGGAATTTCCAATAGAGCTTGTCTGCTGCGGCATGTAACTGGAAAACAACTCTTTATCCCCAACAACTTTTTTGACATCATCATAAAGAAAAACGCTCCACACTTGGTTTTCTTCATCAAAGGAAACAGGCGCATCCTTTCTCATCGATTCGTACCATGGAAACGGATGATACGCATCCTGTTTGTTTTTCCCATTGAGCAGCGCTCGCTGCAAGGCTTGCCGGCGGTTTAACACACTCATTATGGTCACTCCCTTGAAAAAATTCAGCAATTAATGTTCCACTTCACCTCCCGCTTTCGAAAAAGAGAGGGACTACCACAAATAATTAAATTGATAACAGCAGGCAGGCGATCACAATGTTCGATGCAGGCATCATATATTCCCCCTCGAATTTCGTTCATCTTACCATAATCTTTCAATTTTTTTCTATTCTGCACTGCTGTTTTGGCTCACAACGTGACCTTAGGCATAAGCACGCAAATCCAATATGGATTCAATTGCACCGCTCCGCTCAAAAAACGTCTCTGTTTTCAACCAAATGCACTAACTCCAAAAATGACTTTCCCATTATGTAAAATAATTTGGTTCTATGATTAAATAGAAGGTAAAAGGTGAAGGAGAGAACAACGTGGCAGCACAGACTGATTACAAAAAACAAGTTGTCGGAATCCTACTTTCACTTGCATTCGTACTCTTTGTGTTCTCTTTTTCTGAGAGACATGAAAAACCGCTTGTTGAGGGAAAAAAACAGGAAAACTGGCATACTGTCGTCGACAAAGCCTCTGTCAAAATTTATGGCAGCCGATTAGTTGAAGAAAACAAATTAAAGCAAAAACTCGGCCATAAACAAGCCGATTCTATTTTGACCCTTCTGAAACTCGCCAACGAAAAACACATTACATTATAAAAAAGAAAGAGCCCATTGGCTCTTTCTTTTTTAGTCAAATATCGTTTTCTTGTCCGGATGGCGCAAAAAGTCAAACAGCATGCTAAGCTGTGAGGGTGTGTTTCGTTTAGGAGAAAGCGGCGGGAGGCTGTCTTCCGGAAAAAAAGCGGCATGATTCGTCTCGATCCCTGTTTTCCCCTGCCCGCCCGTCATGCTGCATGCGATGAAGATTTTATAATAGTGATAAGGCTGAGGGGGATGAGAGTGTTTATGGCTGTCTAGCACGGCCAGCAATCGAGACGGCTCCGTATCGTACCCCGACTCTTCTTTGATTTCCTTGACGACGTTTTCAGCTGGCGATAAACCAATCTCGCAAAATCCACCCGGCAGCGACCACAGCTCATCATGCTTCTCCCGGACAAGCAAAATCTGATTCTCTTGAAATACTGCGCCGCGCACATCCGCTTTCGGTGTCGGATAGCCGCTCTCCCTTTTCCATAAATCAGTGATAACTTCAATGTCCGTCTGTGAGTAATCCGCCATCATTTCCGCGCTGAGCTTCATTAGCTCTTCGTACCTCTCCCTGTCGTACACATCCTTGGAAAAAGCAAGCCCCGCCTGTGCGATCGCCCGAATCCGCTGTACCCGTTCCAGCCATTTGGTTTGCACTTTTATCACTCATCCTTTCAAGTCAAGTTTCGCTATAAAAAATGCACGTTTTCCACAGATGAAAAACGTGCAACTGTAAATTAGCTTCTAATCTAACTTCACCAAGTAATCAATATCGTCCTTTACTCTCTCTTCTGTATTACTGCTATTTGTATCAGCTAAAAACGGATTATATACCAGTGTGTAATGTTTCTGTTCTCCTTTAGGGATGACATAACTGAGTACACCTGTAACCTTTTTCCCCGATACTAGTGTTCCTCCCATAAGGATTCTGCCCTTCTCTTCTATAGAAAAAACAGGCCGCACTGATTGATCATTCTTATCTCTTAAATCAAACCCGATAAAATTGTAGCTTATTGAATCTTCCCCTATATTTTCCATCGTAACTTCTATAATAAGCCGTTCCTCATCATCTTTTATTGTTTTTGTCTCCTCATTTACAGCTCCGCCAACATTCATATATTCACCTTTTTGCACTCTATCAACTTTATTCACTGTAAAATTCGTATGTCCTGCTTTAAATGTTTCTCCTATTTTATGTATTTGATCATCTTTTTTGGTCTTCGGCTCACCGCCTTTTTTCAATTCCTTATCAAGTTCCTTTTCAAGCTCTTCTTGCGATTTTTTCTCTTTCGGTTTTTCCTTCTCTGACGCATCGCTCGATTGGCTGCACGCTGAAAGCGCTAACCCGATCGTCAAGACAAATAATAGTAATAAGACTTTTTTCATGATTGTTCCCCCATCTAAAGTAATCGATTTCTATTATAATCAGATTTTTCCTTTTCTTAACAGGTAAGAAAGTAACGATTATTTCTATCTCATTCATCACAATCTTACTTCTTCCTAGTATTTGAATATTTTTTACTAGTCCATTAGACCTTTTCATCAAAAAAACCCGAGCTGGCTGAAGCCGCTCGGGTGGGAGGTCAATCTCGCTTGTTCATTCCTCTTTTCTCTCGAGGTTCCTGATGATGTTTTTGGTGTTCCGGAGGCTGCGTCGTGCGTTCCAGCTCCTTTGTATCTTGTCCCATTCCTTTTAAAAAGGAAAAGAGTAGTGTAATTGATTTGTTGATTTCTGGGTCTTTTAGCGAGCGGATAATATCAAAATAACCTGTCTTTTCTTCACTGTTTTTCTGCTCTACAGCGCTTGCCACACCCGCATTCACTTTCAAAATGAGGGGCTCCAGCTGCTTCACGTCCAGCATGCCCAGTGTCCCAAACAGAAGAAGCAGATTTTTCAGCGTATTGGCTGTTTCCTCTGTATCTGCCTTTTTCACCAGGATATCAAGAACTTTATCCCCTTGGCCAAAAAGGCCGCGGAGCAACGGCAGGACACCGCGCTCGTTCATATGGCCCAGCATATGCAAGGTTTCGAGAATCGCTTCTTTGTGGTCAATTAGAGCATCTTCAATTTCCCGCAAATCACGCTTTCGCTGATCCTCTTCTGTTACCTCGATTTTTTGGATTCGTTTAATCGCTTTAGCCATTATGGCCCACCCCCCTTTTCACAGCGTCACCAGGGAAAATATAATCCTTCCGCGCCCATTTCTTATGAACCTGCACACCGATTTGCGGCTGCGGATTGCCGTTGCGGTGGTTGATCTTAGGCAGCGGGCTGATTCCGTCGTGCTTCAAAATTTCCATTTTGGCCGATGTTTCCTTGTAAGCAGGCGTATCGGTATCCTTATCGGCATGGCTGCCTGTTAACAGGTTGATCGCCGCTTCCCCTGAATCGTTCATTGGCAGATATACTTCCTTCCCTTTGACTCGATCAGTAATCAGGCACTTCACTTTGACATTTCCGAAAGGCGATGTGAGTCTGACGAGGGTTCCGTCCTGAATCCCTCGTTCTGCCGCAAGCTCAGAAGAAATTTCTAAGAACACTTCCGGTGTTTTTTCCGAAATCCCTTTTGATTTGTAAGTCAGGTTCCCTTCGTGGAAGTGCTCCAAGAGCCGCCCATTGTTGACATGGATATCATATTCCTCACCGAATTCCTCAGGCTCTGTCCACTGGACAGGGTAGAGAATGGCCTTGCCGTCCGGGAAAGGGAAGCGCTCTGTAAAGAGTAAAGGCGAATCCTTTCCATCAGCGTTTACAGGCCATTGCAGGGAATTATAGCCCTCAAGACGTTCATAGGTGACACCGGCATAAATCGGCGACAGCTTGGCTGCTTCCTCCATAATGTCTGCAGGATGCTTATAGTGCCAGTCGGCGCCAAGCTTATTGGCAACCTCCATAATAATCTGCCAATCCGGCTTTGATTCACCCAGCGGTTCAAATACCTGATACAAACGCTGAATCCGGCGTTCTGTGTTTGTAAACGTTCCTTCTTTTTCAAGGCTTGGGCTCGCAGGAAGAACCACATCAGCAAACTCCGCTGTACGTGAAAGGAAAATGTCCTGCACCACAAAGAAATCAAGCTTTTCATATGCGGCGTGTACATGATTGATATTGGAATCCACCAGGCCCATTTCTTCACCTTTTACATACATCGCTTTCAACTGTCCGGAATGGATTTTTTCAATCATTTCGTGGTTGGTCATACCCGGCTCCTTCGGCAGCGGCACACCCCACACACGCTCGTATTTTTGGCGGACTTGTTCATCCGTCACTTTTTCATAGCCTGGCATTCTGTCAGGCATACTCCCGAAGTCACTTGCTCCCTGCACGTTATTATGACCGCGCAATGGGTAAGAACCTGCTCCCGGTTTTCCGTAGTTTCCTGTCACAAGCAGCAGGTTAGAGATCGCCGTGCTCGTGTCGCTTCCTCCAATGTGCTGTGTCACGCCCATCGCCCACAATGCGCACACACTGTCAGCTTGCCCGATCATCTCTGCCATTTGGATAAGGGTTTCTTGATCAATCCCGGTTTTCTCCTCAGCATATTCAAGTGTGTACGGCGCGAGGCTTTTTACATATTCATCCCGTCCGTTCACTCTTTCTCTCAAAAATCGTTCATCGGCCTTGCCGTTTTCTATTAAATATTTGGCGATCGCATTCAGCCAGACGATATCCGATCCGGCACGCGGCTGGACAAATAAATCTGAGCGCTCTGCCATTTCGTGCTTTCTGATATCCGCGACGATCACTTTCTGCCCTCTCAGCTTATGAGCCCGTTTAATGCGAGTGGATAAGACTGGATGCGACTCAGACGTGTTCGAACCGATAATCAAAACAAGGTCCGCTTGCGCGATATCTGTAATTGATCCTGAATCACCGCCATAGCCGACTGTCCGGAACAGGCCGGCAGTCGCAGGAGATTGGCAATAGCGAGAGCAGTTGTCCACATTATTTGTGCCAATGACCCCTCTGGCCAGCTTTTGCATAAGATACGATTCTTCATTTGTACATTTAGAAGATGTAATAAAAGCGAGAGAATCCGGGCCAAACGCCTCTTTTAATTCAGTGAACTTGCTGGCGATCAGCGATAACGCCTCCTCCCACTCTGCTTCACGGAAATGGTCACCTTCACGGATCAGCGGCTTTGTCAGGCGTTCTTCGCTGTTGACGAAATCCCAGCCGAACTTGCCTTTCACACAAGTAGAAATGCCGTTGGCTGGCGCTTCCTCCTGTGGCTCTACTTTCAGAATGTCTCTGCCCCTTGTCCAGACATCAAAGCTGCAGCCGACGCCGCAATACGTGCAGACGGTTTTCGTTTTTTTGATTCGTTCATCGCGCATAGCAGATTCCATATCAGAAATCGCGAGAATCGAGCCGTAGCCTGTCTCTACGCCTTTCGTGATCTCGATCATCGGTCGCAGCGTTTCGTTATTGATGCCTGTTAAATATCCGGCTTCCCCTTCCATTCCTTTTTCCATCATCGCGTTGCACGGACAGACCGTTGAACAATGGCCGCATGACACACATGACGACTCATTGATCGGCACGTCGTTATCCCAAATGACGCGCGGGCGTTTCCGCTCCCAGTCAATGGTCAGCGTTTCAGTTACCTGAACGTCCTGGCATACTTCAACACAGCGTCCGCACAAAATACATTGATCTGGATCATACCGATAAAACGGATGGGATTCATCCTTATGGTATGGCTTGTGATCAAACGGAATGCTTTGGTGATTGATTTTCATTTCCTTCACCGTATTATGTATTTCGCATCCCCCATTGTTGTAATCGCAAACTGTACAATAAAGCTCATGATTATATAAAATCTTGTCCATCCCGATGACCTGCGCTTTTTTCACGTCAGGTGAGAGCGTATCAATGATATCCCCATCCTTTAATTCAGCGGAGCACGACCTCTTCAGCTCACCATTGATGCTGACGATGCACGTATCACATGTTTCAATCGGTCCTAAGCTTGGATGATAGCAAACTTGCGGCACTTCAATCGAGCTGTTATTCAAAAGCTGCAGCACCGTCTGTTCCTCGGACGCTTCCATTTCAACGCCGTTTACTGTGATTTTTTTCTTGCCAGCCATCTCCATTCCCCTTTCTTGCTTTATATACCGAATTACCTATTTCAGTTCCCTTACAACAACTCAATAAAACATACAAAGCGCACTCACATGTTTTATTGCACTAACACCGGGAAACGGGATGGTAGATCAATAAGGAGGGATCAACATGAAAAAGACAATGTCTGCTATAACCGCGGCAGCAGCAGTAACAAGCTGTTTTACCGGCTTTGGGGCTGCGTCCTTTTCAGCACCGGCAAAGGCCGCAGCTCAAACAAACACACTCTCAGAAAACACGAATCAATCAGCCGCCGAGCTTGTCAAAAACCTTTACAACACCGCCTATAAAGGGGAAATGCCTCAGCAGGCGCAAGGCCTTACCATTAACAAAAGCACAAAAGCGGATGTCCACGCTGCGTTTGGGGAACCGGAAAGACCAGGCGGGGGAGACAATCGATTTGATTTATATCACTGGAATATGGGACAGCCGGGCTACGGATTTTCCTATCATAAAGACATGACAATTTCAGAAATCCGCTACTTTGGAACCGGTGTGGAACGGCAGCTGAATTTAGGCGGAGTTACGCCGGAAGTGCTGCAGAAGCAATTAGGACCAGCAAATCGGGTGTTAACCGTTCCGTTTACCGATGAAATCGATTATGTATATGATACAGGCCGCTATGAACTCCATTTTGTAATAGGCACGGATCAGACAGCCGACCATGTAAACCTAAAAGCAAAATAAACACCCTACGCGGCTATTCAGCCGCTTTTTTAGTGGACAAATAAAAGATATATTTCTTACAATACAGGGAGATGAAGAAGAGACGGGGTATCAATTCGCAATGAAGCGAAATCGATGGATATATGCAGCTTTCACCATACTGATCATGGGGCTCGGGCTTGGATCCAGAGCATTCGCCAGTGCTCTTCCTGATTCCCTCAATACTTATCTGGGAGACTCGCTGTGGGCCGCCATGATCTTTACGGGATGCGGATTTCTATTTCGGAAGCTGAAGACAATGAAAACGGGCATTATCAGTCTTTCTTTCTGTTTTGTCATTGAATTCAGCCAGCTCTATCATGCCGAATGGATCGACCAGATTAGGGATACTTCTCTTGGCGGGCTTGTACTGGGGTACGGTTTTTTATGGAGCGATATCGAAGCATATACAATTGGAATTGCAGCCTGTGCCACCATAGAACTGCTGGTTTTGGGAATCAAAAAGCGCCGCTGTATGTGACGCTTTTTTCATGTAGAAAACAGCCCGCATTGAGAAAGAATGGTCTTCGCATCCAAACGTGTGGCCTCGCTTATCGTGATATGATGTTGATTCATAAATGACTGAACGGCATGATATCCAACCGCATAACCTGCAAAAGCCGATAAACCTGCAGGCTTAAAGCCTTGGTCTTTAGCAATTGGATCACCAAACATATAACGGCTGACTTCCGAAAATCCTTTCACATCCAGCACCTCATTGATCACATCAATGGAATATTGCAAATCCTCATGATCAAAACGAGTTACCCAAGGGCCCAATCGTTCCGTACCAAACAGCTCTCTGGCGAATGATTCCGCCAATCCTTCAATCACAAGATAATCCCCGACACTTACAGAGCCATGATGAAAATCTATATACGAAAACCGCACATTATGATGAAACTCATGAGCAATAATTGAAGGAATCCTTGGCAGGTTATAACGGTTCGGATCAATCCATACATGAATAAAGCCCGGTATCCCTCCAAACCCGCAGTAGCCTTTTTGCAGCTGAAGTTTATTTGGATCAGCGATATAAAGGCCGAATTTGATCTCCTCTGCATTCACCCGCAGCTGCTCGCGCTCAGCAAAAAGAATGCATTGCCGAAGTGCTGATTCAGCTGTCTCTGAAACATGTGATTCTTTCAGTATTTGCAGTGCTCTCTGCCCGCTTTCAGCATCACGGACATCCAAATAGCCCAGCATTTTCGCAGCCATGATCACATCATAGCCGTTTGCCTCCTTCGCTTTCAGCGGAACTTGGATGGCGGTCCACATCTTTTCAAACGGCCTCATCATCGTATACCGAAATACATCTTCTCTTTTCTGTTCTTCCATTGAAAACAGCTTTTCGTATTGCTCAAAGGTCTTTTCCATTACTAGATTCATCCTGATTCCCTCCTTGTCAAAAACATACGATATGCCGCAGCGTAAGGGTCAACAGCGAAAATTAAGCCATTTTTCACTGTAAAATCATACAAACCCGCCGATAGGTAAGGCATAGGAGGTGGAACGATGGATATTCCTGCTTTATCAGTTGCAATGCATCAAGCATCCCTTGCCCAGAATGTTAATATCGCTTTAACGAAAAAAATGCTGGACACCGCCCAGCAAAATGCCGATCAAACCTTAAAGATGATTCAGCATCCGACTCTCGGACAAACCATTGATGTAAAAGCTTAACCTCACACCAAAGGCGGCCAATAACTCCATCCTCCCGGCCGCCTTTATTGTTCACAAAAAGCATGCATGTTTTGATTGTTCCTCCGTATGATTTATTGTTTGCCATATTAAGGAGGTCAAAAGGATATGAAAAGACTGTTTACGAAGGCTTCATTGGTGTTATTCGCAGTAGTATTTGTTTTTGCCGCCAAAGGTGTACCCGCCAATGCGGAAACCCATGCCTACGATGGTAAAAGCCCTTATTACAATGATTGTGCGTCCACCGGCTCTACAAAAAAATCCTCAAACTTAGTGAATGCCAGCAATCAAGTCATCGGAGTAGTCGAGCTTAAATTCAGCAGTACATGCAAAACGGCTTGGGCAAAAATCACGATGAATAATACATTGACGTCTGGCTTTGAAGCAAATGCGGAGATTATCCGAAACACGGACGGAAAGAGATATAATTGTGATTCTGCAGGCGGCAATGGAAAAGCGGTGGCCGGCCAAAAGTCTTGCTATACACCGATGGTATATGATTTAGATCCAAGGACTTCTTACGCTTTCGGCAAATATTCAGGACCAAACTTAAATGTTTGGGCCACCACAGGCTCTTATTAAATAGAAAAAAGGCTGTCCATACGGGCAGCCTTTTCCTACTAATTTGCTTCTCTTTGTTTTTTAACCTCTTCAAGCTGAGAAACCGTCACCAATTGATATCCTTGATCGGTGAGCTTTTTCATAATTTCATCGGCCGCATCAGCAGAGGTGCGGTAAATATCGTGAATTAAAATGGTTCTTCCATCTCCCGCCTGACTCATGACACGGTCAACGATTGTTTTTTTGTTACGGTCTTTCCAATCTTCCGGGTCAACATCCCATAATGCGACATCCATTTTCATTTGACTCCGCAGTTCGTCATTAATGCCGCCGTATGGGGGTCTTACAAGCGTCGGGCGGTATCCGCTTATTTTTTCAATGATGTCTTGCGTGTCATTGATCTGCTTTAACGCTTCTTTCACTGAAAGCCTTGTGAGAAGTGGATGGCTCCATGAATGGTTCCCCACCTCATTTCCTTCTTTCAGCATTCTTATTAGCGTTTCCGGATAATATTGAACCCTGCTCCCCAAAACAAAAAACGTGGCATGACCCTTATATTTCTTCAAGGAGTCTAGAATCTGATTTGTTGTCGCAGGATTCGGGCCGTCGTCGAAAGTAAGCGCAATGACTTTTTGATTTGGATCAACCGTTTCCTCTTTGGGTAAAGAAATCACTTCATGCTTCGGCTTTTGTTCTTTGATTTTATTTTTATTTTTTGCTTTATCAATATATTGTTCTTTCAGAATGTCTTTCAAAAGACTTTTCTTAATGGCAATCGATTGCTCTCCAAGATAGCCTGCTGCAACCTGATATGTGTCAAAGTAAAGTTCGATATAATCCTCCTTGATGGCAAAGCGGCTGAAATTTTCTTTTTTCGGAGCCGTCCCTTCCTTTAACAGTGCATCATCCGCGGCAATGTCCTTATTCTTTTTCAGCTCGTGATAAGCGATTAACGAAAGCTTATGTAAGTAGTCAGCGTCCTCTTTGAAAATATCATCAATGGAAAGAAACGCTTGTTTACTAAAATCATAGTTAAACGTTTTTTTCACGGTTTGCCCGTGTGCCCCGCCGATGTATTTATATTCATTAAATACAATCGCCACTGTCTGTTTGGCATAATGGACAATTTTATAATCAACATTTAATTCGTTGCGTTTTGTCGTATGCTCTTGGTCAACGTCTTTTGTTTCCTTTTGAAATTGACGAACCTCTTTTTCTGCGAATCTTTTTAATTCCGAATCCATTTTTTCATTTTTGAAAACGGGATAGTTAACTGCGTAATTGAACGTTTTCCCGTCATTCACAAGCGTTGCGATCTCAACATTCCCATACTGAGAATCAGTTCTTACTTTATTCATGACCGTTTCTTTTTTCAATGAATGATTATGGAAAAAGCCGATAAGGCCCACCACACATACAACTGCTATTAATACATGAAACCATTTAATTCTTTTTGCTAACAACAAAAACTCCTTCTTTCGTAGCCATTTCGATTTACTCTTCGTCAGTTGGAACTGTATCTATTTAGAAATGATTTTGTAACATTGTAGTAATATTTATTTCACATTTGTAATACTATGAGATTTAGAAGTTCATGTCAATCCTTTTTAAGGAATTTCATCATAAAAAAAAACTGAGTTTCATGAATGGACATACACCCAACTTAAGCATCAAGAATATGGTAAAAGGAATAAAAAAAGCTAGGGAGGTTTTCCTCTTGGATTACCCTTTGAATGAACAGCCATTTGAACAAATTACCCCTTATGATGAAAGACAGCCTTATTATTATCCGCGTCCGAGACGGCCATTTTATCCGCCTTATTATTATCCGTTCTACCCGTTTTATCCGCGCCCGCCTTATTACTACCCGCGCCCGCGACCGCCTTACTACCCTTGGTACGGTTACGGCGGCGGTTATGGCGGAGGATATGGCGGAGGATATGGCGGAGGTTACGGTTACTAGTCGCACATATCAAAATGGGGGCAGTCCAGCTCCCCATTTTTTTATTTTAAAAATGACAATATCATGACAAATATAGGAAATAATTGTGATTCCGTCCCCCTCTTGTTACGATAACAAAAGCATGCAGTTTTAGGGGGAGGCGTCTATTTTTGGAGAATACAAGAGATTCTGCAGCCATATCTGAAACAAAATACATAAAAGCTTCGAACCGGGTAACCATTTACGATTTTATCAAACTTGCAAAGCCGGGCATTATCATATCAAACTCAATAGCAGCCTTCGGCGGATTTTGGATCGCGTTTGCAAGCGCAGAAAAAACGTTAACCGGAATGGCTTTTTTGATAACAATGGTGACAGCAATGTTGGGAACCGCGTTTGTGATGGCTTCCGGCACTGTCTATAACAACTATTTTGATCGGCATATGGACGCAAAAATGGCACGCACTCGCAGCAGGGCCTCGGTCACAGGGAAAATGCCGCCAGCCATGATCTTAACATATGGCTCTGTTTTAGGGATCGCAGGTCTTGCCATGCTTTATTCCCTCAATCCATTAACGGCCTTTCTCGGACTGGCCGCCTTTATTTTTTATGCGATCATCTATACGGTATGGGTGAAACGAACATCTGCGTGGAGCACATTTGTCGGGAGCTTTCCAGGTGCTGCGCCGCCATTGATGGGGTATTGTGCCGTAACCGGTGACTTCAGTATGACAGCAGTGCTGTTGTACACGATTATGTTTCTGTGGCAGCCGCCGCATTTTTGGGCGATTGGGATAAGACGCAAAGAAGAATATCGTGCCGCTGGCGTTCCGCTCTTGCCAGTAGTCAAAGGCAATCATGTAACAAAAATAAAAATGATGCAATATATTGCCGTCCTGGTGCCGGTCACGCTATTATTTCCTTTCTCTCTCGGCACCGGCCATATCAGCCCATTTTATTTCTTAGCCGCCTTGGTTCTCGGAGGCATATGGATCAAAAAAAGCATCAAAGGATTCAAAACAGACGATGACGTGAAGTGGGCAAAGGATATGTTTGTCTACTCGCTTATTTATTTTTGCTTGCTGTTCTTCATCATGATGATCGATTCATTTATGATGTTTCTGATCAGATGATGCAAAAAGAGCCACACATTAATGTGACTCTTTTTTGTTTGGAAAAACAGCATCTAATAGAAATGTCACGGCAAAAAACACAGCCATGCAAATCAAAAATCGTATAATCTCACTCAAAATCCAGCTATCAGCTATGCGCATACCATCGGTTTCTCGGAGGGTTGCGCATATTGAAAAAATCATGAGTATGTTTTTTAGGGTTTCTTTGTTCATAAAATACCATCGCTTTCTCGATAAGATGACTTAAAGGCATTGTTTTTTTGCCAGCCAATTGTAAAGCTCAGACAAACAGATGAAAACCGTTTCTGTGAAAAAGCAGATCTAATCGAATGCTTCTATACTCTCTCCACAAATAAAAAATGCTAAGAAATACATTTGTTTCTCTAATCTATAAACCCGCACTCTTTTTCCATCATCAGGTATTATAAGCCAAAAACAAACAAAAAAATAGACTTGCGTTTGAGTTGTATGAAAGTGAAATTGCAAGAATAACCCATACGGTGGTAATATATTGTTTGATTTTCCCATATTCATAGATTTGGAGGTCATACAAAAGTGAAGGGAATATTTTTAGTTGTTCAGCTTGGATTTTCTATTATGGTATTTCTGTTTTTAGCTGCTGTTAATTGGTATCAAGGAAGCGAGCTTGTTTCAGATCGATTTGATTGGAACTATACTGCTAAACTCTCAAAACTGCTAAATGGAATTGATGCCGTCAGCAGCCCCAAACAAATTTCACAGCTTGATTTTTTCATCTATTCCGCTAAACACTACCCTGTTATGAGTGCGTTAATGATCATCTCCTTCTTATATGTTCTGGCCGCTCTTTTTTTACTTATATACTCAGTCAAATGCAATAAGCAAGAGAATCATTTGGACTGCTGACCCGGTGACATTCGTTTTATAGCCCCTTAACTCTTTCCAGATGCATGCAGGCAGCTGGCATAAATGTATTTGTTTTAGTGAGGGAAATATACTTTCGGCCCTTAACCTAGGTTTTTGGAACTTCTTGCTCCATTTTACGTATACCTTAATAGGAGGGATTAAACGATGAAAGAATATGAATTCGTAAGAGTTGAGCTGAGTACAATGAGAAGAAGGCCTAAAGAAGACTACCAGCAAATCATCCATGATTATGCGAAAAGAGGCTGGAGATTCGTTCAGATTTTCGCTCCCAGTATAGATGGGTATGGGGCAGCTGCTTATTTTGAAATCATATTTGAAAGAGATGCAGAAAAAGCTTAATCGATATGACTAAGCTTTTTCGTTTCCCCTATATCTGCATCTATACAATTTCTGCAAATGCGGCATCACATGATTTGGCTAAATCTTGTGGCGCCAACTTTAGCTGCATACCGATTTTCCCTGCACTGACAATGATAAAATCTAGCGTTTCTGCAGATGCATCAATATAGGTCGGGAACAATTTTTTCATGCCAATTGGCGAGCAGCCGCCGCGAAGATAGCCAGTTACCGCTAATAGCTCCTTCATTGCAATCATTTCTATTTTCTTTTCCCCTGTCACCTTTGCTGCCTTTTTTACATCTAACTCTTCTGCAACGGGTACAACAAAGACATAATAATGATTTGTTCCTGCTGCTGCCACCAACGTTTTATATACATATTTCAAATGATAACCGATTTTTTCCGCAACAGAGATGCCATCTACCGGCTGGCCGTCTGTTTTATACCCTAATACCTCATAAGAGATGTTCTGCTGTTCTATCAGACGAACCGCATTTGTTTTTGCCATTTTTTTCGCCATTGTTTTCACCCACTATCAAAATGATGTATGTCTAACTTCTTGCAGTAATATGTAAATTCTATCATCCTAACCTGCATTTTCAAGGTTACTAGCATTGAATCAATGAAAGGACAAATTGATTTTCTTGGGCGCCTATAGCCCATTATTAGCCTACATGGAACAAAACAGGAATGAACAAATAACTCCCACATACAATTTGTATGAATGGAAAATAAAGGAGTGGTTGCTTTGTATCATTACTTTTATGGCCCTGCGTTAATTCCTTACTTTTCACATACTCATAACCCTCAAAGAAGTCCAGACTTTTCAGAAAGACAGCGAAGAAGAGAAATCACATTGACTGTAGATGGCTTTGTCCCCCCATCTTCCACCGAAGATCTTGGAGACGGCTTTTATTCTTACGCATGGACGAACCAACAGGTCATCAATCCAGGTGAATACTTAGTTTGTCATCTTGAAGGAAGAGATATCAACGTGATAAATGGTGGGTTCACTCCGCGCGATACTGCTCCATTGTATGCGGTAGCAAGCTTTCCAAGACGAAGAAACCAATGGGTCATTATCATTCATAATCCTGTGCAAACCCAAAGAGCCATATCGCTTTATTTGATTGCGAAAAGGTAGCACAACATGTTATCAGAAATCCTGCATTCAGGAACAGAAAAACGGGTAGGGACACATTAACATCAGCATTTTCCTACCCGTTTTTGGGCTGGGCAAACTCTCACCTGTCACTCTTTCAATTCCCCCCAATTTCTTCATCTTTCTCTACTGCCAAGGTATCAGAGAAAATTGTTATATGTTATCATTATTCCCAGTAAAAAGAAAAGAGGATTAAGATATATGGTTCTCCTTGAAACGAATCGATTACGTTTAAAAACGATTGATATTCCCCTTCTTGACGCAGCGTCTAAACAAGATCATCAGGCTATCAAAGACTTAGGTTATGAAACAAATGGTGAATGGCCAAATTCTGATTTTTTTGAAGCGATACCTTATTTCCGCGAGATTTTAGTCAAAAACAATGGAACAAAAGGATTTGATTCATGGATTATTGTAAAGAAGGACAGTCATGAAATTGTTGGGGGAACCGGGTTTTTAGGTGACCCAGACGAAAATGGCATGATTGAAATCGGTTTTGCAACAAATAAAAGTCATCGCCGCAAAGGTTATTGTGTGGAAGCCGCCCAAAAACTAATAAACTGGGCATTAAGCCAAGAAACAGTAAACCGGATCACCGCAAGATGCGAACATGATAATCTAGGCTCACAAAAAACCTTGGAGAAGTTAGGGTTTATATTGGATCATAAATCAGCGGATTATAAGCATTGGATATATGTTACAAAGTAGAGTCCTTAATTACAAAAGCAGGCACTGCGCCTGCTTTTGTTTGGATTATTTACCTCTGTGCTTCTTTTTCGCTTTTTGCTTTTTGAGCATATACCTTTGCTCTTTTACATGTTCTCGCTGTTCTTTCATTATTTGTTTTTTCTTTTGCTTTCTTGCTTCAAGCTCTAGCTTTATCGCCTCTTGAGCTTTAGAAGCTACTCCGGCGTTTTTCAACTCTTTTGAAACCTGGCGCTGCAATCTTTTTGGATTGATCTTTTTTTGACGTCTGCCTTGTAAACTCACTCCTTCCTGCTCAGCTTGGGCCATCATATTCAAAAGTTGGTTATGAACAAACTCTAATACTTCAGAATCCCTCGGCTCTTTGCCAAAAAGATGACGAAAGGCTCTTAGCTTTCCATTGTCCACAACTTCAACAACACCTACCCAAAACTGACCATCATAGTAAACCGTTAATTTCATAACGATTCCCTCCTCATAAAAGATACGAAAGAATGATGGACATCCCGAGGAGGGGAAGGTTACTGACATGATCAATCATGCATCCGGACTACCAACCGAATCGTGTTTTTTCATTCTTTACCATATACAGAAAAGAGTGTAACATTTCTTCTCCAACTATTAAACTCTTATTTTATTTAGATCATTGCTGGAGAATAGGCGTCTTCATTCGCAAATTTATTTCTCAAGCCCTGCATGTTACAGATGGGAGACGATACATTCTGCATATCCTTCGAGTTTAAATTCTCCAAGACCGTAAGGCAGCAACATATGATCTCCTTTTTTGAAAGGATAGACATACTCACCAGAGATCATACGGCCCACCCCTTCAATCACACTGATAAGAAGGAATGGTTTTTGCTGCTTTAAGCTTGCTGATCCTGATAAGTTCCATTTCCCCACCGAAAAGTAAGCGCATTTAACTAATGTCGTTGTAAGCAAATCCTCAATTTGTTCATGGTGAACTGTATGCCGTTCTGGAATAGACGGGACCTCTATCACTTCGATGCTCTTTTTCAGATGAAGCTCGCGTAGCTTGCCTTCTGCATCTTTTCGGTCATAATCATATAATCTGTAGGTTGTGTCTGAATTCTGCTGCGTCTCCAAAGCAAGAATTCCTTTTCCAATCGCATGAACAGTACCGCTTGGCACATAGAAAAAATCCCCCGGCTTTACCTTTACACGGCGCAAGAGCTCATCCCATTCTCCACGCTCTATCATGGTAGTTAGTTCTTCCTTTGTTGTTGCATTGTGGCCATAAATAATCTCGGCATCTTTTTGGCAATCAATAATGTACCAGCATTCTGTTTTTCCAAGCTCACCGTTTTCATGTATGTTGGCATATTCATCATTCGGATGCACTTGAACAGATAAGTCCTGGTCAGCATCTAATATTTTTGTAAGCAGAGGGAAACGATCCCCTTCAAGCTGTCCGAATAAATGTCTATGATGTTCCCATAATTCGCTGAGCGTGAACCCCTTATACATTCCGTTTTGAACAACGCTTTGACCATTTTGATGCGCGGCAAAAGCCCAGCACTCCCCTGTTCGTTGTGACGGAATGGTATAGCCAAAATCAGCTAAAGCGGTCCCGCCCCAAATTCTTTCTTTGAAAACAGGCTTGAAAAATAACGGTTCAATCGTCATGAAAATCCCCCGCTTTATTCGATTTCTTCTAGCAGCTTGTATGCTTCTTCTGTTGTTTGCACGGATAGCAGCCGCTCCCTATAATTGTCATCCATTAGCTTTCGAGATAGCATCTGCAGTATTTTGAGATGCTGGTTTCCCCCGCTCTCTTTCGGTACAGCAATCATAAAGATTAATATAGCTTCTGATCCATCCAGGCTATTCCAATTAACACCTGATCGTTTAATCCCAAAGGCAACACTCGGCTCCCTGACCGCCTCAGACTTTCCGTGCGGAATCGCGATATTCATGCCAATCGCCGTTGTTCCCTGTTGTTCACGATTCAAAATGGCTTGTTTAAACCCGCTCTCTGAAAGTAGCGCACCTCTTCGGGACAATTTCTGAATCAATTCATCTATGATGTCATCCCTCGTTTCCCCCGATAAATTTGGTTCAATTAATTCCGGGCTGATAATGTCTGTCAGTTTTTTAAATTCCGACATCTCAGCTTTTTGGCTTTGAATTGACTGCTTTATTTCATTTGCTGCCGCAGCTTCACTTGGCGCGGAGGGCGGTGCAGTTTCACTGAGCACAGGAGACGCCGTAATATCCTTTTTTAGTACATTGACGAACAGAGCAGTGACAAGAGATCCTGCAATCACAGCAATAAAAAACATCAAGACATGATCAACTGCGCCAAGCACTGCAACGATAGGTCCGCCGTGCGCCACTCTGTCTCCCACATTGCCAATCATGGCTATCACAGAACCTGTCATTGAGCCTGCCATAATACTTGGAATAACGCGCAGAGGGTCCTGCGCCGCAAATGGAATCGCTCCTTCAGTAATGCCGAAGAGACCCATCGTAAATGCCGCTTTCCCCATTTCTCTTTGAGATGCCTCGAATTTTCTTTTTCCTAAAAACGTCGCAATGCCAAGGCCAATCGGGGGGATACAAATGGCGACAGCAATTGGTCCCATAATTTCATAATTTCCTTCTCCAATCATTGCCGATCCAAACAGAAACGCCACCTTATTTACGGGACCGCCCATATCAAATGAGATCATCGCCCCTAAAATCAATGCCAGAAGGATCGAGCTAGACCCTTTCATCCCCGCCAGCCAAACTGTTAAAGAGGCGAAAATTTGAGCTACAGGCGCGCCGATCAAAAACACAAACGCTAAACCTACAATCAGTGATGCAAACACCGGAATAATAATAATCGGCATAATCGGCTGGATTGCTTTTGGAACTTTTAATTTTTTGGTCCAAAGTGCCGCGTATCCGGCCAAAAACCCGGCAATAATCCCCCCGAGAAATCCGGCGCCGCTTGCGCTGTCATAAAAACTTCCAGTCGCCGCAATATAACCGCCGATCATCCCTGGCACAAGTCCCGGTTTATCAGCGATGCTATAGGCGATATAGCCGGCTAAAATCGGAATCATAAATGAAAATGAAGCACTGCCGATCTGTTCAATCGTTTTCCAGAAGGAATCATCCGGAATAACTAAGCCTTTAGGTGTTTTCTCCCCTCCAAGCGTTAATGCAACCGCTATCAATAATCCGCCGACAACAATGAAAGGAACCATAAATGAAACGCCGTTCATTAAATGACGGTAAATTGGATTTTGTTTCTTCTCCTGATGATTGACGGATTCCGATTTTAAAGCGGAACGATAGACTGGTATATCTCCGTTAAGAGCTTTTTGAATCAATTCCTCCGGTTTGCGGATGCCGTCCTGTACCCCCACAGACAGCAGTTTTTTGCCTATAAACCGGTCTTTGTTTACCGAGCGGTCTGCAGCAATAATGATTGCGTCCGCTTCGCGAATTTCCTCTTCGGTTAGCTTATTTTCGACACCAATCCCTCCCTGGGTCTCAACTTTGATGCTAACGCCCAGTCTGTCAGCAGCTTTTTGCAGATTTTCCGCTGCCATATACGTATGGGCGATTCCATTCGGACAAGATGTAATCGCTAACAGTTTCATAGGAAACCTCCTTTAAAGTGTGAATTATAAGATCTTGTCTCAACTGTATACCGAAATCAGCTCATTAAAATCGCTTTTTTTACCATAGGTTCCGGTAATAAAGGCATTTTTCCCTATAACAAAAAAAAGCAAGGAATAATCCCTGCTTTAATAATCCAAATGAGATAAAAATGTCATGACATTGGCTTCTTTCGTCAGCTTCTGGACGAAGGCCGGCTGCTCGCTAAGATATGAAAGCTCACTAAACAGCTGCTTTGTCATGGTTTGATCCTCGTGTTTGACAGCCAGCATAAAAACGAGCGAAACTTTTTCATTTCCCCATTCAAGCGGCTCCTTTAATGTGGCAATCGCGATTGCTGATTGTTTAATAAATTTAGCGTTTGCATGAGGAATGGCAATGCCTGATCCAATATTTGTCGCCGACATTTTTTCCCTCATCACCGCATGAACCGCATAGTCCTTATCAACATAGCCTTTCTCAAACAAAGCTGTCGCCAGCTGTTCGATTAACTTGTAGCGATGCTCCGCCTCCTGCTGCAAAAAAACCAAAAAAGGAGTCGTATTGTTCAGCATCTGAAACGTTTTTTGTTTTTGGCGGTGTGATTCGCCCAGCTGACGTATAAACGCACTTAATTTCTTCTCTTCGCCAGGCTCTAAAAGCGGAGACACAACAATATGGGGAACCGTTATATTCTCCAGCGCAATGGTGGATATGACAAGATCAATATCCTCATGCTTTTTGATATAATCCTTTAAATCGGCCTTTGCAATACAAGCCATTACAGCGATTTGATGACATTTCCGTTCAATTTTTGTCCGCAGCAATTGTGACATCCCAATCCCCATGTGGCAGACGATAATTGCCTTTTTATGTGTCTCGCTGCTACACTGCATCCGTTCGATCGCTGCCTGAAAATGCAATGTCAAATATGCTGCCTCTTCCTCAGGAATTTGAAGATCAAAAGTATGATTGATGTCTTCCAAAACATCAATGATGAGGTGGAACAAATAAGGGTACATCTTTTTGATGTCATTGAGCATAGGATTTGCTACAGAAAGATCGTAGCTCAGCCGTTGTAGCACAGTATTGAGATGAATGTTCAAACCATTGATCAAATCCTGATCCTTATGAAAATCCATCATTTTCAGCTCTGAAACACGATTGATTAAATGCCCTACAACCTGAGGAAGCACAGCATTTTCAAGGTTCTCTTCTGTCTGCAATGGATAACGAACTTTACCGCCCAATATATGTAATGTTAAGTACACGGCTTCCTCTTCAGGGAAGCGAATTGCAAAAACCGGTTCAAGCCGCTGTAAACAAGCAAATGTCCATTGATATTCTTTCTTCTTTTTTACTGCCGCCATTTCTTTTGGGGACAATGAAATCGGCTGCTTCATTTTGATGCGGCGGACCATTAACAATGTATGCAGCAGCAAACTTTCAAACGTTTCGTCTGTGAAATAAAGAGAATGCTTTTTTTGTAGTGATTTGATTTCTTTCGTCACAAAGTCTACTTCATAATGTAAAAACTTACTTTTAATAAATTGGCTGGTAAACGCTGTATTGTGGATCAAATCAGATATTCTTGCCAATGCCTTTCTTTTATTTCTTTCGTTCCCTTCAACCTTTAACCCAAGCCGCTGCCTAGAAACCAGTGTGAGATCAAAACGCTTCAGCCACTCTTCTACTGCGTATAAATCCTTTTTAATGGAAGATCGATTGACAAAATGCCGAGCGGCAATGTCTTTTGCGGAAACAGGCTTCGGATTCATTAATAAGTCATAAGCAATGTGCAGCATTCTTTCTTCATCGCTCCGCTGCCTAGAAGAAAAATGTTCAGTATGTAATTGTTGGCTTAGCCAGGTCCTTTCTTGTTCTTCTATATGTAAATAAACGCCCAACCCTGGTTTTCGAATAAGCTGTGCATGAGAATGCTCATTGAGATAATCCTCGATCACTTTCAAATCATTCCGGATTGTTTTTTCAGAACACTGTACCCTATCTGCGAAATCTTGCACAACTAAATAGTCATCAGGTTCAGATAACAACAGATACAAAATCTCTTTTTGTCTTGTATTTATGTATTCCATCTGTTTTTCTATCCTTCCTGTCAGTATCTACTTGAGCAAATTGATAGTATAAGTATACTATATAAGAAACCGTTTACATTATAAAATAAAATCATAGAGACAAAAGTTTCGTTTTTTACCGAAGCTTCCGGAAAAATGCGATTTTTATATTCTTTGAGTTTGCTATGTAATGTATTTTTTATCGTTATTCAGCAGAAATTCATAAAAATACTCCAATTCTTCACCTATTTAGAACGAGGATTTTCTAATGTATGAGTACGAAAATAAGAACATGATGAAGAAAAGTGATTTGGTATCTTCGGGGATAAAGTGCAGGTAACAAAATTCCCACACGCTCAACAAACTAATAACCATCAAATGTGTGCTATTAACATTTTAAGGATGGCCATTCTCTCTCAGCAATTTTCTATCATAAATACAAACTCTGTGCAGGGCACACAATAGTCTTAGCTCAAATCAGTTGATCGTTCACATATTATTAACATTTATTTACAAGGAAAATAATTACTTTTAATGAATTGTTATAGTGCAAGACAAAAAACTTTAAAGGAGTGTTTCAAAATGAATTTCAAAAAAACTGTTGTTTCTGCTTTATCGATTTCTGCGTTAGCTCTGTCGGTCAGCGGGGTAGCTTCAGCTCATGAAATAAACTCCACACCTACTGAAGTAAAGAACATTTCTATTTCACCTACACATGTTATCAAAATTCAAGACTATAATTTACCTCTAAAAGTTGGAGAAACCTATTCTGTTAAAAATAATTCAGCTACTCGTTATTGGACTGATAACCAAAAAGTTGCTGAAGTCGATCAAAATGGTTTAGTGACGGCTAAATCAAAAGGGAAAGCCACGATTACTTTGTTTAAAGGTACCGCAGTATTCGGAAAAGTATATGTAACGGTTTATTAATCTCTTATCCGCCAGATTTCTGGATGCAAAACATGCATGAATAAAATAAGGTCCCCCTTTAAAAAGAGAAGGGACCTTATTTTATTTCAATTGCGCTTCAAGTTTAGATTTAGTTTTGGGAATACATCATACATTGGTGTATATTGTGTTTCAGTAGCTTAGCCCCGAATAAATCCACCTTCTGAATGAATAATTTGTCCAGTTATCCATTCAGCCTCATCACTTGCAAGAAAAGCAATCATTCGTGCTGCATCATCTGGTGTGCCAATACGCCCCATTGGAAATTTAGGTGAAAGAAAATTTCTTATTTCATCTGTCATCCATGTAGAATCTGTTGGACCTGGGTTTACAGCGTTAACAGTGATGCCCAATGGTGCAAGTTCTTGTGATAACGACCTAGTAAAGGCAGAAATAGCTCCTTTAGTAGCTGCATACGCTAACTCCCCAGGCAAAGGACCTAAATCCTGCCCTGATGTCATATTGATGATTCTTCCTGATATTAAATTAGACTTTTTAAACCGACGGGCGAATTCAACACAAAGAAGAAAATTCGATCTCATATTAACCGCATAATGATCATCAAGTGATTTCGCATCTAACGATACATAATTATCACTTGCGGAATGAGCTGCATTATTAACAAGGATGGAAGGATATCCTAATTTATCTGAAATTTTTTCATGTATTGTGAATGCAGCATGTGCATCTGATAAATCAATTTTCATTGCCTCACAACGGACACCCATATGTAAAATTTCTTGTTGAAATTCTTCTATCCAGGCCGCATCAGAATTCCAGTGAGTAAAGAAGATATGTATACCTTGTGAGGCTAACTTACGACAAATAGCCGTACCAATATCCCCTTGACTGCTTGCTCCTGTAATTAGTGCAATTTTTTCTTGAGAATGACTCATTATTTTAACCTCCAATTTATACGGAGTATCTCCATTATGATGGTAACAAGCTATCCAAAGAATATAATCCATGAAATCAAACAGAGCTGACTTTGAATACATTTCACAATCAGCTCAAAAAAACATTTTCGTCTCAAAAAATATTAAATAGAAAAAAATAAGAGTTGGACAACTAATTACTACTTAATCACAAGTGGCTGATTCTAAGTCATTGAATGTCTCTTTTTAAAGAGCCTTTCAATCATTCACATTGCTTTTCATTAACCATTCTACTTCCGTTAATTCTTGTTTTTGAACGTCTATTGTGTGTTTTTTCGTAAAATGGGTTTTCACAGCTTCTTCGTTTTCCCAAATCTCCCAAAGCATTATTTTACGTTCTGATGGCTCAAGCGGATAAGCATGGAATGTAATACAACCCTCTTCTTTGTTCGTTTCTTCCTCAAGTTTTTTGAATTCCTTCATTATCTCATTAAGGTCTTTATCACTGATGATTTTTAAACATGCCGTTATGTAATGCATCGAAATTTCCCCTCCCATCATTTTATAGCTCTTCATTATAACATTTTGTTGAAAAATAAATATAACTGCGACATTGATTGCTCGAGTTAATCAATCGCTGTATGTAAAGGATTTAAAAATTGATAACAAATAAAAAACCTTCATTTTATAGGAAGGTTTAGAAGTTATATTATCAAGTTTGAAGGCAATCTGAAGCAATGTGAAATGTGTTAGGTGTTTGTTTCACTGTAAAGTCTGTAGCGAAACCACGTACTAAAACTAATGACAAGCCCCGGATAAGCTTAATCTCTATTTAAAAGTTATACAGTCATTCTCACCTTTGAATTTGTGTTTGAGTTTCAACCATTTTTTGATGATAGAGGTTTCAAATTCTTTTGAGTTTGCATAAGCAGGTGCAGTCCCAAAGGCAATGTCTTCAACATAAGAATCGTTACTTTTTTCTAAGTATTCTATGGTTTGATTAACTCCATGTTGATCGACCGCACGAATCATCTTAATAACATTCATTGATTTTAATACCAACTTCTGCCGATGGTAAATGCGGATTCACAGGACACCACTAATATACCTTTCTAACGTTTAACCGAAAAAAACCGCAATTTGCTTGCGGTCTATATTATTACGTTTATGTTTTTTGCGCATTCCCATCTGTTTCTGGCTTCAATAGTTTAGTTAGAGTTATCCCAGATACCCAAGTCAGAATATAGCCACTCAAGACAGTGTAGGGCGCAATTTCATTTATGAGAGATTTAGAGAAGATGAAATATAAGACAAAAAAAATAACTGCCGCTCCGCTTAAAACGTAAAATGCTTTTTTGTTTTTAACAGTTAATCGTTTCGATTGTGTGATCTTGTTAAAAAGCAATGGGCTTCCAGTGTAAATGCCGAAGAAAAATGTAACAATAATAGACCACAACAAACCAACAATCGAAAAATAATCCTGATGAAAAAAACCATCAAAAGACCATCTACTTAAAAAAATAAAGCCAAGTAAATAAACAAATGACAATATAACCTTGACCAATTACATCCCTCCCCTTCATTCAATATACACCCGCCAAAAGATTGTTTAAATGGGCAAGTACCATCATTTACCTTTTAATGGTAAAATCACCTCTAAAAAAATCATTGACAAAACGGCTAAGTATGCAATTGCCAATTCTGATTACACGTTTGTAAAGTATGGTGGCAACCGCCGGTCATATGGAATTACATTCACACCAAAGAGAAACTGTTACACACATCTCGTTTCTATTAAGTAAAAGAGCCCTCCTGATAGTTAAATAGAGTAAGAGTCATAACAGTTATTTGCTTTTGTTCTTCAAAATATCGAGGCCTCGTTACCTCTGCGTATTCGTTTAATCGGTTTCCCTTTCCGAACATCATCCATAAAAAAACGCCTCCTATTCCGGTTTAATAGAATAAGAACGTTCAAACATGGTAACGGTCACCGCTACCATGCATTCCTAATACGCCTAAAGTCAACGTAATAAAAAATGGCTATAAACATTGATATAACGCCTCTAACCGCCGTGTATAATTCCGACTGGGCTCGAACCAGCGACCTCTACCCTGTCAAGGACGAGACACGTATTCTGACTAATCTTTAACAATCCTAAAAAATCACCTAAACCCTTGTCACATAAGGGGTCATAGGATTTAGTTTCCTGATTGATATTTGTTGTTACTAAGTAGTTTTTAAAGTTTTTGTGACTCCGATGTGACTCCATGGTGACCCAATTCATAACTTGAACAATTTCGTTTTTTATTTTATGTGAAGAAAAGAAATAATGGGGATAAATGGTAAATGCAAGAGCTCAAGATCATAAAACCTGAGAGACTCTAAAAAATTTGATCAAATATATTTGAATACTTTTCGTTTAGTAATATCACCTTGGTTAACCACGACAGAATCCCTAGCATTATCACTCGGTTTTTGTAATAATTTGAATAATAATCTTTATTACGAAATGGAGAGATATTTTTGTTAAATAAACATACAGTTCATACGTTTTATGATTTACTTAGTAGTTACGGTACGCTTGCAAGCATCCAAAAATTATTTGAGTGTGAAGATATATTTGAAACAGAATTATATGAGTCCACTTTAAGTGGACAAAGGCGTTCTCTAGCTGACTCGTATGTTTCAACATTAGATTTATCAAAATCAAATGATTTACGTAAATTGTTTAATGTCATTGAAATGTTTTATTTGGAGAACGAAGAAAACGATTATTTCCTTAACGACTCACTCTGGAAACAATTTTTAAAGTTGTTAGAAAGAGACGGTTATTCCTTTGACAATGGCAAAATTAAATATGAAAACACAAAATTCATTCCATCTGAAATTGAAGAAATAGCTGGTCAATATAATATTGAACATGTTGAAATTGATTGGCAAAGAGCCTTAAACCAAGCCAAAACTGATCCAGAAGACGCTATTACTGCTACAAGAGCAATGGTAGAAAGCACACTTAAATGGATACTTGATGATACTGGTGAGGAATACAAAGATTCTGAGAATTTAAATCAAATTTATAAGAAAGTAGCTAATTTGTTAAAATTATCACCAGACCAACATGGTGAAGAAATGTTTAAACAAATTCTTGGTTCAATTAATGGTGTAGTGACTGGGCTTGGCGCTTTGAGAAACGCTTATGGAGACTCTCACGGAAAAGGAAAAGTTTATTATAAACCAAGTGAACGACATGCCAAATTTGCTATTAACTTAAGTGGAACACTTTGTATTTATTTACTCGAAACATATATGGCAAGTCGAAAGTCTCAAGTAATAATAGAATGATTGAAAGTTGGGGATATTATGGCAACAAAAGACGAACATTTAGCTCTCAGTTCTGGTATTGGATTAGCAGGAATAGCAGTTTCAAACTTTTGGGATTATAGTTTCGAAGCATTCTCTTGCTTCAAAGACGAAATTATTCAAAGTTTAATCAAACCAAGTAAATTGACGGCTGTTCATCATTATCTTTACTTTTTTCAAGATATTGAAGAGGAATTAGATAATATTTATAAAAATGTAGACGATTTAGAATGGACTTATAATTTCATAATTAGAACGCTAGACGGAGTAAACATGCAACCAAAAGTTCCAACACCAGACCTTGCAGCATGTACCGATGAGTATCATGAGGAATGTAATTGCAGAGACATTGTTCATCAGCTAATGGGTTATATTAATGAACATCAAAACACAATTGATAAACTAATTGTTCATGCAGCTTTTCAATTTATTTTTCAAGATAGAAAGTTCTTACATGATTTCAATTGGGAACTTTCTTCATTCATTGAAGAACATATAGACGAAATTGAAGAACAATATCCAGAGTATATTACTAGTAAAAAAAGAATAAAACGAGCTTACTTTCCAAAGTGGTTGACCGACTCCGTTTTTTATCGTGACAAGGGTACTTGCTCAAATCCAGAATGTCGTTGCGATCTATCCAACTTAATTAGAACACAAAATAAAAAGCATATTGATCATATCATTCCGTTAGACCTGTTTGGAAGCAACGATGCTTCTAATTTTCAGTTGTTGTGTGAATCTTGTAATACTTCCAAAGGAGCAAGGTCAACCGCTAGCAGCTCGGTCAATGCACCATATTGGAACTTGGAACAACCATAGAATTGAGGTTCATTGAACTATATCGAACTCTTCTATTACTTGTTTGCAAAACTAACTTAATATTGAAAGGGTCTCCAAGTGTCTTTAACTTCAATTCCTTTAAATTAGTGTTATTTGTCTTGACTTTTCTTTTGATTTTTTGCTTGATTGGTTGAGACTGTGGACAACGGCTGGACAAGTTGTCTGCCTGAATTTGCTTGTAAAAAAATAAACAAACTCAGGCAGGCGACTGAAACTTGATTGTATATCAACTTGTGGTATCCGTGTGTATCACCCTATTTGCCGTTGGTTATTCCCCAAACAAGCCTACTGTGTCAAGTGTCCCTAACAGGTTTGGAAGTCCAAAATTGGACTCTCCTACTTGTGACTTGTCATGCATCGTCAGAAACGATACACCCTTCCTTCGTCAGCACTTAATGGCAGCTTTCGCCTTTCAGATGCATGTGTAAATAGGGAAACACAGAAGGCATCCTATCCTCATTTATTGCGTCGGCTGAGTCACTACCCTGTCAAATTTTACGTGTGTTAGCGCATTCCACGGCAGTCTGATCCTTAAAAAAAGGCATCACTAAAGACAACACCTTAATTCAGGAGCATAGACTGACTTTATTTAATTGTAAGGAGTCGCATTACACGACCCCATATTTAATTATTCTGATTAATGCAACCTTGAGAGTGTACAATGAAGAAAGACTTGCCCGCCAAAGTTTCTCTTTCTCCATCCCCAGTATATTTTTTGGTTAGACGATCACCACCTTTAATGGATAGGCATATTAAACTACTAAAACTTCATCATCTGCTTTCCATAAGATTAAAATGTCTACATACTCCTTTCTAAAGAAATCTTCATCATTCTTGATTACAATGCATTCAACTACATCAACATCTGGATATTTCTTTTTAACATCTGCAACAAAGTAAGGCAGAGTTTTTTTATAATCACAAGATAAACCAGAAATTAAACACTTGTTCTTCCTGTCATAAGACTTCAAAAGTAAGAATAATAAAATGATTCCATTCAATTCATCCCCTTGATTAAATTGTTTTGTTTAAATACAATGGGAGTGTATTAAACTATCAGATTAGGAGAGTGTGCCCGCACTCCCTAATCACCCAAACCAAGCTACAAACTGGATACATATAGCCGGTACAGCTACTAACAATACTCCAAAAGCCACCTTACAGAACCACTCGTTATGTACCTCAGTTTTATTCATCAGCGTCAGCTTCCTCTACATCATACTCATCAATCCTACACAAATTATCGCTAACTCTAGGGATAACCGTTTGTCCTCCGCCCATTTCAAACATCACATGTATATGATTAATTACCATTTGCAACATTGACTCTAAATTGTCTCTTGCGTCCTCTTTATTTTCACCATCTATATTGAAGGAAACAGGAATAGTGATTTCAGTATGTATGTTGAAGCGCTTTGTAGGCGCTCCATTATTACTTGTTTCAATGAAATTAACTTCTTCTGACTTGTTATTCAGGATGAAATAATGAAAGTGATTAGCCATATCCTCAAAGCGTTCCTCGTTAGTGATTGTCCCTAAGCTCGCTACGTTAGTTCCTACAGTGTGTCTGTTAATTTGCATTGTCATTATCCCCTTTAGTATGTTTTGTTTTTGTCTAAGATTTGAAACTTGTCATACGTGATAAACAAACTACGATCATCAATAAGAACGTTCCATAAGGTTGTGTGAAGTAACTTATCAACCACTGCATTAGTCAGACTAACGAGACTTTTGTATTGAATATCTTCACCTAAGAAATCTGAATGAAGGCTATCATACGTCCCATCTCCTCTTTTTAAGACGTGATACAGATGAACTTGACCATCTTCAGCAGCTATTGCGATTTGCTTATAAAAGAGTATTGCGGGTAAATTACCTAAGTCAGTTCTGCGGATGATTATGTGTCTCATCCGACTCCCTCCCTTGTCCCTTCCCGACACTAGAACTCTCTATATTAGAACAGATAGTCCTTTTAAGGTATTTTATGTTCGCTTTGTAAACATAGTATAACACCATAAAAACCACAGAGTCAACGATATTCCGAAAAAAATGTTCGGATATGAAACAAAAACCGTGTTTTGTGGTATAATTGATATAAAGATATGGATAACGTAAGAGGTGCGTAATATGAAATTAAGACCTAGCTATAAACCAATGGAGATCACTCTGATAAAAAAAGACAAAAAAAAGGTAGACCTACGAAACAGTATTGATGTTTCATCATCTACCCTAGCTAGAATGTCTAAAAATGAACCTGTTTCCCTTGCTGTTATAATAAAAATTTGCGAATATCTTGAATGTGATTTACATGATGTAGTTGAATTAGTTGAAGTTAATGACTCAGAATCTTAAGCAAAAGTATTGCTTTTATTTTTTAAATCGTTAAACAAAACCATTGAAATATTTCACGAATTATAAAAAGAGATTTAAGCAAAAGTATTGCAATTAACATTTAGAGCCTGATTAAGGCTCTTTTTTTCTTGGAATAATTTAAACGTAGTTTTTTAATTGAAGAATAATGATACTTAAGAGTATTAAGAATTGACGTTAATCATCAGTCGATTTGAAGATAAGAGGTGACTTAAGATGTCTATTGAAAAAGAGGCCTTTGAAAGGTATGAAGAATTAAAAAAGAAAACAATTAAGGTTATTCATAAGAAGAATTATTCAATAAGGTATGTAGAACAAACTGATGCCAATGAAGATTTAGATCAGTTTTACAAACAATTTGCACAGCTGCTTTTTGAAAAATATCTTGAAGATAAGAATAACAAAGGAAATTAAAGAAAATAGATGATATATGAAAAACCCCCTCACAATTGTGAAGGGGTTTTATTTTCTTGTAATTTAGAAATTCTTTAATGGTGAATTAACCTGAGTAGATATGGAAATGGTATAACTATCTCACTATAGGAGGGAATGAATATGGCACCAAAAATTAGTTCTGCCACCTCAGTAAGAGGCGTTGTGGCTTATCAAGATGATCAGGACAGTTCTGTTTTTCATTACTATCCTCAAAATGCTGAATGTAAACTAAATGAAAATCTTGCTGAATTTAATGTGACATACTGGGGGTAGGTGAAGCTTATTATGCAAGAGTAGGGGAAGAATACTTTGATAGTATAGGTGCGACTCTTTCTGGAAAAGCAACCATCGACCTTACAAGTGAACAAAGGACTCAAATTATTGATCAAATAAAGAAAGATTATGAAATTGCTGACCCAAAATTACAACCATTATTATTAACTGATGTTCGCGTAAAACCCTATTTCGCCGAAAGAGCTCTTATGATCGAAGGAGGGGACAAAAACTTCCCAGATACAATTCAATTTGGTACAGCGTTTCATTATCAACTTGGATGTCCACAAAATTCAGTATTTGCCTCTTTCGTAGCAACAGAATCCGAATCAGGAATTAATCCAAATCCTTCTTTTGCTATAACTATGGTGGCTAAAGCAGAATTTCTAGGCGATCCTTGGGTAGTTAAAGCATCTGCTGATCTTAGCCAAGTCTGGAGTTATATTAAACAAAAGTTTTCAGGTAGAGGAAGCGTCGGTTGGTTTACAGTAGCAAGCGTAGATTTCCAACAAACCATAATAGAAATGGAAAGGGATAAAATTTTGAAATTGGAGTTTACAGAAGGCTCCCTAGATACAGAAACATACGGACGACAAATTTTCGAACTTGGGAAAACACTATTCACTTCACTTGATACACAAGGAGATTATTTTAAATTCGAACCGGTTCCAAACATTGAAGAAGTGGGTGTTACTGGAGTTTTCAGTTGGGGTTGGAATGTTTCAATCAATGCTTCATATATGACGATAGACATTAAACAAAACATACACTTTGAACAAACAATTTCCTATACGGGTAGGTTTAAATTAGATCTCCCAGCATCAATGACATTAGCCGTCAATTGTAATGAACAAACCGCAATGTACTTTAAGGATCTAGCTGTAACAGATGAGCCTTGTATTACACAAAAGAAGTAGATACACTACAAGCACGGCTAAAAACTGAAGCAGAGAGACAACAGCGATTAATAAAAAAATTACAAGAATCTTATGTAACAGGTGCAATCGATGACGAAGGATTTAGAAAAAGATACAGAATTATCACTGGCAAAGATCCGATGCCTAGTTTGATGACTATAAAAAGTCAGTAAATAAATGGAATAACCTACTCTGAAGCACTTGTTGGTATTGACCCCCTAGAAATAGAAAATACATCTGTAAATTTTAAGACATCACAAAATAATTAAAATACTAAAGAGCTTGGGATTCCTTCAAGCTCTTTTGCTCGTAACCAGCCTAAAACCCAAAATTCTTCAGGAGTAAGCTTAGCCTGTTTTTTGTATTCCATTCATTGTTGCAAACTTTAATCTCCCCAGTCTTCATCATCTTCCCAGTTTTCTTTTGCTTCTTCAAGCTCTTCCATAAAAAACTGCAAAAAATTATCTGCAACTGTGTCTCCATAACCAGCTTCGTTTGCCCAAACAATTACTGGACATTCGCCGTTTTCCATCTTATTTGTATCAAGGCAATAAGAAAATTCATCTACATACTCTATTACAACAATACCGTCACTTAAATCATAATGAGTTCTATATTCCTCAGTAACTGTCACAACTCGTGCAGAAACTTTCCCATGACCGAGTATATTTACACCAAAAATGCCACCAGAACCGTATTTATTTAAAAACCATTTATAACTCTCGGGAAGTTTTATATTTAAACTGTTTTGTATCTCTTTTATTTTATCTTCACTTATCCCGCCTGTGAAATCATCATCTTCAGCGTTTTCTTTAATAAATTCTTCAATTTCATGATAAGTCATTGTTACATCTCTCCTTTCTCAAATTGGCTCGCTCTCCATTTCCAATATCTTCGTTGGAAGCTTTTATACTGATTTCGCAACTCTTTGTCATTTCTAAAACTTTCTCCACCTTTTTTCAATCCATGAAGAACTTTTTTATTATTTTGATGCACTGAAGCCGGAATTTCCACCATCGTTCCTGGCTCTTCTTGAATTAAGTGATGTAAGTTGATCTTTGTGCCGTCATTAGCAAAAGGAGCGTCACCTTTTTTCATAAGTTGTAAATTTGTTTTTCCACTTTCAGCATCAACTTTGTTTATATCAATATCTTTCAATGTGTACACTCTACGACTCACATCTTTGGTTTTACCTGAAGCTTTTACCTTCCCTTTAACTTCAAAGGCACCATACTTTTCTTTATTTAACCAAGGGAGATTTATTTCCTTACCTGTAAATGGCTTTCTTGTTTCATCTAATTTTTTAGCAAGCTGAAGCAACCTGTCTTTTGCGCTCACATCATTGATGACATTATAAGGCATGCCACCTGCTACAACAACATCTTCTCGCATGACAAACGGTTTAATTACTGTTAGTGGATCAGGAGTTTCATCGAGTTTTTTAGACACTTTTTTGACTGCAGCTTTTCCGGCTGTTTTCACTCCTATTTTAGCAACTGAACCAGCACCTTTTAAAGCAAAGATGTTTACTGCTGCACATGTAATCCAGTGAGCCGTTGATTCTGCGTCTCCGTTCTTTACATCTCTAACATAAGAGGTTATTATTGCATCTTTTATTGAGTTAAACGTGGAATCATAGTGATAAACTGCAACTGCAGAATTAATAAACATGTCGACTGGATGATTGTGTGCCATATAGTCTAATGTTTCAGCTGTCATATCATAAAGAGCTGTAATAGTACCTTTGGCTCCAGCCATTAGCTCACGTGTGTTTTCAATCTGGGTGAAATATCTTTGTTGTTCTGCTGTCAGATTTTCATACCCAATTGTTTTGGCCATTGAATAGAATTCATCGGCATCTGCATAATCGTAATTCTTTAGTCTTTCTTTCAGTTTTTCAATCTCTCGTTCTTTTTCTTCCTTCTTCTTAATCGTCAAGTAAGCTTCAGTACGTTTTTCAATATCGCCTTTTTTCTTATGTATGTCACTTTCTCTATACGCTTTGGCATTGTAGTGAATTGGTGTAGCGTTCTTTCCTTTGCCTGTTGACTCCTGCAACTTTTTAAAATCTTGCTCAATGAATTGTTCGTTAGGCTCTGTTAATGCATATTCAGTTGTTAAATCATCATCTACTTCCCCAATTTTATCAATTGTTTTTTCACGTTTCTTATCTGCACTGGCAAGTTCATCTTTAAAGTTTTCTGTTGAAAACAAGTCAAGTGGTAGGATATCGTCAATATCGTTCAGAATGTCCTTCATTGCTTTCTTCTGTTCGGACATAATGGATTTTGATTTTGTGTATGCATTTGCAAGTTCATGCTCTAAAAAAGACTCCTCGACGTATGCATCTGATAAGCTAGCTTCCTCTACAACTCCAGAGATACTTGTAAGGAAAGCAATTTTCATATCGATAAGATCAATCCATTGATCTGTAACGCCGACATGATCATGATAAAAAGCTTTAATGTTGTCTGCACCCTTACCGGAAAACTCGCTGTCATCCAAGTTGGCTACGTCTTTAAATGCTTTTCTGAGCTTCACCATTTGTGACCTTAGTTCCTTGTACTCTTTTGCACGTTTATCCGCTTCAGAAAGTAATGACTTTGCTTCAAATACCTTCATACCATTCTCCTTTTTCTGACACTCAATACTCGAAATTTTACCATAGTTTAGGAGAAATAATAAAAAAACATGTGCAAAAAAACTAAAGATTTTCAGTCAAATGCCCGCTAATCTTCATTTTTTCATATAGACATGTCACTTCATTTCAAGAGAAAAGTATTGAATCATTTAAAGGATTTCAGTTGTAAAATAACGTTAATTTTTTTAAAATAACTATGCGCAAACAAAAAAGGTACAAAGATACGTGAAGGAGTACAGGTTCTAATGAAGAGAGTTCTTTTGGCTTCACAGTGTGGATTTTCGTTCATGCTATTAATATTTTTTATTGCAGTAAACTGGTATCAAGGTAGTGAGCTGATAACAGATAAATTTGAATGGAATTATACTGCGAAGTTTACGAAACTTTTTAACAGTATTGATTCTGTAACAAGCTCAAAACAAATTTCTCAACTGGACTTTTTTATCTATTCAGCTAAACACTATCCTATTTACTCTGCTTTAATGATCTTATCTTTAGTTTATATGATTATATCAGTTATACTTCTGGTAAAATCCATCAAAAAGGGTTGAAAGAAACAAACCATTGTCCTATAATTATCCATGTAACAATTTGCTAGTGGAGGTAGGACAGTGAAGAAAGTTTCATTTATTATTGCATTTATAGGGGTTTTGTTAGTCTCATCTTTATACACTCCTCAAGTTAATGCACAAGAAAAAGGTAGTATTTCTCAAAACACAAATCAAGTTGAATACTATGATGCAAATGGTAAGCTTATAGATACTGAGAACTATAGTGATGGAAATGTAACGACTCAATCAACTCAGTTTTCAGTAATGGCTGTTAAAGCATCTAGAATTTCATCTTATGATTTTGGGCCATCAACGTTTTCCAATTTTGTTTGGGTTAAAGGTGGCAAAGCTTTTAAAAACCCAGGTGCAATGAGTGTGGAATTAGCTAATAGAGCGAAGAAATTTGAAGTTTGGATGTATAGTTCTAATAAGAAGAGTTACATAGGTAAAGGAGTAGTTAAAAACGCATCAGGGTGGGTCCCTTTTGATTGGAGACCATTACGCAAGAAAGGTAGTTCCTATACTTTTAAATTAGTTAATGGTTCTTCAGGTAAAATTAAAGTTATTGGTGGTACGTTAGAATATAACGTAAATTAATAATCAAATATTTTATAAAGAATGGTAGGCACTGTGCTTGCTATTCTTTTTTTATTGTAAAACAGAAATTTTATTTTAAGAAATAAAGAATGGCGACAATCAGTTTATTACATTAACTTTCTCTACATGGCTACCAAAGAGTTATTCCTCATGGGTCAAAAAGATAAAGCTGTATATTATTACAAAAAAGGACAGGAAAATTTAACCCAGAAAGAGAATAAAGTTTACGAGGCTAAAATAAACATCATTTATGCACTTCTTCAAGATAATCAAAACGAAACCATTGAGCAATGTTGGAGTTACATTCATTTCCCTCAAGAAAAGAATGACTTAGACAGTGTTCTTGACCTTTCCTTGATTATCTCTGAGTACTGCGAGGAGAAAGAATGTTATAAGGATGCTCTTGAATTTTCTAAGTGAGCTATTTTAGCCGAAAAGAAAATGAGGCAGTTGGAGGGAATAGGATGAAAAGATTAATACTTCGTGTGTCTGTTACAGCTATTATCTTAAGTGGGTTAACTGCTGGTGCTAGTTTGTTTACTCAGTCAGACAATCAATTTAGTGAAAAACCAGTCGGAACTGATATTCAAATCGCAGAGAGACCGGTTGGAACTTAATAAAAGTGAGGGGCATAAGATGACAAAAGGCGTTAAAATAACCTTGTGGAGCATCCTAGCCGTATTCATCTTGTTAGCAATAATAGGAGTTGTATCATATTATCAGACTCCGTCAGCGTAAGAAAGCATATCTCTAAAGTGCAGCCCTACAATGGGCTTTTTTGTATTAGATAAGAACTTAGGCTACTAAGTGCGAGGTGAAAAAGGTGAATGAAGAGATAAAAACAAAAGAGCTTGATAAGGAATTAAAAAAAGTTCTTAAAATGTTTGATGATGTTTTAGAGATTTATGAACAGCATGACGGGGAACCAGATATTAAGCCTGGTGTAACTTGCCCTTCATGTCTAAAAAAATCAGCTAATTATGTCAGTAATTGGCATGGCAATAAACATGTACACTTTATTTGCGAGTGTGGCTGTCGAGTTCATCAATAATTATGCGTAATAAAACACCCTATCCTTTAAACTGGATAGGGTTAAATTCATTTTTACTTCTTCTTATTTAAAACCTCTTTACTTTGATCTAAGATTGCTCTCATTGTTCTATGCTCTTTAACCTTCTTAAATATTAATTCCTCTTCTAATCCCAATTCTTTCAAGACTATAAAAATAAGAATTACCTTCATTCTATATGCAGCATAAAATTTTCCAATAGGTTCTTCAAGAACCATTTTTTTATTCGTATAATCAAAATGAGTTAAATAATTTCTTGTTTCAACTACTTTTTGAATAAAACGATCTCTATTCTCGCTATTCCCTATTAAAAAGATTTTAACATCCTGTGACAACCCATTTATTAATTCTTTTAATCTTCTCCCTAAGTTATATTCATTGCCATGATTGAATTTATTTAAAAAGAAGGATTTCACTTCTTCATTCTGAATATTTTCTATAATAAACTGCTTTATTTTTTTTGCATTATCACTATATAATTCTTGGTCTATTTTAGCTCCTTCATAGAATCTTCTATGAAAGATTTCTAATGTTTGAACAGAATTAATAAATTTAGTATCAAGATATAATTTTTCAAAATTAACTAAGTGAAAACTTATTATCGTTTTTAGCTTCTCTTCATTTTCAAACCAATTATTTAGTATTGACTCAAGGTTTTCTTTTACATCATTATACTTAAATAGGAACCGAATATTTCTTTCTTTTTTAACTTCTTTAATACTCTCAAAATATTTGTATTCTAAATATCTTTTTTCTTCCTTTTTAAACACCCTAAATAAAATATGCTCATCTGATGTAGTATAATCTAATAAAAGATTTAAAAAACCTTTAAAAGAACGAACTGTATCCAAATACCAAGTCAGATTCTTGTTTTCATCTGGACTTATTTTAAACCAGGAAGTATGACTAGCATTGATCTCTACCTTTGAAATAAAATCTCTTTTTGTATTCCCAATAAAATTTTCTTCAATAGTGGTGTTAATGCTCTTTATCTTGTATTCTTTTGTTTCTGGAGGAAAATATTCTATTTTATAATATTTATCTTTAGTTGATCGTTCTTCTTTAAATACCGCTGGATCAATCCAGGGGGTTAAGTAATCTGCGCTAAACAATACATTATCAAAACTTTCAGGAAATTCTTCTGTATAATTACCTGCTAAAAAACTTCTCACGTTATAGGTTTCAATAGGTATGCCTGGCGAAGGAGATCTAGACCTACTTCTATTTAAGACATCAAGTTTAAAGCTTTCTCCACCTACAGATATTCCATAAATTTCTTCAGGTGTTTCATCTTCAAAGTTTAGAAAGTAATCTTCACCAAGAACCCCAATTAAATCAAGCGTGATTTCTTCAGGAGTATACTTTAATGTCCCGGTTACCATTTTAGCTGGATTATCCTTTGTCCACCATTTTCCCATGGTTTCAAAAGTTTCAAGCCTTCCTCTTTTCCTTACTTTCAATATAACTCCCCCCATTGCAATTAGATCAACTTACCGTTGTTTATTATTAATACCATTATCCTATATCCAAATCCAAAAATAAACAAAAAAGCGTATTTCCGCTACGTAATACACTTTAAATTTATTTATCTCATATTGAAATTTAGGTTAATACCACTTTGTCTTAGTCCATTAACAAATTGTTTGTACATCAAATCAACTGCTTTTTGTGGATTTCCTGATTCATTAACTGTAACTTTGAATTTAAAATTATTAACCGTTGAGTTTTCATTGTTATTGTTCACTGTGGAATTTGGAACATTCGTCTTTACATTTGCATTTAGGTTTGGTAATCCAAGTGTTCCCAGCTGCAAACGATACAGAACTGAGAATATCTTTGTACTTGCTTAGGTCGGGTTTAACTTTCTTCTCAGCTTCTAAATCACTATTAGATAGCTTACGTACTTCTTTTACAGCTTGAAGCATGTTCTCAGTATCTGTCTTATTTAAGATCAGTTCTTTGTCATGCAGGAATGCAAGCTTACCAGCGCCTAAGCCTGTTCCGGTGTATCCACCTGTATCAAATGACGATACTTTTTTACCGGTTGTGTTCCCCTTATCTACTGTGGATAGTGCATTTGAAGCCTCTTTTAGCTTATCAATAAGGTTGTTTGAAATACTCTTACCGATAGACTCCATATTGCTGTTAATAAACTTTGAAAACTCGTTCAATTGCTTGGTGATATCAGTTATCTTTCCATTCAAGAGTTTATCTTCAATCTTCTTAAATGCTCTTTCGTCATTCGTTAAATTGTCGTACTTATCATTTATGGCGTCCTGATCTTTTTCAAGATGATCCTGTAGGGCTTCTTTTCGTTTTGTGTTGCTACGATCTTTAATGAATTCATCTAATGCTTCCTGTTGTTCTTGAAGCTGTTTCTCCAGGTCTTTGACTTGAGCTTTCGCTTCATCAGAATCATCCATTGAAAGCTTATTAATTTTATCTTTGGTTTCCTGGATGGCTTGATTCTTCTCTTTTAATTCCTTCTGATATTTAGCTTCGTCATCAGTCTTGTCTATCTCATCAATCTTATCTTGTGTCGCTTTCCAGTAATCAAACTACATTCGATAGATATGGCCATGCAACAATAAAATTAGCTGATAAGACAGCTGAATTTCCCAACAATTTTGATGCTATACAGGTTAATGAATTCGAAGCCAAAAATCAAGTTTGCCAACAAATCCGAATTTGATAAACCGCTTTATTAAAGCAAAGTAAAAAAACCTTGCTACGCAAGGGTTTAAGCTATGATTCCGACTGGGCTTAGTATCATCAAACGCTATTATTTTTCGTTGTTGTTTCTTGTAGCTGAATTTCCTGTTTTCGTCTGCTGAAATAACCAAACAGTTATTGAGCGAATAAATTCTGCCACCTTTAATGTCTTTATCGGGGTGCCATTTGTTTCCTTTTTCATATAATAATTTTCCGTTTAGCAAATGGTTGTCAACGTCCTCAACGAAATTCCAAAAGTCATGCCACCTATCATCAACTGTGACACCTTTGGCTCCATAATATTTGTACTGCGAATGATTAGGATTGTAACAACGGCTCATAATGCCAGTCCATCACCTGTGTAACGGGTGTTCTTTTTTATTCATGTAGCTTCCTCCCAATTTATATATCGCTATTGTATTGAAAGGAACTCCACCTGACAGGCAATATTCGGAAAAAAGAAAACACCAGCTCAACGAACTGGTGCAATCCTGTCACAAATATGTTTTTAACATTTTAATTTGGAAAGCTCTAAGGTTATCAGAGTAATATTTATAGTTTGCTATTGCAGATAAAAATATTGCTATTTGAATGATTACTCCAGCCCAGTAAAAAAAGTTCATTGCTGAACCATGTGTGATGGCGATTATAGCTGTTCCTAACAAAGACACAATCAAGCTTACAAACAAAGAGCCAAGGCCGTGAACCGTACTTAGCAAATATCTGTATCGTTCCTCACGGTATTTCCTTGTTTCTTCATTTTGATTCAAGAGCATTGAATGCCACACATATTCAAGCTGATAATAATCTTCGTTATTATTTTGTCCCCATTCATCATGTTTAGGGAACTGGTCACCAATCTTAGTGGCTATTTCTTCAAAGTTCCTGTTGTTATTGAATACCCATGCGATACCAAAATAAAGCTGATGTAACAAATAACCGATTGGCACACCGGATTGCTGTTAATGATAATAATAGCGTTAATCTTGTTTTAATATCAGCCATTTTAGAATCCAATGGGTTAATGCCTTTTAGGAACAAAAATTCATATAACAGCCAGAAAATTAGTATCCAGCCAGGAATCCCCCAGCGAATTAAATATTTTGTTTCAAATTTCATTTTTGAAACTCACTCCTTTCTTTATACTGTTTTTTAACAAATTCATTAAATCCTTTTTTAAATTAAAAAAAACACCCTTGAGGGTGCCTTTTATGAAAAAATTAATGCAGCCACTAATAAATTCAAGCCATTGTTTTCAACATTGAACTTACGTCTGTAATCACTGCCATTGTAAGTGTTAAACCATTCTTCAAGGTATTCTTCAGTTTCTGGCTTCTTTGCAAAATCAGCTAAGTCAGGTATGTCGTACTTTTCACCTAAATAAGTGAATAAAGTTTTGTTTAAGCTTTTCTCTTCAATCAAACTGATTTCTTCTTTAGCTCCATTGTCGATTAAATGATTAATCAATAATGTTGGAAATTGTAAGCCTCTGCTACTCATATTTTCACCTCCAATTTACTTATTCGACAAATGGTTATATTTTCCTGCAAGGTAATAGTAACTATTGCAAAATAAATTAAAACGCACAGCTTTGACCGCTGGTGCGTTTAGTGGTGTTCCTCCATATATTCAATTTGTAACTGTTTAATTGCCTTTGCTCGTTTTTCAGCTTGTTGTTCAATTATTGGTATTTTAGCTTCCATCACTGGATCTTTGGGAAACGCTACTCGTAAAAATTGAATCATCATTACAGTTATTAATAACATCATTGCTACGGTCAAGGCAATATACGTGGTTACGGTTTTAATGTTGTTCATTGTAAGAACTTTCAATGTATGATTGACCGTTAAGCTCGGCAATATCCTGACGTAATTTCGGTGTGTCAACAGACAAAGAATTAATAGAAAGACTGAGAACCGATCCTAACCCACATATTACAGCTTCATCTACTTTTAAAGATAGGGCTACTGCTGAGAGAATTGCTAATTCAGTTTTAAACGATCCAAAAAATATAAAGAAAATCGAAAATTGGATTGATGATCCTAAAAAACCTAAATTAATGTTAAGATACAAGGGCGATGGAGAAATAATCGGTAGAAGTGTATCAAGAAATTCAGAACTAGTAGAAAACGTTACAAACGCAAAAATTATACTCAAAAAAGATAACAACGGTAACTTTATTCTTACAGGATATCCAACCAAATAGAAAGAGAGGAAGTATCATGGATGAAGGTTATGATTTCTTAGACGAATTAGAAAATTTTTTAGGTGCAACATTTCATCAAGATATCCGATCCCCTGAACACGCATTAGACGAATTTATTGAGGAAATTAGTAAAGAAGGTTTGCTATTTACAGTAAAGTATTGCGAAGAGTTTCTAAATAGCGATCTAACTAAAGAAGAAAAGGAAGACATTATAAAGTGTAATGCCGAAATATATTTCCCGACAATTGGATTACCACCTATAGACTGGTTGAAAAGTGTAATAGAACAACTAAAAGAAGCTATTTAAAAGTGACACTGAAAGGCCACCGTTTTATGAGAGGGCCTTTTTATATTACTTCAATTTTCGTTTACGTAGCTGGTCCATAATAGCCATCAATACAGAAGTTTTTGGCTTTCTTATTTGGATAGAAATGCAATGCCGCCAGCGCTGTTTGGATCTGCTCAACAGCAACACTGTGCATCAATGGGCTTTTCACTTTGAAAATGCTGCAGATTAAAAACCGTGAAGTTTTTTTCACTTGATGTTTTGACGCCAAGCGCTTTTAATTTAGCAAAAAGATCAGGCTCCAATCAATATTGGTTTCCCGAAAGTTGGACAGAGTCTTGTTTTGCAGCAGCCGGTGCAAAGATTGCTGAATTACCCGAATTCGCTAATGCAGAAAATGGTGTGACTATATTCGGAGAGTATAAAGGTGTTAGGGTTGGAGTTATTAAAACAAATGGAGAAATAGGAACCATTTTCCCCGATGCAACTAAACAACCATAGACAAAGTATGGAGGATCAATATGAATTTAGAGAAAAAAATGGAAGCTATATTAATTAAAAGAAAAAAACTTAATCTTAATGATGACTATGGAATTCAAAAAAGTTGGGATGAAATAATTGAAGTGCTCTCAGAAAATGAAGAAAATACAATTAGCTATCTAGAAAATTGTAATAAAGAAGATTTATATTGGATCAGTGAGGTATTTGAAGATTTAGCTGAAAGTTTGCAAAGTAAAGAACTTATTAATTGTTTAAGAAAATTAGATGAAAAGTACCCTGACTTAGAAATGACAAACGATATTGATATAGCAGAAAGTTATATAGAATAAGATACGCACAATTTCTCAGATTTGAAGTTAACATTTCTTGGTGGTGATAAGTAATGATTGAAATCGAAATATCTGAACCTGTATTTCAATTTCTAGGAGGTATATTTCATCAAGATATAGAAGCTCCAGAGTCAGCACTGGGCGAATACTTAGAAGAGATTCCAAAAGAAGACAAGAAACTGATATAGTTGCATTGAAAGATTTTATTAACAGCGATTATTCGGATGAAGAAAAGAATGGTTTTATCGATGAAGCTGCTGACGGAGTGGACGTTCTTAGTTACGGCGTATCTCCAATCATATGGCTCGAACAAGTTATTCAAAAAATCGAAAAGAATATTGAAACTTTATAATCCATTAAACCTAGCATAGAAACAGAGCTGATTTTGAATCACTTCAAAATCAGCTTAAAAAAACTTCCGCCCCCAATTCGTCCCCAACTCGATGAATGATGACAAAATCAATAAATAAGCAAAATAAAAAACCCTTGCTACGCAAGGGTTTAAGCTATGATTCCGACTGGGCTCGAACCAGCGACCTCTACCCTGTCAAGGTAGCGCTCTCCCAGCTGAGCTACGGAATCATGATATGTATGTGTTACTGGGTATGTTATTGTCTTTCTGACAAGTTCTATTATATAACCTTCCCTTCTATTCGTCAACTGCTTTTTTAGAAAAACTTTTTTTGGACTTGCTGTTCCGTTCCCCGGCTATTATAATATGTCTTAATTTTCTAACAATTGGGGTGATGGGGTTTTGCATTCTTTGATTTCTTCCGATGATGTTTGGGTATTATGGGGGTTTATTGCGGTGTGGGCGGCAGTGAGCATCGGGCTGGAGCAGCGCTTTAAGTGGGCTTCTGCTGTGTCGGGCGCTATTATTGCCCTTGCAGGTGCTATGGTGTTTACAAATGTAGGAGTGCTTCCTGTTGAGTCGCCTGTGTATGACACTGTGTGGTCTTATGTGGTACCACTGGCGATACCACTTTTATTGTTTCAGATCAATGTTAGGCAAATTTTTAAGGAAAGCAGGCGTTTGCTGTTTATTTTTCTGATTAGCTCCGCTGGCACTGTGCTTGGGAGCATTCTAGCTTTTTTTCTTCTCAAACAGCATATTCCTTACTTAGATAAAATCGGTGGGATGATCAGCGCCTCTTATATCGGCGGCGGGGTCAACTTTGCGGCGATGGCGGCAAAATTTGAGACGCCTGGTGAATATGTGTCGGCTACCGTTGTGGCTGATAATTTTATGATGGCGCTTTTGTTTTTTATTTTAATCAGCATTCCTGCACTCAAATGGTTTCAGCGGCATTATGCCATGCCGTTTGAAGAGAAGGTAAAAGCCGATGGAAACAGCGGAAACAGTGCTGAAAGCTATTGGAAACGGAAAGATATTTCCTTAAAGGATATCGCTTTTAATGCCGGTGCCGCTTTCGCGCTTGTTGCGGTTAGTATGAAGGTTTCCGGTTATTTTAAAAGCATTTTTTCTCATCCCCTGCTGACCGGTACGCTTGGCGATCAGTACCTGGTGCTTACGTCTTTAACTGTTCTTATCATTTTTCTTTTCCCGCGTTTTTTTGAAAGGCTCAATGGATCTCAGGAACTTGGAACCTTTTTGATTTATTTGTTTTTTGTGGTGATCGGCATTCCTGCAGATCTCCGTTTAATCGTCACGAATGCGCCCCTTATTCTATTATTCGTGTTTATCATTGCGATCAGCAATTTAGCGGTTTCCTTAGCTGCCGGAAAATTGTTCCGCGTGCGGCTTGAAGAAATTCTGCTCGCCGTCAACGCTACTGTCGGGGGACCGACGACTGCGGCTGCGATGGCAATTGCCAAGGGATGGCGGGATCTTGTCGCCCCGATCATGCTTGTCGGTACGCTCGGCTACTTAATCGGCAACTATGTTGGCACTTTTATGGGAAATTGGTTTTCTTCCTTCTTATAAAAAGGATATTTGCATTTCCCTGAGAATAATGTAAGAGGAATGCTGACATGAGAACGGAGAGATCACTGTATGTTTAAAGGAAAAACCATTTATGTTAGACCTTTAGAAGTAACGGATGCCGAAGAAAATTTGCAACTGCAAAGCGAAAATCGGGATTTTTTCGAACAGTTTTCTATGATACGCGCAGACGATTACTATACGGTTGAGGGGCAAAGAAAACGAATAACCGAGTATTGGGAAAGACTTGAGAAAGATGAAGAATATCATTTTGGCATCTTTACAGCGTCAGACGATAGATTAATCGGGACGGTTTCGCTCTTTCAAATCATCCGTGGAGCGCTGCAAACTGCGTTCATCGGGTATTTTTTAGACAAAGCCCATAATGGAAAGGGCATTATGACAGAGGCAGTCAGATTGGTTGTTGATTATGCGTTCCACGAATTGAAACTGCATCGGATTGAAGCCGGTGTGATGCCCCGTAATCTCGGGTCCATGCGTGTTTTAGAAAAAGCGGGATTTCATAAAGAAGGCATCGCCCGAAAAAATGTAAAAATTAATGGCGTTTGGGAGGATCATCAAGTCCTCGCGATTCTGAATCCTGATGATGAACAATAATAAAAGAAGCCGGGCCATCCCCGGCTTCTCAGCGTGTCGACAAACCATCGCATTCGTTGTCAGTCCTGCGCGTTAGTGCTCACGAATTATAACATTCGCTCCGCTCCAATGCTCGTCCTTCCTAGACTTCAAGGGTTTTCAATCACGCTGAAAAGATGACAAAATCCTAAAACAGAAACCGTTTTAGGACTTTGTCTACAATCTGAGAAGCCGGGCCACCGGCTTCTTTTTTAACGAACCGCAACTGGAGCAATTTCTTTCAGCGCTTGTTCGAAATCGTGTTCTAAATCGTCTGCATGTTCGACGCCCACACTCAGACGGAGCAGGCCATCAGTGATACCGCGTTTTTCACGCTCTTCCTTAGGCATTGCCGCATGAGACATAGTTGCCGGATAGGACAAAATCGATTCCACGGCGCCAAGGCTGACAGCGAAGACCGGCAGTGACACATTCTCGACTAACTTCTTAACGGCCTCTTTGCTTTCAAGCTCAAAAGATAGCACGGCGCCCGCTCCCGTTGACTGGCTTTTATGGGTTTCAGCGCCGGGATGATCAGCCAGTCCCGGATAATACACGCGCTTGACCGCCGGGTGCTTCTGGAAAAATTCCGCAAGCCGCTGGGCTGTTTGGCTCGCTTTCTCTAAGCGGACCTGCAATGTTTTTAATCCGCGCAGTACAAGCCAGCAATCCTGTACGCCAAGGACGGCGCCGAACGCGTTTTGCAGCTTATACAGCTGCTTCCCAAGCTCTTCATCCTTGACAGCAGCCAAACCTGAGAGCACATCGCTGTGTCCGCTTAAGAATTTTGTTGCGCTGTGAAGTACAATATCCACGCCAAGATCAAGCGGACGCTGCAGTGCCGGTGTCATGAATGTATTGTCCAGAAAGGTCAGACAGCCGTTTTCTTTTGCAAGCTGAACAATCGCTTTAATATCCGTAATCCCAAGTGTCGGATTTGATGGCGTCTCCATATAAATGACCTTTGTGTTCGGCTTGATGCTCCGCGCCACTTCATTACGATCCGTCATGTCGACAAACGTATGCTCAATGCCAAACCGGGTCAGCACCTCTGTCACCATACGGAAGGTTCCGCCGTATACATCTTCTGTCACAAGAACGTGATCACCCTGTGACAGCAGTAAAAATGCTGTTGAGATAGCAGCCATGCCTGAACTGAAAGCAAATCCTCTTGTTCCGCCTTCCAATGCGGCAATTGTTTCTTCGAGAGCTGTTCTTGTCGGCGTGCCAGAGCGGCTGTAATCATATGCCCCGAACTCTTCAAATGAAGATTGGTGAAAAGTCGAGGCGTGCTGAATCGGTACACTGACCGCCCCGGTTCCGCCGTCTGTTTTAAATGGATTGTGCACGAGCTGGGTTTCCAGCGTCCAATTGTGTTTACTCAAATGAAACAGCTCCCTCTTTGACCTGACATAATGCCTGTTTTAGATCCTCTTTTAAATCTTCCGCATGTTCAATACCGACAGAAAAGCGCAGCAACCGATTGCACACCCCGTTTGCGATGCGGATCTCTTCAGGAATATCCATGTGCGTCTGGGTCGCAGGGTATGTAATAAAGCTTTCCACCCCGCCGAGGCTTTCTGCAAAACAAACGGTCTTCAGCGCTTTTAAAAACGGATTGACCCATTCTTCTTTTTGCAGACGGAAGGACAGCATGCCGCCTTTTCCGGGATACAGCACATCCGAAATTTCTTCCTGCTTTTCTAAAAACGCCGCAAGCCCCTGCGCGTTTGCCTCATGCTGGCGCATTCTGAGGCTCAGCGTCTTCATTCCTCTCATCAGAAGCCACGAATCAAATGGCGGCAGGACGGCGCCGATCGCATTTTGATGCTGAAACATTTCCTCTCCGAGCCGCTCATCCTTCACCACGACAAGTCCAGCAAGCAGATCGTTATGCCCGCCTAAATACTTGGTTGCGCTGTGAATGACAATGTCAGCTCCCAGCTCAAGCGGCCGCTGCAAGACCGGTGTATAAAATGTATTATCTACGATCAGCAGAAGACCGTGCTCCTTTGTAATCCGGGCAATATGTTCAATGTCCGCCTCCTGCATGAGGGGGTTTGTCGGCGTTTCCACAAACACCGCTTTTGTATTCGGCGTAATCTTAGAGCGTAAACAGTCCTCATCGCTGAAATCATCATAATGAAAAGTCAACCCGTATTTTTTCCATTCATTTTCAAATAAACGGTACGTGCCGCCATATAGGTCCGATGAAACGATCAGTTCATCTCCGCTTTTAAACAGCGCCATAATTGTTTGAATAGCAGCCATTCCCGAACTAAAGGCAAGCCCTCTTGCGCCGTTTTCTAAGTTAGCGATCGCGTCCTCAACAAGCTGGCGTGTCGGATTTTTTGTGCGGACATAATCAAATCCGGTAGATTCTCCGATCCCTCTGTGGCGGTATGCTGTTGATAAATAAATAGGAGCACTCACTGTTCCCGTGACTTCATCGCTTCGGTTCCCAATTTGGGCTAATTTCGTTTCAACGTGCTGTGACATATAGCTGACACCTTCCCTTTTCAAAATAAAAACCCCTTCTTCATAAGAAGAAGGGGTTTAACGCTTCTTCTTATCTTCCAAGCATAAAAAACGCTTGCTGGATTTAGCACCTTGGCGCTTTGCACATGCAAAACAAGCCGGTTGCTGAGGTTTCTAAGGGCCAGTCCCTCCACCTCTCACGATAAGAAATATCGATTTCAATTTTCTGATTGTTTTATATTAGCGCAATTCACAGTTTATTTCAACACTTTTTTCTTCGTGTGCCGAACCGTTTAAAGAGAGAAATTTCTAATAATTCATGGTACAATAATTGAAAATGCAAGAAAGTATAGTGATGTCCTGGAGGAATGTTTTTATGGCACCGAAAAACGGCACAGTGCAAGAAAAGAAATTCTTTTCAAAAGAGCTTAACGAGGAAATGACCTTGCTTGTTTATCTGCCGTCCAACTACTCCCCGCTTTATAAATACCATGTCATTATCGCGCAGGACGGCCACGATTATTTCAGGCTGGGGAGGATCGGCAGACAGGTTGAGGAATTGCTGTCGAAACGCGAAATAGACCGGAGCATTATTATCGGTGTTCCTTATAAGGATGTAAAAGAGCGCAGAAACACTTATCATCCGGAGGGTTCAAAATTTTCGGCTTATAAACGGTTCATCGCCCATGAGCTCGTTCCTTTTGCAGATGATGAGTATCCAACCTATCAGATCGGTTACGGCCGAACGCTGATCGGTGATTCGCTCGGAGCAACCGTGTCACTTATGACAGCGCTTGATTATCCGAATATGTTTGGCAACATCATCATGCAGTCTCCCTATGTTGACAAACACGTACTAGAAGCCGTGAAACAGTCAGGCGATATCAAACACCTCTCTATTTATCACCAAATCGGAACAAAAGAAACTGACGTCCACACGACAGACGGGAACATTCTGGACTTTACAGAGCCGAACCAGGAGCTGAAGCAGCTGCTGGAGAAGAAGCTTTCCGATTATGATTTTGAGCCATTTGACGGAGACCACAAATGGACATACTGGCAGCCGCTCATCACCCCGGCGCTGAAAAAAATGCTTTAACACTCTATCATACTTTATTTCCAGGAGGGACATAATATGAAATACGGAATCGTTTTATTTCCATCAAAAAAGCTCCAAGACCTTGCAAACTCTTACAGAAAGCGCTATGACCCAAGCTACTCTCTAATCCCGCCTCATTTGACGCTGAGAGCATCCTTTGAATGCGCAGAGGAGAAAGCGGATCAGCTCGTATCACATTTAAGAAACATCGCAAAAGAGTCCCACCCACTCGTTCTCAAAATGACAAAATACAGCTCATTTGCGCCTGTCAATAATGTCATTTACATCAAAGCAGAACCGACGGAAGAGTTAAAAACACTCAATGAAAAGCTATATACCGGTGTGTTGGCAGGAGAACAGGAATATAATTTCGTTCCGCATGTGACGGTCGGCCAAAATCTTTCCGACGATGAGCATTCAGATGTGCTGGGACAATTAAAAATGCAGGAAGTGTCGCATGAAGAAATCGTTGACCGTTTCCACTTGCTTTACCAGCTGGAAAACGGATCGTGGACAGTATATGAAACCTTCTTGCTAGGCAGAGGAGAATAATGTTTGAAAGCAGTTATCGCAAAAAATGAAGAACAACTGAAAGATGCATTCTATGTAAGAGAAGAAGTCTTTGTCAAAGAACAAAACGTGCCTGCTGAAGAAGAAATTGACGAACTTGAAAATGAGTCAGAGCATATCGTCGTGTATGACGGTGAAAAGCCTGTCGGCGCCGGAAGATGGCGCATGAAAGACGGCTACGGCAAGTTAGAGCGGATTTGTGTACTGAAAAGCCACCGCTCAGCCGGTGTCGGCGGCATCATTATGAAAGCGCTCGAAAAAGCCGCGGCAGACGGAGGCGCTTCCGGTTTCATTTTAAACGCGCAAACACAGGCTGTGCCGTTTTACAAGAAACACGGGTATCGCGTGCTTTCTGAAAAAGAATTCCTCGATGCCGGCATTCCGCACTTACAAATGATGAAGGACTGAACGCATCCGGATCTTTTGAGATCCGGATTTTACTGCATATAAAAAACCGTTCTCTGGTATGAACGGTTTTTTATACATATCGATTAATATATGTGCCCATTCCTTTTTCTCGCAACCTCTTATAAAGAGAGCGCTTACGTTTCATTTCGTTTACTTTTCTTTCAGCGGCCGTTTGATTCTCCTGCTGCTTTTCCAGTTCTTTGTATACCCGCTGAAACGGCACATAGCTGATTTTTTCGGTTCCGGCATAATCCTGCTTATGTCCAATCGTTCTATTAGCATATTGAGCGTATTGCTGGTTCTGAATTTGACCTGCATATATCATACAATACCCACCCCTCTGCTGTCTCTTTTCCCTTAAACTTACTTTTTGAAACACATTTCTTTTGATATGATAGTCATTGTCTGTAATGAACACCTTTTGATTGGGAGGACCCCTTTTTGAAATGCGCCCGACTGAATGATAGAATCATACATTTACATACATATTCGAGAGAACATTATCAATTCCTCTTTGAAGAGGGAATAAAAGGACATTTATTTTGTTCTCATTGCGGAAAGCCCGTTTTGTTACGGCTTAACATCGCCGATCCGCCAGAGTTTATCCATCGCCAGCCAGGCGATTTTCCGGCATGTGAGGAGGCGTGCGAACCAAAGCCCTCTAAAGAGGAAAAAAAAGAAGACGATCAGGAATCCGGTGTCATTCGTTTACCCAAGGGAAAAGCGATCGCCGCTGACCCGTCCCCAGCTGTTACGGAATGGCACCGCCCTAGAAGCATTATACCAGGAACACCATTTGTGCCAAAAACAATAGAACCCGATACGAGCCTTTTTCCGTCTGTCGGTTTAAACACGGATCAACTGAAAGCTGTCACGGAAACAGAGGGCCCGCTGCTCGTGCTTGCAGGTGCGGGGAGCGGAAAAACACGGGTGCTGACAGCCCGTGCCGCCCACATGATCGAACACTTAGGCATACCGCCTGAAAATATGCTGCTTGTCACCTTTACAACAAAAGCTGTCGCTGAAATGAAAGAGCGTATGGCGAACCAGTACGGATTACAGCCGGCAAAAGTCAGAAGACTTGTGACAGGAACATTCCACAGTCTGTTTTATAAGATCTTGTATCACTCTAATTCTGCTAAATGGAACGGTGAGCATCTGCTGAAAATGGAGTGGCAGCGGGAACAATATATCAAAAAAGCACTCTATGAAGAAGGCATCGATGAGAAAGAATTCCCAGTTGACCAAGCCCTGCAGCAGATCGGTTTTTGGAAAAACACTTATGTCCCAAATGAACGCATCCCTCTAAAAGATGAGTGGGAAAAACAAGTTTATCGTTTATATGAACATTATGAACGCCAGAAAAAAGAACACAGCCAATTTGATTTTGATGACATGGCTTCAGCCTGCTATGAATTGTTTATCGAGCGGCCTGACCTTCTGGAACAATATCAATCTCGGTTTACGTATATCTTAATTGATGAGTTTCAGGACATTAATCCGGTTCAATACAAAATCATGCAAATGCTCGCCAGCCCGGAGCAAAACCTGTGCTGTGTCGGAGACGATGACCAGTCCATCTACGCGTTTCGCGGAAGCAATCCGTCTTTCATTCTTGATTTTCAAAAGGATTATCCGGGAGCGAAGACGATCTATTTAACTGCGAACTACAGGTCTACGCACCCGATCGTCTCTAGTGCTGATATCGTTGTGAAAAAGAACAAAAACAGATATGCCAAAACGCTTGAAGCGGCCCGCGATGACATTCAGGCCCCTGTGCTGTTTTATCCTTATGATGAAGAGGAAGAAGCCACAATGGTCGTTTCCGATATCAAAGAAAAAATTCAAAATGGAGCCAGTCCAGAAGACTTTGCGGTTCTTTACCGCACAAACAGCGGAGGCCGTGCTATATATGAAAGGCTTCATCAATCGTCAATTCCGTATACAGCTGACCGCGGCGTCCAATCGTTTTATAGCAGACGGATCGTCCGCCAGATTCTCGCCTACTTGTATGCCAGCCAAAATGAGGATGACACCGAAGCGATTAAACACTTGCTTCCCGCCTTGTTTTTAAAACAGTCCGCTTTGAATACGCTGAAGGCGCTCTCGATTACAGAGGACTGTACCATGATCAAAGCGCTGGCCAAATTGCCTGATCTGAAGCCATTCCAGCTGGACAAAATCAAGAAAATCGTACCGTTTTTTGCAAGCCTCCGCACGATGAAGCCCGTAGAAGCCATCACCTTTGCAGAAGGAAAAATGGGCTTCTCCGAGTATTTAAAAAAGCGGGGCAATGAGGGCAACAAGCTTGAAAAAGGTTCCGATGACCTGCGCGACATCAAGGTTGTCGCCAAGAAGTTCAAAACGATTCCTGACTTTCTTGCCCACGTAGACCATATGAGGGCCGCTGAGAAAAACAGAACGGATGAACACGGCGTTCAGCTGATGACCATTCACCGGTCAAAAGGCCTTGAATTCAAAACAGTCTACGTATTAGGCACTGTAGACGGCTCGATTCCGCACGATTTCTCATTAGAAACGGCAAGAAAAGGAGACGAGGCCGCTCTTGAGGAGGAAAGACGCCTTTTATATGTAGCCATGACCCGGGCGAAACAGCATTTATATTTGTCTTGCCCCGCTAACAGACGCGGCAAAACAGCCAATCGCTCAAGATTTTTGTATCCCCTGCTACAGAAAGCAAGACAGCCCTTGCATCATTAACAGCCCGGCAGATTACTGCCGGGTTTTTACTGTAAAAAAAGGCCCGCTGCAGTGAGTCAGCCAGGCCATCCACTTATTTATTATCCATCATTTTAGAAATCGTGCCAAAATCAAGCTTTTCTTTTCCGCTTGTAATAGATTCCACAATTTTATCTTCTAATTCTTTTGGCACGCGTCTGTTTGCCATCTGCGCTACGCGGTTAATCACACTGCGCACTGTATTTTCATCTTTAAAATTAGCGTTTTGGAGTGATCCGGCAAGATTCATTACATCCTGCATCTTCACACCTGTTTTCTTTTCGATGTTCTTAAAAAATTGATTATCCATAATGCGCCTCCTTTTGGCGGAGTAATACGGTATTGTATGAATGCACATAATACAATGTGCTTTTCCAACATTTTTAAAAATAAACACAAGGCAAGGAAGCACGGGTTATAACCCGTACTTCCTCAATACATCTTAAAAGAAAGATGCACCTACGATGATGAGGAGAATGAATAATACGACCAACAAAACAAATGTTGAACCATAGCCGCCGCCGTAACCGCCAGCATAACCGCCATAACAGCCGCCGCCGTAGCCGCCGCCGAATCCGTATCCAAAGCCCATAGATAAGCACCTCCTTTACTCTCTATACACTATGTGAGCTGCTTGGATCGGCTTGGATATTCGCATAGGGCGTTTGCGGATTTACGATTGATCATATTGAGCTTGATGTTTTTTAAGTAAGGCCTCTGTTTTTTCAGCCAGCTCTTCAATCTCATCTTCAAATTCCAGACCGGCTTTATCAAATGCATCCAAGTCTTTTCTGATACTGCCCATCGTGTTTTCATGCTCTTTTTGCTTTTGTTCGTGTGGTTCATATCTTCCTTCTATCCATTTTTCAAACTCATTCACTTTTATCCCCCCGCTTATGATATATGCTGAGCGAGGCCGCCCCGTTAAAAAACAAAAAACCGGAGTTCTCCGGTTTCTTTGCCAGGCTAGCTATTGAGGCTTTTTCTTTTTATTTCCGCACCCGCAGCCTTTCTTTTTTATCTTTTTTGATTGATACGACGAATCTGTATATGGAGATTTTTGGGAAGGTTTATTATGTTGATTCATTTTTGTCCCCTTCCTTTCCTTATGTCATATATGCTACTTTATGCGTATTCTGACAGAAAGTTGCTGGTGGTAACGCCTTATTCTTGCAGCCATTTTGATACGAGCGTTTCTATGATGCCGGCAAGGCCGGCGATCGCCAAAAGTAAAATCAGCCACTGCGCCGCTTGCGGGATCAACGCCTGGCATAAAATCAAAAAGCCGGCACACCACACGCCTGTGCACCAATAGCAGCTCAGCAATTCACCAATAAACGCCCTGACACCGGTTCCTTTAATCACGATATAGGTTTCAATGTTCCCGTCCGCATCCTTTTCTTCCTTCTCTTCATGAAACAGACTGCGAAGCGGCGCCATAATCGTGTCAAACACCAGCAGGCGGGCGAGCCGAAAGACCGCAAGCGATAGAAGAACAATTGTCAGCCCATTTATAACCACTCGTTCACTCCTTTGCCAATCATGATCCCTTCACATATATGCGAAAACCCTATTCTTCATGAATTGTATCTTGTCCGGCAGAAAATTGGTTATTTTTATTATTCCGCTCTGCACCCCATTTGCATTATATAGAGTATGGATAAGAAAGGAGTGAAGGTTATGTCATTTGAAACAAAAATTGAATCCCTGCATCCTGACATATTTGAGCAATTATCAAGCGAATTCGAGCAGCAGATCGAAGTGATTGATTGCGAAAATATCACAATAGATACGTCACATATAACAGCTGCCCTTTCTATACAAGCCTTGGTTACAACATTGATTATCCTGCTGACACAGCTCGTTATTGCCGACGAGGACTTGGCCGACACAGTAGCAAGCGAAATACTCATTCTTGATAACTCTCAAATCAAAAAAAGAACCATCATTAAAATTATCAACAGCCGAAACATCAAGATTACTTTGTCTGCAGACGAAATAATAACCTTTGTACAAATCTTGCTTCAGGTGTTAAACAGTATGCTCCTTGAATTCGACATCCTTTAACCCTTTCTTTTCACAAACTAAAAGTTGAGGTGAGAACAAATGTCAGATAACGATAAAATCAAAGAAGAGCTTGAAAAGCTCCCAGAAGTTGATCCAATGATGAAAATGCTGGTCCAAAACATATTTGTAAAACACGGCATCACAAAAGACAAAATGAAAAAAGTATCAGATGAAGAAAAAGAAATGCTTTTGAATATGGTAAAAGACCTGCAAGCGAAATCAGCGGAGCTAGCTGAAAAACACAAGAAGAAAAAAGAAGAAGAAGCCGTACAAGAGCAAAAGAGCGATAAACCACTTAGCCGCAGAGAGCAGCTCATTGAACAGCTCAGACAAAGACGGCAAAACAATAACAATTCAAATTAATCATAAAAAATAGGGCACATCATCAAGATAAATGCCTCAGTCAAAGTAAGAGGCTCGCTCATTTAATAACAGTAAAAGAAAAGGAGGAATAGATATGGAAAGCAGACCATACTCTTGGGTTGCACTTGATCCTGACTGTGACCATCCGTTAGAGCACAAAGAGAAAGAAAAAGAAGAAAGAAAATGCAATTGCGATATTTGCTGCAATAACAATGGGTTTGGCAATGACAACAACGCCTTTATCGACCAAGATCTAGCTCAGGCAAATCTCAACAAACAAGTCTCAGATGAGACGATTATTATCAGAGACTCTTGTGACATCAACGTTTCATCTACAGACGTTCAAGCCGTAACATCTATTGTAACAGCGCTTAATGCAGCTGTCTTGACAGTAGCTCTCACCTCCATTGCAGATGGCGTTATTGCTGAATTAGTCGCACAAGATTTATTGCAGCTTACAGCTAACAAGCAAGTAAACCGCCAGAAACTTCTTATCGAATGCTCCCGCGGCGTAAACGTCACAACAGTAGATGCCGATATCGCAACCCTTGTCTCTACAGCTACAAACGTTCTGATCGCTGTCCTAGTCATCACTCTTGTCCTCTAGAACCTAAAAGCAGAGCTAAAAACGCTCTGCTTTTTCTTATTTTCCAAGCATATGATGAATATATAGACGTTCACCCACACCAAGTGGGGCACGGGTACATATGTTGTTAAGGACTAAAGTCAAATACCCTATAAAGAAGGAGCTGAAATCAATGAGCTGCGGAAAAACCCATGGCCGGCATGAGAACTGTGTATGCGATGCAGTGGAAAAGATTTTAGCAGAGCAGGAGGCAGTTGAAGAACAGTGTCCGACTGGCTGCTATACTAACCTTTTAAACCCTACGATTGCTGGAAAAGACACAATTCCGTTTCTCGTTTTCGATAAAAAAGGCGGATTGTTCTCCACATTCGGAAACGTAGGGGGATTTGTGGATGATATGCAATGCTTTGAATCCATTTTCTTCCGCGTCGAAAAATTATGCGATTGCTGTGCAACACTTTCTATTTTACGCCCGGTCGATGTCAAAGGCGATACCTTAAGTGTTTGCCACCCTTGCGACCCGGATTTCTTCGGGCTAGAAAAAACAGATTTCTGCATTGAAGTGGATCTCGGATGCTTCTGCGCGATTCAATGCCTATCACCAGAGTTAGTTGACAGAACATCGCCTCATAAAGATAAAAAGCATCATCACAATGGATAAACACTTGTAAAGAGGAATCCCCTTCCAAACTCTATTACAGGTGCAAATCATTCAGCTGCTTCCAGCGTGAGGCAGCTGACTCTCCATCATTTCGCCAGTCTCAAATTTATAAGGCAGGAGGGATAATATGAGCCAGAAAACATCAAGCTGCGTGCGTGAAGCTGTAGAAAATATTGAAGAACTGCAAAACGCTGTTGAAGAGGACTGCCCAACCGGCTGCCACTCTAAGCTTTTATCTGTAAGCCATTCGTTAGGCGACACAGTGCCTTTTGCAATATTTACATCAAAATCAACGCCATTAGTCGCCTTCGGAAATGTCGGCGAACTCGATAACGGCCCTTGCTTTAATACAGTATTTTTCAGGGTCGAAAGAGTGCATGGAAGCTGCGCAACACTGTCATTATTAATCGCATTTGACGAACACAAACACATTTTGGACTTCACCGATAAAGATACGGTGTGTGAAGTGTTCCGACTCGAAAAAACGAACTACTGTATTGAAGTTGACTTAGACTGCTTCTGCGCAATCAACTGCTTAAATCCTCGATTAATCAATCGTACACATCATCATCATTAATCATAAGCTGGAAAAGCTTGCAGGCCTGCAGGCTTTTCTCTATGTAAAAAAGCTGTCCGGCAACATCAGCCGGGCAGCTTTTTTCTTTTTCGTTAAAAACCGAGCGGGTGCAAAGAGGTAATATCATCGATTGCCAGTTCGGTTGGGGCTCCGTTTCCGGTTGTTCGAAGCAGGACGGAATCATTTCTTCTTCCGACAATCACGCCCCTGTACGTTCTTCCATTGGCTTCAATCAAACAAAGCGCTCTCGGCATGTTATGAGGCAGCTTTGTTAAAAAATCAATTTTTTCGTGGATCGTCATCTTGCTCATCGGTTTTTTCACTTTTCGTGCCGGCGGTGCTTTTTCCTCCGCTTTATCAGCACTATGGACAGCTTCCGGTTCTTTCTCAGGCTTCCGGGTCTCAAGTGCAGGCTCTTCCTTTTTTTCTGCTTTCGGGGGCTCGTGTTCAACGGTTGCTTCTACGGCCTGCGGCTCTGCTTTCTGTTCCTCTTGGCTTTTTATGTTCTCTGGCTCTCTCGCCTCTTGTGTTTGCTGACTCACTGGTTCGGCTGCAGGCTTTTGGTCTTCTTGCAGGACATCCTGTGCCACGGCTTCCTCCTGCTGCTTCTCATGGTAAGCCGGCTTTTCCTCAGCTTTTGGCGGAGCAGATTTGTCGGCCTTTCTTTTGATGACAATCTCCTGCATGGATGACCTTGTGGTTTCTGCATAATCCGGCTGAACAATATACATGAGCGGTTTTTTATCCGCGTTTCTTTTCTTATTAGACATCTTCATCCCTCCGATTGTGTCATATTCTATCTATATGACAGAAAGCTGAAAATCAGAAGAAATAAAAAAGCAATCCCTATTCGGGATTGCTTGATATAGATTCTGCTTAGCGGGCAGTGATATGGAAACCTGAATCAACGTGAAGATTTTCACCTGTAATCCCGCGGGACATATCGCTGAACAAGAATGCAGCTGTATCGCCCACTTCTTCAGGTGTTGTCGTGCGGCGGAGCGGTGCACGCTCTTCGATGTCTTTTAAGATAGAGTTGAAATCGCTGATGCCTTTAGCAGATAATGTTCTGATCGGGCCGGCAGAAATGCTGTTGACGCGGATATTTTCTTTTCCTAAGTCAGCAGCTAAATATTTCACACTTGCATCAAGAGAAGCTTTTGCTACACCCATGACGTTGTAGTTTGGCATCACAAGCTCTCCGCCAAGGTACGTCAAAGTGACAATGCTTCCGCCTTCAGTCATCATCGGGCGTGCCGCTTTGACAACAGCAGTCAGAGAATATGAGCTGATGTTATGAGCCAAAAGGAAGCCGTCACGATTTGTGTTTAAGTATTCGCCGACAAGCTCTTCTTTGTTGGCAAACGCGATACAATGCGCGATACCGTGGATTACACCGACCTGCTCCTTAATGCTTGCGAAGCAAGTTTCGATTTCTGCGTCGTTTGTAACATCGCAAGGAAGGATAATGGAGTCGTTGCGGTCTAATGTTCCGGCAAGCTCGTGAACGGATTTCTCCAGGCGTTCACCAGCGTATGTGAAAATCAAACGTGCACCCGCTTCATGTAAAGAACGCGCAATGCCCCAGGCGATGCTGCGTTTGTTGGCTACCCCCATCACAACAATGTTGCGGCCTTCAAGTGAAAAATTCATATGTATAAAGCCTCCTATATTTAATAAAGACATAGTATTAGTACCTGATCTTAATTCCTATCATATCATAACCTTGTTCAGATGAAAAGCGCATACCGTAGCAAACGCAAAAGAGATCACCATCAGCTGGTGACCTCATCGGCTTGTATTTAAGCTGTTTCGTTTAAAAGCGAAATGGTTTGTCGGCCCGTGTCCCGATCCGATGCCGAGCGCATTTTCCACCGCTTCACGGACAAAGTTGGCCGCAACCTCAAATGCCTGATGGATGCTGTCTCCTTTAGCCGTTTGGGCCGTTAAAGCCGCAGCAAAGGTACAGCCTGTGCCATGCGTATGCTTCGTATTGATATAAGGATGGGTGATTTGCATAAACATGCTGCCATCAAAAAGAAGGTCAGTAATGTGATTGTCCTCAGGCTGGTGCCCGCCTTTGATAATGACATGCTGCGCACCCATCTTGACGAGCTGCTCTGCTGCTTTTTTCCGGTCATCCAGCGAGCTGATTGTCATTCCTGTTAGCGTTTCTGCTTCCGGGACATTCGGCGTAATCGCGTAGCTTCTTGGAATGAGCAACTCCTTTAAGGTGGCAACTGACTCATCACGCAGCAAGGATGCCCCGCCCTTTGCGATCATAACCGGATCAACAATTACGCGATTGAATCCGTACTCGTCAATTTTTCTTGCCACTTCTTCAATCATGTCGGCATTCCAGAGCATTCCCGTTTTGACTGCATCCGGTCTCAAATCCTCAGCAACAGCGTCAATTTGCTGTCTCAACGCCTCTACAGTCAGCGGATGCACCCCATGAACGCCAAGCGTATTTTGAGCGGTTACCGCTGTAATCGCAGACATTCCGAATACATCAAGCTCTTGAAAGGTTTTAATATCAGCCTGTATCCCTGCGCCGCCGCCTGAATCTGATCCGGCGATTGTCAATGCTTTATATATACTCATTACACTACACTCCTTTTATTACCCGATCCATTTATGATAAATGGATTTTGCCCGGGCAATATCATTTGTTCCATGGATCAAAGCTCTGCCGTCCCGGAACAGCACCATTTTCATATCATCCGAGCGGCAGGAAATTAAAAACGGGTTCGCAGCTACTTCAAGCCCGGCCTGCCTCAGCTGACCGGCAAGCGCTTCAAGATCCGCTTCTTTCGTAATAGATGATCTGATCTGCACCGTGTTCCTGCCGCACAATACAGCCGCTTTTGTTTGATTTTCATATGACAAAAACGGAAAATCCTTTGTGCCGCAGCTTGGGCATGCGTCATGTATGAGACTGGCCGCTCTCACTTCTGACCGCTCATTTTTCCACAAATCAAAGGAGCGCAGCACCGGCTCGCACTCCTCTCCCGTCAGCAGCTTCAGTGCATCTGTTACCTGAAAGACTGCTACCTGCAAAACAGCCGGACTGATGATGCCGGCTGTGTCACATGTTGCTCCGCCAACCGGAAGTGTATCGAGCAAGCAATGCAGGCAAGGAGTAGAACCCGGCACCACGGTAAAGGTGAGGCCGTAGCTCCCTACACAGGCACCGTAAAGAAAAGGAATCCCTTCCTTTACCGCAGCATCATTTACAATCAGGCGGGTTTCAAAATTATCAGCCGCATCCACAATAATCGATGCATCCCTAATCAGCTCGAAGATATTTTCTGCTGTCACATCCATGACAAGTCCGGTCACATCAACATCGCTGTTAATCGAACGGAGACGGCGCTCCGCAGCGGCTGCTTTCGGCATTTCTTTTTTGACATCATCTTCTGTATAAAGCTGTTGGCGCTGGAGGTTGCTCCATTCAACATAATCTCTGTCGGCAATTTTCACAGAGCCGACTCCCGCTCTCACCAGCATTTCTGCACTGGCTGTTCCGAGCGCGCCGGCGCCGATAATTACGGCGCGCGCTTCTTTCAATTTTTTCTGGCCGGATGGGCCGATCGGAGCAAACAGCTCCTGCCTTGAATACCTGCCTGTCATACAGGAAGACCTTCTCCCGGACTGCTTGCCGTTCCGTATTGCTTAAGCGGGATTCGGCCCGCCTCATAAGAAAGGCGTCCTGCTTCCACCGCGAGCTTCATGGCACGAGCCATTTTCACAGGATCGTCAGCGCCCGATACAGCCGTATTGAGCAGTACGCCATCCGCTCCAAGCTCCATTGCGTATGCCGCATCTTTAGGCGAGCCGATTCCCGCATCCACGATGACCGGCACTTTCGCCTGTTCAATAATAAATGACAGATTCAAAGGATTTAAGATTCCTTGTCCCGATCCAATCGGAGATGCACCCGGCATAATGGCATGAACGCCGAGCTCTTCCAGCTTTCTCGCCAGCACAACGTCATCCGACGTGTACGGGAGCACAATAAAGCCTTCTTCAAGAAGCTGTTCAGACGCTTTTAATGTCTCAACAGGGTCAGGCAGCAAGGAACGGCTGCATCCGATGACTTCAACTTTAATCATGTCACAAAGGCCTGACGCTTTCGCCAGCCTTGCAATCCGAACCGCTTCTTCAGCAGTGCTGGCGCCCGCTGTATTCGGCAAAAGCGTATATTTGGATAAATCAAGCTGTTCCAGAAAATTCGGCTGAGATGCTTCAAAGATGTTCATTCTCCTTACAGCAAATGTTAAAATATCAGACTCAGAAACAGCTACTGCTTCCTTTTGAATGTCAAACGATGGGTATTTCCCCGTGCCCAGCAGCAATCTTGATTGAAATGATTTTCCGCCAATTGTTAACATGCTCATCCGCCTCCTACAAAATGGACAATTTCAATGACATCACGATCACAAAGCTCAACCTCGTGATAGCGTTCTTTCCCGATTATTTCTTTATTTCTTTCCACGATAACGATTTTATTTTCAAGCTGATACGACGCCAGCAGGTCTTGAATTGTACCTGTGTCTTTTTCCCACTTCACGTCTTTACCGTTCAGCTGTAGCATCATATCTGAACCGCCTCCTTGCGATCAATTCGGAATGCGTGCAGCCAGTCTTGGTTGACCTCTTTATTCATGATGAGATCACTGATCAAAGCGCCCGTTGCGGGAGCAAGCAGGATCCCATTTCTGAAATGGCCAGCCGCAAATAAAATACGGCTGTCCTCAGGATGTCTGCCGATGTACGGTTTTCCATCCTTTGTTCCCGGACGGAGTCCCGCCCAAAAACGATCCACCTTCATATTCTGTATAGCCGGCAGCATCGTTTTTGCTTTTTTCATAACCGATTCCAATCCGCCAAGATCCGGTGTTTCACTCCAGTCCCCCGGCTTCATTGTCGCGCCGACAACCAGTTTGCCGCTTTTTCTCGGTACGATATAGCAATGATCATGGTAAAGCGTTTTTGTCAGCGGGATATCATCATTCCAAACGGACAGGCACTCCCCTTTTACAGGGAGAAAAGCATTGTTCAGTCCAAGCTGTTTAAAAAACATTCCGCTCCACACCCCGCTGGCAACGACAACATGATTAGCCCATACGTCTCCGCTAGGGGTCTTGATGAACAGGGCTTCACCGTCACGTTCGACATGCAGGACGGGCGTATGCTCAAAAATCTCCGCCCCAAGCATTTTTGCTGCTTTCACATATGCCTTGCAAACAAAATAAGGCTCCACATGCACATCATCCTGAATAAAAGATGCACCAAAGATGTCACCAGACGCATACGGCTCTTTTTCTAACACCTCTTCTTTTGAATACCAGCTGACAGAGTCCAAATCGTCCATCTGTCTCAGCTGCAGCACATCTTCTTCAGAAAATGCAAGCTTAAACATACCGCCGTTATGCTGCCTGATATCCACACCGGATAATGCATAAAGCTCTTCTCCAAGACCTTTGTACAGACGCTGGCTGTGCATGGCGAAATCAAAAAACGCGTCACGTTCCTCGCATTCGGCATGGGCGCCCAGCATTCCAGCAGCGGCACTTGTCGTTCTGCCGCCCATTGTTCCGCTTTCAAACAATGCGGTGCTTTTGTTTTCCTTTGCCAAATGATAAGCAATCGCGGAACCGATAATTCCGCCTCCAATCACCACTGCTTCATAATGCCTTTTCATAGCGCATCTCCTTTAGCTTGCGGGAATATCGTCTGGCTGCTTCCAAGGGCTCAGCGGAAGAGAAAATTCCTGACATGACAGCAATGCCGTCTGCCCCTGCTTGTTTTACGTCTCTTAACCTGTCCGGCGTCATCCCTCCGATGGCTATAACCGGGATGGAAATCCGCTGTTTGATATCTGACAGCAAAGATACTCCTCTGCCTTCAAGACCCTTTTTGCAATCCGTTTCAAACACATGGCCGAACAGCACGTAGTCCGCGTCTTCCTTTTCTGCTTGAACCGCTTCCTCCAGTGAATGCACTGACCTCCCGATATGAAGGTGTGGAAATCTGGCTCTGACCTGCTTCGGTGAAAAGCTGCCGCTTGGCAGCTGCACGCGGTAAATAGTAGAGAAAAGTGCAATATCCACGCGCCCGTTCATCACCAGTTTTCGTTTATCTATACCGCCTTCAAAAATAAGCTCGAGCAGTTTCAGAATATCCGCCGCCGATTTTGAGCGTTCCCGAATGTGAATAAAATCAACTTCATTCTGAATCGAAATGATGGTTCTCGCTAGCTCTTCTACCGGCTTGCAGTTATCCGTTATGGCGTGAAGCTCCACATTCCTCCACCTCTTTTATGCCGCGCTCCGACCAGCCTTCTTTTTGATAGGCCATTCCCCAAAATTGATATTCATAGAAGCTGGAGATGACAAAATTCTCTTTCATCTTGGCACGCACTTCCTCCGTGCTGTTTTCCGCCAGCTCATCAAAGCGGTTGATTTGCTCCTCGACCTGTTGTCTAAACCAATCACCGCCATATGTGCCAATCCACTTCTGATAAATTGGATGCCTCGGATCACAATGCAGCAATTTCTCACCAACCTCGTAATAGAGCCAATAGCATGGCAGCAAGGCCGCTAAGATTTCTGCGAAATTCCCACTCAAAACCGAACGATACATATGGGATGTATAAGAATACGCAGTAGGAGACGGCTTAAACGCCTTACGCTCTTCCTCGCTGATTTCCAACAGCTCGGCAAACTCCCGATGAAGCGCCATTTCCGCCTCATATGTACCTTGGGCATGGCTTGCCATCCGCCCCGTTGTATAAAGGTCCTTCGCATAAGCGGCGCCAAATGACTGCACCTTTGCAAAATGCGTTAAATAATAGGAATCCTGAAGTACGTAGTATTTAAAACGGTCAATCGGAAGCGTTCCGTCACCGATTCCTTGAACGAACGGATGGACAAAGCTCCCCTCCCACCATTCTGCGGCTGCACTGCGGCATTCTTCTGAAAACTTCACAAATCATTCCCCCTCTGAAAATAAAAAAACCACTTTCCCGCAAGGAAAAGTGGTTTGGAATTGGCATAGTAAAATAACACAAATACCGCTCCACTTCCCTACGCAGGTCTGAACCTGTTCAAGTTATGAGGGTCTAAAAGTCACACTTTTATCTCAGCCCTTATGAAGGACACCCCTAGTGGTTAAACGAATACATATTGAATTGTTCTGCACCTCTATATTAACACGAATCCTTATTTGGTCAAGATTTATCCTTCCAATGTTTTCTTAAGATCCGTTACGTATCCCCGAGATCCGGTGACAATTAAGCGATCTCCCAGTTTCAGCCTAGTATCCCCATGAGGAACGATGCTGTCCACACCTCTGAAGATCCTGACAAAGATGACGTCACCTGTTAAAGGGAATTCCCGTAAAATGACACCATCATATTTACTGTTCTCCATATTAATTTGATACAGCGAAGACTCTTGGTTCGTGAGCAGCTTCATGACGCCAGGCGCTTCTATCAGTGCGCGAAGCAGCGTTTTTGTCGACAGCAGAATAGAAAAGATGCTGATTCCCTGCTCCTTCAGAGCTGCTTCATGCTCTGGTGACCCTACGCTTGCAATGACTCTTTCTGTGCCTTTTTCTTTTGCAAGTAATGCAATGTCTGCATTCATATCTTCATTTCCTGTCGCCACAACGAGGATATCCGTTTCAAAAATGCCGAGTGATTCAAGCGTCTCGTGTTCATAGTCAGAAATTGTTTCAACAGCAAACACTGATTCTGACAGCTTTTCCTCCGCATTCTCTTGGTAGACGTGTACAACACGCACGTCATACTCTTCCTCTGGCAATTCAAGTGTAACAGGCAAAGTCATTTGATTGGCGCCAATGAACGTAATCGTCTTTTTCTCCTCCGGCTGCTCTTCCCGTTTGTATAATTTTTTAAAACAGATCGGCGTAAAAATACTTGCAATGACGGCTACTAAAATTAGCGCTCCTGACATATTTGCGCTGATCACGTGAAGCTGCTGGCCGATTGTTGCAGCGGCAATCACGAGCGAAAGCGTTGATGTCAGCAGGAAACCAGACGCGAAAATGGTTCGGTTATCATACCACTTCTTTAAGTACATGACAGGAATGATTTTGCTGACTAACAGCGCCAGCAGCAGGAGCGGAATCATGATTAAAATTGTTTTATCCTGAAAAAGAGTCCAAATATCCAGCTTCACACCGACCATCACAAAGAAAATCGGTATTAAGAACCCATAACCGAATGAGTCCAGCTGCTGAACAAGTTCTTTGTTTGGCGAAAGCAGGGAAACGAGAACCCCCGCTAAGAAAGCGCCGAGAATATTTTCCGCCCCAAGTGATTCAGACAGGGCAACGAGTACAATAATTAACGTAAAAATGGCACGCGTCCCGATCTGGATAGTCCCTTTTGACATGGACTGAACAAAAGAGCGATGTTTGAAGACCCGGCCGAAAAAGTAAAGCACCACTCCGGCCGCAAACAGAATCATCAGGAGCCACATGTTTCCGCTGTCCTCTCCGTATAAAGAAGAAAAAACAGCAAGAAGAATCATCGTGGCCAAATCAGCAATAACAGCAACAAGCAAAATAATCTGCCCGATATTCGAATTCATGATCCGTTCTTCTTTTAATGTTGGAACGACAACGCCTAATGAAATCGTTGAAATAATAAGGGTCATCAAAAAAGCATTTTGGATAAATCCGGCCAAGACGAACCCATAGGACAAGAGCAATGATAAAATAAAAATACCGACAAAAATAACAGATGCCGCAGCAAACGTATTCGGCGCTTCCTTGCCATTCGGGAGGAACTGCTTTTTCTTTCCTTTCTCAAACGACGAAAAATCAATTTCAAGCCCGCTTAAAAACATTAAAAAGATAAATCCGAGCATAGAGAGTGTCTGGAGCCAGGTGTCACCCTCCACAACTAAATTAAGGCCGCTTTTCCCAATAATCAGCCCCATAATGATTTCAGCAACAACAACCGGGATGCTGAGTTTAAACCGATGCAAAAGGATGGGTGTCAAAAATGCAACGATAAGTACAACAACTAAAGATGCGACAGATGTATGCGCCATAATCAGAACCTCCTTTTTAAGTCAGGGTTATGCTAGTTCTCACTCAGAGAACAAAACCTCATTTTTAAAAAACATAACGCGATTTTAACAAGGGTGATGATGAAAAATAAAGTGATAAGGTCTTAATCCTGTTTAGAAAATGATTCTTCTATAATTTGCACATAAAAGCTTGTGATGACTCACAACACTTTGCTTCATAATAAATAAAACAATCGGTAAGGAGGATACCGCATGGCTTACGATATCATCAGCGATATTCATGGCTGCTATGACGAAATGACTGCATTAATCCAAAAGCTTGGCTATACAATCAAAAATGGAGTACCTGTCCACGAAGAAGGCAGGGTGCTTGTTTTTGCCGGAGATTTAACTGACAGAGGGCCTAAATCGATAGAGGTCATCCGATTTGTAGCCGGCGCTTACGAAAAAGGCGCTGTGCGTTATGTCCCGGGAAACCATTGCAATAAGCTGTACCGCTATTTAAAAGGAAATCCGGTAAAAGTGATGCATGGTCTCGAAACAACAGCGGCAGAGCTTGAGGAACTTTCCAAGGATGAGAGAAAAGCAGTCAGCGAACAGTTTATGAAGCTGTACGAAACAGCGCCGCTTTACGACATCTTACATAATGGAGAATTAGTTGTCGCCCATGCTGGCATAAGAGCTGACGATATCGGCAAATATACCCGGAGAGTGAAGGACTTTGTGCTTTACGGTGACGTGACAGGTGAAACATATCCGGACGGCAGACCTGTCAGACGTGATTGGGCGGCAGCCTATAACGGAAAGGCTTGGGTGGTATACGGTCATACACCTGTGAAAGAGCCTCGGAAGGTCAATCGCACCATCAACATTGATACAGGCTGCGTGTTCGGAAATCAACTGACAGGCTTTCGCTTTCCAGAAATAGAAACCGTCTCTGTTCCAAGCTCCCTGCCTTACGACGAATCAAGATTTCGCCCCATATAAAAAAGGAGGGAATCAATGATTCTCTCCTTTTATCAGTTTTCTCATATCCTGAGGCAGTGGAGCATGAAACGTCATGTTCTCCTGTGTCAGTGGATGGATAAACGAAAGATGCTCGCTGTGCAGAGACTGCCGGCCAATTTCCTGTCTCGTTCCGCCGTACAGTGTATCGCCGCACAACGGATGCCCGAGATAACTCATATGAACACGAATTTGATGGGTTCGTCCAGTCTCAAGCTGCAACGTCACCGAGGTCATATCGTCATTTGCACATGTGACGTAAAAATGCGTAACAGCCTTCTGGCCGTCTGGCGTTACCGTCCGTTCAATTATACTGTCAGGATGTCTGCCAATCGGAGCATCGACTGTTCCCTCCATCTGTGCCATCCGCCCGTGAACCACTGCCGCATACCGGCGTTTCACAAGGCCGTTTTTTTGCGCAGACGATAAAATGGAGTGGGCAAATCGATGCTTGGCAACAAGCATGACACCTGATGTATCCCGGTCTAGCCGGGTGACAAGATGTACTGTCGCCCTCACTCCGGTTGTTTGATAATGATCAATAATTCCATTGGCAATGCTGCCGGAGGGGTGCTCTCTCGAAGGGATTGATGACACATACGGCTGCTTGTTTATCACAAGCACATGTTCATCCTCATAAAGGATATCGAGCGGAACAGGCTCTGCCAACAGCGTCTCGCTCACCTGCTCCTCAGGAAACTTCACGATAAGAAGATCTCCCTCTTTCAAAACGTATTTGACCGTCACATGCTCACCGTTAATCTGCAGGTCGCCCCCGCCAAACTTAATATCGGTCAGCAGACGTTTTGAAATTCCCAGTTCACTGGCATATTCCTTTACAGTCATCCCGTCCTCAGTGGAAGTAATGTTCTTTCTGATAAAAAAATGCTCCACGATATGTCCTCTTTCTATTCACCTTTTCCAATAAACGAATCCTGGACTCTTTTCCAAAATGGAAACGGACGGAATCTCGCAAACCGCACTTTTTCGGATGCAACCTGGCAGCGTATCGACTTTACATCTTTATGGAGAAGGGTTAAATGGTCAATCGTCACTTGAAAGTCAACTTCGTTTCTAGGCTTAATCATGCAATCATGATGGGATGGGAGAAGCAGAGGTGATCCGACCGTACGGAACACCCGGTTATTAATTGAAGCCATTTCCGCAAGCTGGATCGCCCTGATAGACGGATGGATAATCGCTCCGCCCAGCGCCTTATTGTAGGCTGTGCTGCCTGACGGAGTTGACAGGCAGAGGCCGTCGCCCCGGAAGGTTTCAAAGAGCTGCCCTTTGATTTCCACATCTGCAACAAGGCTTCCTTCGATGCTTTTAATCGTACATTCATTCAAAGCTAAGTACCTTTCTTCCCGCTCGTTTTCGTGATAGGTCACAATGACTTCGAGAAGCGGATATTCGACTGTATGATACGGCGTTTTCGCGATGGCAAGAACAAGTTTTTCAATTTCATGAGGAACCCAGTCGGCATAAAAACCCAGATGACCTGTGTGAACGCCGACAAATGCTGTTTTGTCCAAGCGGTCGCTGTATCTGTGAAAAGCATACAAAAGCGTTCCGTCGCCTCCGACTGAAATAACGATTTCCGGTTCATTTTCATCCAGTTCCATATCAAAATCCAATAAATACGCCTGTATTTTGCTTTTCAGCGTATCAGAAACTTGATCTCCTTTTGATGATACGGCAAATTTCATGCTCTTCTTCCCCTTTACCTATTGTTGCTCGCTTCCTTTTTTCTTTCTTGAAAAGGCAGCTTGAGCTTCCTGTACTTCACCCCTGATCTCCGACATCTCTTCATCAAGCCGGGAAGCCGCTTCAGAAGCGCGCTGAAGCCTTAGTTTTACTTTTTCAGGAATGTTTCCGCTGTATTTATAATTCAATGAATGCTCAATGGTCGCCCAAAAATTCATCGCCAGTGTACGGATCTGGATTTCCACGAGAACATGCTTTTCTCCAGATACCGTCTGCAAAGGGTACAGCACAACAAGATGGTATGACCGGTATCCGCTCTCTTTATGTTCCGCAATATAATCCCTCTGATCCACAACGGTGAAATCTTTTCTGGCAAAAAGCATCTCTTTTACGATTTGGATGTCATCGACAAATTGGCACATGATTCTAAGTCCAGCAATGTCCTGCATGGTTTCAATTTCATGCAGCGGTATGCTTTTCCGTCTCGCTTTTTCAAGTATGCTCGCCACAGGCTTGACGCGTCCGGTCACAAATTCGATCGGTGAATGGTCGTCCTCGTATTCATATAGTGTGCGGATCCCCTTGAGCTTCACTTTCAACTCTTCGACAGCCTGGCGGTACGGCACTAAAAAACGCTCCCATTGTTTGTCATCCATCATACATCCCCCAATTCCGAACCAGTTTCTATAAAAACACGCGTTTCACTTTTTCTTCCATTTCTTCTCCGTAGTTTGCATTATCTTTTATATTTTCTAAAAGATATTCCAGCTCCTCATGCAGGCCTGCCAGTTCAATTGTTTGGTCTCCTGCCTCTAAAACAACCGGTATTTTTTGTGCATGGGCCTGCTTCAGTTCCGGCCATACATGTTCCTTTATAATGACATATTCAAAAGAATCAGCTAATTCAAGTATGTATACAAAAGCAAAGTGGTCAGAATCAACAAGCATTTGACCTGACGGCTTGCGTTCCGCTTCGTTTCCTTCTGTCTGACAGGCAAGGCGAAGCTGATCATCCGATAATGTTGCATTCAAAATTTCGATTCTGTTTTGCATAATGCTCTCCTTTTTTAAACAAAGTACAGATTCATTTTATCATATCGAGCTCGATATTGATAAACCTAACATCTAAAGAGATAATAGTAAAAATAAGATTTACAGGGCGGAAAGGAAGAGCATCATGAGCCAAGAAATTGAAATCGAATTTAAAAACATGCTGACCAAACAAGAATTCAAAAACATAGCAGCGGCACTCCAGCTGACAGAAAAAGATTTTACAGATCAAAAGAATCATTATTTTGATACAGACAGCTTCGCGCTGAAACAAAAACATGCTGCGCTTCGTATCCGCAGAAAAAACGGAAAGTATGTCCTTACATTAAAGGAGCCGGCTGATGTGGGGCTTCTGGAAACGCACCAGCAGCTTTCAGAGGTATCAGATCTCGCTGGATTTTCAGTTCCCGAGGGCCCTGTGAAGGACCAGCTGCACAAGCTTCAGATCGATACGGATGCCATTCAATACTTTGGATCTTTAGCAACAAACCGTGCGGAAAAAGAAACAGAAAAAGGCTTAATAGTTTTAGACCACAGCCGATATTTAAATAAAGAGGACTATGAAATTGAATTTGAGGCGGCGGATTGGGATGAGGGCAGACAAGCCTTCGAAAAGCTGCTTCAGCAATTCAGCATTCCTCAGCGCGAAACCAAAAATAAAATTCTGCGTTTTTATGAAGAAAAACGAAAGTCTATATAAGGTGGAATGACATCGTGAATGTAACGAATTGGGCAGCATTACTTCAGCTTCAGGCATTACAGTCCATATCTAATGCACGCAGCAGCTCGGACACTCAGAATACGGAAAGCCCGCTTTCAAGTTTCAGTTCTTTGCTCAGCCAATATACAAACGGTTTGGCATCTCAGCAATCAGCACCTTCTTCATCGCCAAGCCCGCTCAGCATGCTGAACAGCGCGAATCCAACAGCGCCGTCACTGCTTTCAGCGTATGGGCTTAACTCATATACGAGCAGCAATTCAGGTTCAATCACAAAAGCGGAAGAAAGCACCGAAACAGCTGCTGCAGATTCGGCTTCAAACAAACATGAAGCAAATCAGATCAGTTCGGGAGACTTCTCTATTGACAGTGCGATTAAAAAAGCCGCTGATAAATATGGCGTTGATGAAAAACTGATCCGCGCCGTCATCAAACAGGAATCAGGCTTTAATGCAAAAGCGGTCAGCGGAGCAGGTGCGATGGGCCTCATGCAGCTGATGCCGTCAACAGCAAGCTCACTTGGCGTTTCCAATCCGCTTGATCCGCAGCAAAATGTGGAGGGCGGAACGAAATATTTAAAACAAATGCTGGATAAATACGACGGCAATGTGTCTATGGCATTAGCGGCTTACAACGCCGGACCGGGGAATGTTGACCGATACAGAGGCGTTCCTCCTTTCCAAGAAACGCAAAACTATGTAAAAAAAATAACTTCAGCTTATTACGCGTAACCAGAGGTGCTCTTTCCCTCTGGTTTTTTTGCGAAGTGAAATCTTACGCATTCCTGATTTTTATGTGATATGATATGAAATACAAACCCTGGCTGTCAGCCGAAATGAGTCATCAAACGCATAAAAGGCAGTTTGTTTGTAGAAATGATGCCTTGTTGCTAAAATAAATCTAGATGAAACAATGAAATACAGTAAATTACTTTTTGCAATAGGATTTATGATTCCTATTAGCCATATTTAAAGGAGTAGTCAACATGGGACAATCGTTTAACGCACCTTATGAAGCGATTGGAGAGGAACTTCTATCGCAACTTGTTGATACTTTTTATGAGCGTGTCGCGTCTCATCCTTTGCTGAAGCCGATTTTTCCAAGCGATTTGACAGAAACCGCCAGGAAACAGAAGCAATTCTTAACTCAGTATTTAGGCGGGCCTCCGCTTTATACTGAGGAGCACGGCCATCCTATGCTCAGAGCAAGGCATCTTCCCTTTCCAATTACAAACGAGAGAGCTGATGCGTGGCTCAGCTGTATGAAGGACGCAATGGACCATGTAGGGCTGGAGGGCGAAATTCGTGAGTTTTTGTTTGGCCGGCTGGAGTTGACAGCAAGGCATATGGTGAATCAAACGGAAGCGGAGGATCGATCATCTTGACAAACTATCAGCATGAGCTATACTTCGCCCATTGCCACGGTCATCCAAAAAAACCGCTTGAAATTTATATGTTTGTAGACCCTTTATGTCCTGAATGCTGGTCCTTAGAGCCCGTCATCAAAAAGCTGAAAATCAGATACGGACGTTTTTTCACCTTACGCATTATCGCTTCCGCAAGCCTTACCGCTTTAAATAAAAAGCGAAAAAAGCATCTTCTCGCAGAAGCATGGGAAAAGATCGCGAGCCGCTCTGGCATGTCATGTGACGGCAATGTCTGGTTCGAACAGGATCAGCCGCTTTCATCGCCTTATATGGCTGCTCTCGCTTTTAAAGCAGCCGAACTGCAAGGACGAAAAGCCGGCATGCAATTTCTCAGAAATATGCAGGAGAGCCTATTTGTTTCAAAGAAAAACATCACCGATGAAAATGTGCTTTTGGAGATTGCTGAAAATACAAGTCTCGATCTTGAAGAATTCAAAAAAGATCTGCATTCTCAAAGCGCGGTCAAGGCGCTTCAATGTGACATGAAAATTGCTGCTGAGATGGATGTTTCTGTTAATCCGACACTGACGTTTTTTAATACGCAGCATGAGGATGAAGGGCTTAAAGTTCCTGGCAGCTACTCATATGATGTATATGAAGAAATTTTATTTGAGATGCTTGGCGACGAGCCGAAGCCGTCGGAAACACCGCCTTTAGAATGTTTTATTGAATATTTCCGCTTCGTTGCCTCGAAGGAAATTGCTCTTGTATATGACCTGAGCCTTGAAGAGGTAGAAAAAGAAATGAAAAAACTGGCGTTTGCTAAAAAGGTTGCCAAAGTGGAAGCCAAACACGGAATGTTTTGGAAGTCTCTCAGCACTTATTCTGATGAATATCAATCATGTGAAAAATAGCCGCAGGCGTGCATATGCTTGAGGCTGTTTTTTTACGCCCTGAACCAAACATATGTTCCGTTTTTAGCGCTAAAGAAACCGCGCCGGGATAAGCGCGGTTTCATATGTCTTAACGACAACAAAGGGGATGGGAGAAATTTTTCACGGTCAAACAAAGGGGTAATGTTTGTTTGTGATCAATTTCACATCCTTATGATAACAAAAGATGTCGACTTTTGACAACCTCTATGCTTAATGTTCATATTTTTGTCACAAAACATAACGAAGTGCATTCACTCATATCCTTATAAGGAAAAAGGACGAGGAGGACCGCCATGATGTCTACTTTGATCTCAATTGTGTGCATTGCTGTTTTTTTCTGCTTGAATATCTTAGGCATGATGCATATGCTGCCGCTTTATATTACCTCTCCTCTGCTGTTTCTGTCTATTTTGTTTACCCTCTACCGCTTGAATCACCGGAAAACCTTTAAAGGGTTTTAAAAAAGCCTATGCGTCATTTCCGCACAGGCTTACTTTTTTAAGACTGCTTGACTTTCATCAGCAGCTCTTCCATTTCATCAAGTTTTTCTTCAAACATTTTGCACGCGGCTTCGATTGGCTCTGGAGACGTCATATCAACACCCGCTTTTTTCAGGACATCAATCGGGTATTGTGAGCTTCCCGCTTTCAGGAAGTCAATATATCGGTCAACCGCCGGCTTTCCTTCCTTCAAAATCTGGCTGCTTAATGCTTGGGCAGCGCTGTACCCTGTCGCATACTGATACACATAGTAATTGTAATAGAAGTGCGGAATACGCGACCATTCAAGGCCGATTTCCTTATCAATCACCATGCCGTCTCCAAAATACTTTTTATTCAGGTCATAATAGACATTTGTCAGAAGCTCAGGTGTAAGCGGCTCGCCTTCTTGCGCCTTTGTATGGATCAGATGTTCAAATTCAGCGAACATCGTTTGTCTGAAAACAGTTCCCCTGAAGCCCTCAAGCATATGGTTGAGAATATATAAGCGCTGTTTTTCATCCTCTAGATTGTTCAGCAAATATTCGCCAAGGAGCGCTTCATTTGTCGTAGAGGCAACTTCCGCGACAAAGATACTGTAATTGCCGTATGGATAAGGCTGGTGCTTTCTCGTATAGTAGCTGTGTACGGAATGTCCAAACTCGTGCACGAGCGTAAAGAGATTATTGACGTTATTATGCCAGTTCATCAAAATATACGGATTCGTGCCGTAAGCTCCTGATGAATAAGCCCCATTGCGTTTGCCTTTATTTTCGTAAACGTCCACCCAGCGGTTTTCCAGTCCTTCTTTTAGGATAGAGGCATATTCTTCCCCTAAAGGTGCGAGGCCTTTCAGCATGTAATCTTTGGCTTCCTCGTATGTCACCTTCATCCCCGCATCTTTCACAAGCGGTGTATACAGGTCATAGATATGCACTTCATCAAGCTCAAGCACTTTCTTTCTCAGCGCAATATAGCGGTGCAGGAGCGGCAAATGCTTATTAATCGTCTTAACAAGGTTATCGTATACTTCCTCAGGAATACTGTTGTTAGAAAGCGCAGCCTCACGCGCTGACTTGTACTTCTTCACTCTCGCGTAGAAGTTGTCCTTTTTCACAGTGCCGCTAAGCGTCGTGGCCATTGTGTTTTTATATTGTCCGTACGTTTTATACACTGCGTCAAACGCATTTTTGCGGACTTCACGGTTTTCACTTTCCAAGAAATTAATAAAGTTGCCGTGAGTGATCTGTTTTTCATTCCCATCTTCGTCTTTAATGGACGGAAACGTTATATCTGCGTTATTTAACACGCTGAATGTATTTGAAGATGACCCCAGTACCTCGGAGGCTTCAGCAAGCAGTGCCTCTTCCTTCTCGCTCAGCACATGCGGACGTTCCTTTGTAATCTCCTCAATCGCATGAGAGTACAGCTTTAATTCTTCTTTTTCAAGAATGAACTGCTGCAGTTTGTCTTCTTCTATGGATAAAATCTCCGGAACCAAATAAGCTGTCGCGCTTGCGGCCTGTGTATACAGGTTTCCCGCCTTGTCATTCAGCCCCTGGTAAAAGGAGTTCCCAGTATCCTGGTCAGAGCGCATATGCGCATATGTGTACAGCCTACCCAGCCGCTCCATCACTTTATCTTGATACGTAAGAGCCTCGTATAAATGATCAGCTGAATCTGCCAGCTTTCCTTTATACTTAGATAAATTCGGAATTAATTCTTTTACAGCTTGAAATTCTTTATTCCAGGCCTCATCACTAGGAAAAATATCCTCAAGTCTCCATGTGTCTTCTGCCTTTACCTCACTTCTGTCAGGCAGTTGGTTTGCTTTTTTTTCCTCAGCCATGGTGATCCCCCTCGTCTTCTTTGATTCAAGCCAATTGAAAAAACAGCTGTTTCTCAATAAACTTGTGTTGTGAATATCTTCCGGTTTTTCACTGCCTTTTGTCAAATCATATGCAGTAATGAAGAGAACGAATGCCAAAAAAGCAGTAAAAACACGAAAAACCTTTCCTTTTGTGCCTTTCACAGCCTGCCCACCACCTTTGTCTTAGGGTGAGCCAAATAAGACAAACTCATTCTATAAAACAGCTGCGGTCTCTTTCTATGAGATCCTGCATGGAGTGTATGCCGCCTGCAGGCTGATTCAGCACATATACTTCTTTCTGAGTCTCCCTTAAAAATCCCTTCTTGCACAAAAAATCAATATACTGTTTAACCGCTTCTGAAAGACACTCTTCGCTGCATTCGAACCTGAGTGCAATGTTCTTATTATGAATGTGCAGTTTGCACTGCTGCAAAACGGCTGAAAAACGAATTGGCGCACGTTTATCTCCAAGATCCGTCATAAACAAATAAAGAAACCCTTGCCACACAAAAACCGGACTCTTAAAAACTGCCCCTTTTCTAACAGGAACAAACACTTCAGTCGGCAGAAAAGAAAAAGGCGTCTGCCGCTTCTCATAAAACAGCAGCCTAAGGCGATTTGTTTCCTTGGAGTTAAACCGATGGGGTTTATGGCGAAAACGGTGAATCGCTTTCGTCCAGCCTGAATATTGAATTGAGGGTTTCGGTTCAGTAAAAAAAAGATCGTCTGCACCTGCCCGATGGAGAGGGATCGTTTGGACTGAGGAATAAGAATGGTTTGTGTAGAATGGAATGATGTGGCTGAGCCGGAGAAAAGAACGCCTTTCAGGACAATAACATATCAGTTCTCTGTATGGACTTGCATTGATAAACTGCCAATGAAAAGCTGAAAGCTGATAAAAGGACGAAGCAGTCCGTTTTAAGCGGCTGTATCCCATAATCCACTGCGGGATGATTCCTTCTTGTTTGAAGCCTTCTGTCCGCTTTTGAAAGACATCTGGAGCGATAGTGGCGCATTGATATTCAACAGCAAGCATATGCTCCTTGATTCTTGCCATGACGTCCGGTCTTTGGTTGATTGTCCTTATATACGGCTCCAATATTGGTGAAGCCCGTTGTGTTTTCAGCCATACATACAGCTGTCTTTTTCCTTCTAAGTGATAGGCGCTTTCCGGTTCGATGTCTATGGAGCAGGATTTGTTCTGTTTATGGGCAAAATGCGGCGCTTTTTGAAGTCCGAGCTTCACAGCTAGCTCTCCCCCGCATACCGGACAGAAGAACCGTCTCCGCTTTAATTTCTGGTTTTGCTGAGCGCCTAGAAGGTGAAACATTTGGCCGTCTTCAGTTACAGCACTAAACAATTGTCATCTCTCCTTTCCAGATGAAGTATACTTTCTGGAAAAGATGATCAACTCCTGTTCGCTGTATTTTCCGCTTGTCTATATGTTTTTGATTTTTCACGTCTCTAAAATGGCATTTTCGTGCATAAAAAAACCGATTTCCGGAAGGAAATCGGTTTGCTATGATGCAAAGTGTTTTTTTATCGTTTCTAGAGCATGCTCTGAAATAATCAGCTTGCCGTACTCTTCAAGACGGTGTATGCTGATTGAGGATTCATTTGCGTACTCCAGCAGGATGCTTAGCTGATTTTCAACCTCTTCATCAGTCATATTGCAAAAATCTACATATAAATAATATCGGTTCTCAAACGAATATAAAGTCGTTTTGCTTCCGTTAACGTTCAATTTAGATAGAGAAATAACATCCTCAAAATCGCCAAATCGCAAGACAAATTGAAGCTTTTGCTCCTTCTCTTCCTGATTGACGGCTTGCTCTTCTTTCTGGAAATCATCCAGCAAGGCGTCAAGATCCTCAGATGCTGGTTCTTGCTTTTTATCCTCAGGAATCGGCAGTTCGAGCTTTTGTCCGTCTTTGGAAAGCTGGGCTTTTGTGACGATGATTTCTAATCCTTTGTCCAGTGCCTGAACTTGAATCCAAAGTGGGCCTTCCACAGCGAATTCCTCTTCTTCATGAACTTCATCCATGACTTCCCAGAAAAGTTCTTCACTGCGCTCACGGTTATACCAAATTTCTTCTCTGTCAAAACCGCGATCTTCAATATCTCCGTAAGACATATAAAATTTTACTGTATGCTCGTTAATTCTTTCAATTTCCATTTGCCAACCTTCCCTTCTATATAAGATGTTGAAGGGACATCTAAGCTCCCGATTAATTGTACTTTACTACACTTTACCCATTCCGTCCACATCTTAACCTTAACCAAGGCCATTGTGAATTCCTTTGTATTTCTATTTTATGATAAAACAGTCACAAAAGAAATAAAAATGCACCTTTGCCTAAAAAACGGCAGTTCAGGCGGCTGATATCATAAAATACAACCTGTCTCATATAGTAGTAGTACAAGCGAAGGACTGAAAGCGAGGTGCCGCTTCATGGAGCATGACTATCTGATTTCTCTGCTTGTCATTGTTGGGATTGACCTGATCCTCGGCGGAGATAACGCGGTTGTTATTGCCATGGCCAGCAGACATTTGCCGGACAAGCAAAGACAGCAAGCCATTATTCTCGGAACATTTATTGCCGTTGCTATGAGAATCGGATTAACAAGTGCAGCAGTATATCTTTTGAACATTCCGTTCTTGCAGTGCGCCGGCGGAATTTTCCTGCTGTATTTAGGATATCAGCTGCTGATTGAAAAAAAAGACACGAAACACATTAAAAGCAGCACCTCCCTGTGGAGAGCGATACGAACGATTGTGCTTGCAGATCTCTTTATGTCGCTGGACAACGTCATCGCAGTTGCGGGAGCATCACACGGTGAGTTTTCTCTCGTTGTTATAGGTTTGTGTGTATCGGTTCCGGTTATTATTTGGGGCAGCAAACTCATCCATATTGCACTAGAGAAAATACCGCTTCTGATTTACGCGGGAAGCGGGCTGCTTGCTTATACTGGCGGAGAAATGATTGTCAGAGACAAAAAACTGTCGCTTTTTATGGCGCAGCACGGCACAGTTGAAACGCTCCTCCCCATTTTGACGGTTGCGTTTGTCATCCTTGCGAGCATTTATTACCAGCAGGTTGAAAAATAAAAGAAGGCTGATGACTCAGCCTTCTTTCAGCGTGTCGACAAACCTTTGCATTCGTTGTCAGACCTGCGCGTCGGTGCTCACGAATAAACATATTCGTTGTGCTCCAATGCTCGGCCTTCCTAGACTTCAAAGGTTTTCAATCACGCTGAACTGAAAAGGTAACAAAATCCTAAAACAAAAAACCATTTTAGGATTTTGTCAACTATCTAAAAAAGAAGGCTGATGACTCAGCCTCAGCTTGTAGAGAAAACGGTGTTTTTTCTACAAGCTTTTTTGTTTTGTGCTGTTTCTTTACATATTCATCTGATTTCAGGTGCAGAAAAAGCACTCCCACATGCCTAGCCTTGCTTGGCTAGGTATGTGGCAATCTTCTTCATGTTTT
>NZ_JAXCHE010000010.1:0-117100 GCF_037027505.1 Bacillus sp. 204(2023) | reverse complement strand
AGAAGAGTTTCTTGTGTGGAACATGAGAAAGACACCGTCCTTTTCAGTCTTTCTTTTATTTTATTACAGGGGAATTGATATTTTAAGGGAAAAATAAAGGCTGTCGAGATTTTCTCGACAGCCTGAGCCGCTGCCTATGCAGCGGCTCTTTTTTATTATATCGCGCGGATCGGTTTGTATACCGGATACCACATCGCATCCTGCACTGCCTGTATAATGTCTTCAGGCTCTTCCGTAGCGACGCCTTCCTTCATCGCGGTTTTTGCAACTTCAACAGCAACGGTTGCCGAAACAGTGCGCAAATCTTCAACTTTTGGAAGCATCGGCGCGCCAGGCACCCCGACATTGACCATACCTGCGATTGCCCGGGCACATGCTTCAAACATGCCGTCGGTAATTAATTTTGATTTGGTAACAATCGTTCCAAGACCGAGACCAGGGAAGACAAGCGCGTTGTTTGCCTGCCCGATATGATACGTAACTCCGTTATATTCAACTGGCGGGAACGGGCTCCCTGTCGTGATCAGCGCACGGCCTTCTGTCCATTCGATTAAATCCTCCGGTTTTGCTTCAGAAAGGGTTGTCGGATTTGACATTGGCAAAATCGCCGGCCGTTTCACATGTGACGCCATTTCTTTTACAATTTCTTCAGTGAAAGCGCCGGAAACTGTAGATGTGCCGATCAGGATCGTCGGTTTCGCCTGCCGGACCACTTCAAGAAGATCAATGCCTCCACCGTCTCCGTTCCGCTGATAATCCTTCACTTCATCAGCCGAACGAGCATACGGCTTTTGGAAATCAAGAAGCTGATCCATATCATCTGTTAACAGCCCGTTTCTGTCTATGCACCAGAAGCGCTTGTATGATTCTTCTTCACTCAGTCCCTCGCGCACCAATGCTTCCCGCAGCTGTTCGGCAATTCCGATTCCTGCCGTTCCCGCTCCGAATATAACAACTCTGTGATCCCTCAGCGGAACTTTAGACGCTTTTGCACAGGATAAGACTGCGGCCAAAGAAACAGCGCCAGTTCCTTGGATATCATCATTGAAGGTACACACTTTATCTTTATAGCGTTTCAAAATGCTTCGTGCGTTTTTCGCCCCGAAATCCTCCCAATGCAGCAATGCATTCGGAAATGTTTCTCTCGCCAGCGCAACGTAGTCGTCAATAAATTGGTCATAGCGTTCTCCGCGCACTCTGGAATGCTGGTTGCCGACATAAAGCGGGTCGTTCAAGAGGCTCTCCTGATTTGTCCCCGCATCTAAAACAACAGCCAGCACTCTGCTCGGATCAATGCCCGCAGCCGCTGTATAAACCGCCAGCTTGCCAATAGAAATCGCGATTCCTCCGACGCCCCAGTCACCGATTCCTAAAATTCCTTCCGCATCAGTTGCAACAATTAAATCGATCGTATCGCTTTGATCTTTATACTGTTTAAATGCTTCTTTCATACCGTCCGGGTCATCGATTGACAGATAGAGCCCTCGTGGTTTTCTGTATTCATGGCTGTATCTCTGGATTGCCGTTCCGACTGTCGGTGTATAGACAATCGGGAGCATTTCCCCTAAATGGTCATTTAACAGGCGGTAAAACAGCGTTTCATTCCGATCGTGCAACGCCGTTAAATAGACATTTTTGCTTAAATCGTCAGGCTGTGCGGAATATTGTTCATACGCTCTTTTCGCCTGATCATCAATTGTTAATACCTTGGGCGGCAGAAAGCCTTTTAAACCAAGTTCTTTTCTTTCTTCCTCAGTAAAAGCAACACCTTTGTTCAAAAAAGGAACAGAGAGCACTTCAAGGCCTCTTAATGTTGTTTGAATGTCTCCTTCGTTTGTTACTCTGAATTGTTTCACCCTGCCTCTTCCTTTCTGAGCATAATTAGTACTAGGTTTGCATTATTAGCCGGAAAACATGCAGGGTAAACATAAAAATATGCTATTGCTTCATTCGCTTAACTGACTTTTTGATGCTTCCGTCCTCCTCCCATTGAAGCGCGCGATATTCGGCATCATGATAAAAAATAAACCAAGCGTCTTTTTCTGCTGCGAACGCCTGCCATTTCTGCTTTTGCGGGATAGAGGTCATCGGATAATCATCGTAAGCCAGCACCCATAGCGGATTGCGGTGGGCATGTGTCGGCATCAGATCTGCCATATGTACGGCAGTTTCACCCGCATCCTCGCATATCAGGACACTGTGTCCGTCGCTATGGCCTCCGGTGTGATGCATTGTAATACCCTCTGTGATCGTTAAGGTGTCTTCAAAGGTTTTGACTTGGCCAGCTACAGCCTCCCAATTTTCTTTCCAATACGTATTTTTCGACCTGATATTCGGATGGCGCATTTCGTCCCATTCAACAGCTGATGTATAAATCACTGCATTCGGAAAGACAGAGACGAGCCGTTTACCTTCATATTCCGTTAAACCGCATGCATGATCAAAATGAAGGTGTGTCATTGCGATCACATCTATATTGGCAACCGTTAATCCGAGTGCAGCTAATGAGGGTTTCACATTCGACTCTTGTGTCACGCCATAGTTTCGTTTTTGTTTATCAGTCAGCTTGCCGGACCCAATTCCGGCGTCAACGATGATATTGAGCCCATCCTTTTGAATCAAAATAGGGTCTGTCCTTAATTCAATCTGGTTTTTTTCATTGACTGGATATTTTTTAGACCAAAGCGGCTTTGGCACAACGCCGAACATGGCGCCTCCGTCCATATGCGTCACGCCTCCGTCAAGCCAGGTCAACGTGATATTACCAATTTTCATTGTTTCCATTTTCATCCCCCCTGTCATCATGGTAGCAAACGGTCCATAAAAAAAACAGACTCCTGTCAGAGTCTGTCTTTACGTTCTCCATTCAACCTCAGCCCGATAGATCGGCTGGCCGAGTGCAGAGAATTTTTCTTCATATTCTGTCATAATATTGCCTTCCAGATTGCTGTTATGCAAATCGAGACTGACGTATGTCAGCAGGAGGCCGTACTCAGAGAAGCTCTTCAAAGAGTACTCAAACAAACCTCGGTTGTCCGTTTTAAAATGAATCGCTCCGCCTTTGCCCATTACATCTTCATATTTTTTGAGGAAGTGGGAATATGTCAGGCGGCGTTTTTCATGCCGTTTCTTCGGCCAAGGATCAGAAAAGTTCAAGTAGACACGTTTCACTTCCCCCGGCTCAAACACATCCGTCAGCGTGTCCGCATCTATATTCAGAAGCTTTACATTCTGCGCTTCGCTGTCTTTTACTTTTTGGACGGCTGTCACGATGACGCTTTTAAATAACTCAATACCAATATAATTGATGTCGGGATTTTGTTTGGCCATACCAGAAATAAATTGGCCTTTTCCTGTACCAACCTCGATATGGATCGGATTGTCGTTGCCAAACACTGTGTTCCATTTCCCTTTATAATCAGCAGGATTGCTGATGGCAATATCTGCGTTTTCAGCCAAAAAGTCATCAGCCCAAGGCTTGTGGCGCATTCTCATATGATTGACACCTCTATCTATTATTTCGACTAACAACATACCATGAATTAAAAAGACCCGCAAGCTCGTTTTTCCAGTGTATCTCTCTTAAGGCCGAGCGCATAAAAAAAGAGGGTCCCGTCTGCTGGAACACTCCTTTCACATGTATAAAAACGCTCTGTTTTGAACAATTTAACCCGTATGATACTGAAGGGATGTGTACCGTTATGGGTTTACATTATGAGCATCAAGTTCATTTATTGAAGGATATATTGACTGACCATCAATTGGACTGCTGCGGAACAGTCGCAGAGTACGAGCAGCTTGAGCGTGTGATTAAATCACTGATGGCAAACACCGAGCTTGATTCAAATTTCAAAAACGTGCTTGAAGATGTTTACCGCTACAGCCAATCAGGAATATCGTCCAAATCCATCGACTCACACATACAAGAGCATCAGAACAGCCTGTCTCAATGGGTAGAGCAAATGGATTCGTATTCCTGATTAATCAACAATTCGTTTCATGAGGATATGCAGCTCTTCCATTGCATCATGAAATTCCTTATCATTGCCTTTTGCTTTATGCCAGGCAATGAAAGTAATTGTTTCAGATAACACATACCAAGCCATTCGCAACCGAAGGCTTTCTGTCAGCTCTATGCCGTACATGCTCAGCCAGCTCTCCCAAGCTGGCTTTTCGACGTAGTGGTACAGCAAAGGCCCGAGGTCCATCGCCGGATCAGCGATCATGGCGCCGTCCCAGTCAATTAAATACAGCTGGTTGTCTTCAGACAATAGCCAGTTATTATGATTGACATCACAATGGCAAACGACTTTCTCACCGAAATGCACTTCATGCAGGTGTTCTTCCAAATACTTGATCCCTTCTTGAATCAGCGGCGAAGATTGCTGCACAGCAAATACAGCCTGCTTCAGCTGAGACAAAAGAGCCCCCGGGTTCAGCGGTTCTTTTCCAAGTCTCTTCAGCATGTCCAGCAAGGCTTTTGATGTGTGTATTTTACGAAGCAATTCAGCAACGGGCCGTCCGCTCATGTCTTTAGGCTTCAGCTCTCTGCCGGTCATCCAGTGCTGGGCCGTAATGACGTCCCCATTTTCCATCCGTTTTGTCCAAACCAGCTTCGGAACAATGCCTTCGGCGGATAAAACAGCTAAAAAAGGTGAGCTATTACGTTTTAAAAAAAGCTGCTGCCCGTTATGTTTCGCATAATATGCATCTCCTGTAGCTCCTCCGGCGGGGAAGATCTCCCAATCGCTACCTAGTAATTGTCCCAACCAGTTCATATCAATGTTCAACCCATCATTTCTTAAAATATTTTAGAATTAAGGCTAATCGTTTCTAGTCTATCCAGCGAATGCCTTTTTACGAATCGTATAAAAATAAAAAAGACAGCTATTGAGAGTCTCATATGCTAATCAATAGCCGTCCTTTAAATTTTAGCGCTATAGCACAAACTTCGTCAAGCAAAACTCTTAAGATCTGATGCTAAATATAAGATAACCGTTCCGATGCCGTTTACTGCAACCGTTTTCTTGATTTCTGCCGGGTCTTCCCGAAATCCTGATGGATCACATAAAAGCCGATAAGGTATGTCGTTTGGCAGCCTCCACTCGACGGAGTCTGGACTCGAGTGATGGATAACAATGATATCTTTCCATTCGTCAACCTCGTCAAGATCATAAAGCCTGTATGCGATAAGGTGTTCTTTTAGCGTCAAGCATTCAAGATGGCGCCGGATGTCTGCAGCGGACCTGAGGCGGAATGCAGGATGCACTTTTCTCAGCGAGATCAGCCTGCGGATATAATGAACATCTTCTTTGAATGTTTCACGGCGATCCCAGTCGAGCTGGTTGATGCTGTCACTGGATTGATAGCTGTTTTCCACTCCCTGCTTCGTCCGGAAAAATTCCTGGCCGCTGTGAATAAACGGCACCCCTTGGGCAAGCAAAATAACCGCGGCTGCAAGCCTTTGCCTGCTTCGCTTTCGGCTGTCATTTTCTTGAGGAAGCGCGAAGCTCATTTTATCCCAAAAGGTGTGATTGTCGTGTGATTCGACATAATTGATGGTCTGGCTTGGTTCCGGAGCAATCGGTGCTAATGCCTTCCATCCGGAAGACCCGGCAATTCCATGCATCACAGCTTGTGCTGATTCACTGCCGCCGAGCGCAAACCCTGCTGCCATAAGGTGAAAGGTGTTCCCTTTTACAGCGTCACGAAACATATCATTAAAAAAACCGATGCCCGGCATTCTTGGCGCGTTCGCCAAAGCAGCTTTCTGTTCATGCGGCAGCGGTGTAGCCAGATCCCACCCTTCTCCAAAAAGCAGGATTCCGGGCTTTGCCTTAGTTGCTTTCTCTTTCATATAAAGCACGGTGTCAATATCTAAAATCCCGAGGAGATCAAAGCGGAAGCCGTCAACATTGTATTCTTCAAGCCAATAGACCACGCAATCCGCAATGAATTTTCTTGCCATCCTTCTTTCTGATGCAATATCATTGCCAACGCCGGTGCCGTTTGATGGCATCCCACATTCGTCGTGCCGGAAAAAATAACCGGGCACTGTCTTTTCAAAGGGGGAATTCTCCCTCTTATACACATGGTTAAAAACAACATCCAGAATGACTCGCAGACCGTGCTGATGCAGGGTATTGATCATTTGTTGCAGCTCTGTTTTTCTCGTTTGAGGATCATGAGGATTTGAGGCATAGCTTCCCTCCGGGGCAAAGAAATGAAGCGGGTTATATCCCCAATTGTATGCATCAAGCGGCTTCTCTTCATCAACTCCGGCAAAATCATTCACCGGCAGAAGCTCCACATGTGTAACACCGAGCTCTTTTATATACGCCAGTCCAGAAGAACTGCCATTTGCGGTTTGTGTATCAGTTTCCGTTAATGCTAAGTATTTTCCCTTGTTTATCATGCCGCTGTTTTCATGGATGGAGAAGTCGCGAAGATGCGTCTCATAGATGACGGCATCCACTGGGTGTGAGAATGGTTTAAGAGGAGCAGTCCATCTCATTTGATTCGGGCGCAAGACGACGCCCTTCTCTCCATTTACAGTCACAGCCTTGGCATACGGGTCAACGGTTTCCATCCATTCTGAATTGTTGCAGATGCAAAACAAATACTCATATCCGTGAAGGTCACCTGTGACCGTAACGGCATAGACGCCTTTTTCCAACCGAGTCATTTGGAATGTGCGCCCGCTTTTATTGGGGTGTGAAAGCTTGACAGCAGCTGAGGTTGCAGCAGGCGCCCATACTTTAAATACGGTATGATCCGCGGTATAAACGGCGCCCAGCTCTCCGTCATAATAAAATTCGTCATCAAACGCAGACGTCCGGATGACCGCGCCAATTTGGAGATCCGTTTTGTGGCCGCTGGATGCTCTGACGCAATGGATTTTTCCAAATGTCACAGGATGGTCGGATACGCAGACGTACTTGTATTTTGCTTCAAGGGAGTATTCCTCCCTGACAGCCAGAGGAAAAACTGTTGTTTCTGTCTCAAGCCGAAACGGCGGTGTCATGATTTCCTTTTGTTCAGCAGGAATCAGAACAGTAATGATATTCATGTCATCGACATACGCTTCGAAGCTGCGGCGGATGCTGACCATCGGAAGCTCTCTCCTTCAAACACGTTTATGTTTTGATCCTTAGGGGTGAAGGACTAGATGCCAGACGAAACGGGGTAGTGCCCATGATTTCTCCGTCAGCATGGAACGGGATTTTGTCCTTCGTGTAAAATGTAATGTCCTTCGCTTTAAACATCGTAACGCCATCCATCTTTGTATGTTTTCCAAATGCCATGAGACATAAAAGCCAATATTTTTTCAAAAACGGCTGGTTTTCAACGATTACGATATCAAATGTCTTCTCGCGCGGATTTGCTAGGGGCGCCGCCTTCATGCCTCCCCCGTAAAACGGATGGTTGGATACAACGGCAAACCAGACATCATGAAATTCGCGCGTCTCGTCTTCCGTCGTACAAGCTAACGTAAACGGCTTAAAGGTTGCCGAAGCGTGCAAATGAGAAAGCGGATACACAAGAAATCGAAGGCGGAGAAAAAGAAAAACCCGTCTCAACGGAAATTCCATCGCCTTTTTATTGACATATGCGTCAAACCCGATCCCGATGTGATTCATAAAATAAAGAATCTGTGATTTATCCTGAAGGAAATTGACGCTCCCTAAATGAAAGGTTCTTGTTAACGGGCGCTTTACCTTCTTGATTTCCTGTATCAGATCGATTTTTTTAATAGAGAACCCTCGCGAAAAATCATTATACGCGCCCGCCGGCACAAAGCTCAGCTCAATATCGTCAACATCTTTCAGCCCGTTGACAACTTCATGCATGGTTCCGTCTCCGCCAATGACGATCAGGCGCTTCAGCTTATATTCTTGTATCGTTGAAATCTGTCTGGCGAGCACCTCGGCGTGTCCCGGATGTTCAGTTAAAAATGAACGGTGCTCAACCTTTCGTTTGATCAATTCTTTTTGAATGGACTTCCAAACACGCAGGCCGTTTCGATGTCCTGCTGTCGGATTAATAATAAAAAACCAATGGCTCATCTTTCTCACCTGCTTATGTTATGAGAAAACCGCTCAAATCGTTCTCTTTTACTCCAGCCACTCCTGTCTGCGATAGGAGTCAGACATGCAGTAAGACAATAGAGCCTTTGCAGCCTTTACCTGATGATGTTTGATCGGAGCAGTGTTTTTCTTCTGCCGCTCAATCCATTCTTCCGCGCTCCGCTTATCCGCTATTTCTAAGCCGTATGGCGGCTCCGGGTAATCGATGTACGACGTTCTGCTCAGAAGCAATTTTCGAACCGGAATCTCAGCCTGTTTTTCCTTTACGATCTTTGACACAACCGAGTCCGTACGAAACAGGCTAAGCCCTGGATTTAACACTGATGCAGTCTGAGAGGCTGTTTTCTTGTCCCAAAAACGATTTTTAGACCCTATGTAGACACTGTCTTCCTCAGCCTCTAAAAAAGAAACGCAATAAATTTCCAGAGGAGAAATAATCACAATGCTTAATTCAACCGCCGCCTGCTGAATTTTCAGCACAGGCTTATACATAATAAAATAAGAATCAGGCAGCTGCTGGGTCAGATAACGCAAAATGCGGTCCTGCTTCACCTGGTTTGAGAGTTGAGATATTTCTGAAAGAGTAGAGCTTGCCCATTTGAGCTGAAAATCATATAAATGTCTTTTATAAAAAGAAGCAAGCGCCACCCTGCTCTTCGGGAGCCTTACATGAATATCTTCTTCGTCCTCAAACCATCGGTGTCTCTCTTCTTGTATATCGGCTTTTATCTCTTCTTTTCTTCTTTTCAATGAAAATTTTTTTCGTTTCTGCACCGGTTCCGGTTCTTCAGCTCTGGCTTGCCTTTCTTCATGCTGTCGCTCCGCTGCTTCTACTAGTGAAAGCCAGCGCTCTTTTTTCAGACGTACAAACTGGTTGATATAATGGTACGGATCAAGCTCATATCTTGATATATAATCATGAATTTTGATGATTTGTGCCATGTTTGTTTCTCCACTCCGCAATGAATTAAGATAATTGAAATTTGAATATTTCCTCGTATTTTGGTGATTGGTTCAAGTGTATTTGAAAGAGCGAAAATCGTTCAGCCATCATCGAAACTTCGCCGCTTTCAAACGGAACATGAGCTGGAAATCCATCTTCGCCTGTCCATTTTCTTGCCAGCGTCATATGAGGATGATACGGTCTTTTTTCCACTTGAAAGCCGGCCTGAAGTACAGCCTGCTTCGTATGTTCCCGCAGTCTATCAAGCGTTTTGTTTTTCTTTGGCTCCAGATGTAAAACGCGCGGCCTTCTGCGGTCGCCGAATACATCTATCTTGTCAAACTCAATTGAAAATGGGTCAATTTCTGAAGCAATCTCTGCTAGCGAACCTTCAAGCTTCTTTATTTGTGTCTCATCCGCCGCTCCGAGAAAAATTAACGTGATATGATAGTCAAGCGGGTGCACCCATTTTTGAAACGTCAATACCGGTTCGTTTTTCGCAGCCTGGTAGATCGGATTTGCAATTCCCTCAGGTATGGGAACGCCGATGAAATAATGAGGCCGTATATCTGGCATCCGTCTGACACTCCCTTCTTTGACAGCTATTATTTTATCAATAAAGAGGCTGTGCGGATAGAGGAACAGTGTATGAAAACACTCTCGCACAAACGTTTATTATGTTAGGATATTATATGACACTTGTTTTATTCAGAAAGGAATGACAATGTTGAAAATCGTTGCAAACACAGCTGATCTGATAGGAGATACACCGCTAGTGAGATTGAATAGGCTTCAGCCGGAAAATGCGGCACAAGTCTATTTAAAGCTTGAATTTTTCAATCCGAGCGGCAGTGTGAAAGACAGAGCCGCTTATCAAATGATCATAGAAGCTGAACAAAACGGTTTACTCAAGCCGGGATCAGTTATTATAGAGCCGACAAGCGGAAATACTGGAATCGGGCTTGCCATGAATGCGGCAGCACGCGGATATAAAGCAATCTTAGTCATGCCTGATACGATGACGAAGGAACGGATCAACCTACTTAAAGCTTACGGTGCAGAGGTTGTGTTAACTCCCGGAGAGGAAAGAATGCCGGGCAGCATCAAAAAAGCGAAGGAGCTTGCCGAACAAATTCCGAACAGCTATATTCCAATGCAGTTCGATAACACTGCTAATCCTGATGCGCACCGGAAAACAACAGCGCCTGAAATCGCCCGGGCAATAGAGGAAATCGGAAAACCGCTCGGCGCTTTTGTCGCCTCCTCTGGAACGGGCGGAACCATTACCGGAACAGGTGAGGCGCTCAAAGAGCTTTTTCCGGATATCACGGTTCATGTTGTTGAGCCAGCGGGTTCGCCTGTATTATCCGGCGGAAAACCTGGCGCGCATAAACTTGTAGGAACGAGCCCAGGCTTTATACCGCCGATTTTAAATGAAGACGTTTATGATGAAATTATCAAAATCTCTGATGAAGACGCATATACAACGACAAGACGGCTTGCTGCTGAAGAAGGAATTCTTGTCGGCCCTTCATCAGGCGCTGCCTGCTTCGCGGCAATCGAAACAGCGAAACGCCTCTCTCCTGACAAAGTTGTGGTCTGCATGACAGCTGATACAGGAGAACGGTACTTATCAACTGATTTATGGTCATTTATTTAAAAAAAGGACTGGCTTCAGTAGAAGCCGGTCCTTTTATTTTGCAAGCTCGTAAATGGCCTGAGCATATAACGCTGTCGATCTCAGCAGGTCATCAATTTCGATATATTCATCCTTTTGATGTGCGCTGTCAGGGCGTCCGGGAAACAGCGGGCCGAAGGCGACACCGGCTTTTAGCGATCTGGCATAAGTCCCACCGCCGATTGAGATTAAGTCAGCTTTTTTACCCAGCTGGCCTTCATAAACCTTTTGCAGGGTTTTGACTAGCGGATGATCTGCTGACACGTGATGCGGCTTGCTGTCTTTGAATTCTCCCAGATCAAATTCAGATGCGCTTTCGAATGCATCGCGGATCGCTTTGCTTTCTGCTGTCACAGGATAGCGGATATTGATCCCAAGCTCGCCTACTTGCCCTTCTTTATAGCGCAGTGTTCCGACATTTAATGTCAGCTCACCGCTGATTTCATCCTCACAGTCGATGTCCAGTTTCTTTCCTCTTGTATCACCTGAAAACTTATCTGTCACAACTTGCACAAACCGCTTTCCTGCATCGTCAAGCTCAGTCTGCTGGAGAAATTCGCACAATAAAATGCCGGCATTGATCCCATTGTTCGGTTCCATCGCATGGCAGGAAAGACCGTACATACGCAAAATGAGCTGTCCGTTCTCTATTGCAGCTTCCCCTTTTTGGTCCGTCGTGCGGAGCATGTCTTTAAATGAAGACAGAATCTCTTCATTTTTCGGCCCTTCAATGACAGCTTCCGCAGCATCAGGCACCATGTTCAAGCGAAGGCCTGATTGAAACGAGACAAGCACTGCCTTTGGTTCTGCTTGATTTGGACGGTGCGGAATAAGTAAAGAAGCATCGATGATCCCTTTTTCCGCATTAATGATCGGAAAATCGGCGTCAGGCGCAAAGCCCATTGTTGGCATTTCTTCATGCTTGAAATAATGCTCTACGCATCTCCAATCGCTTTCTTCATCTGTTCCGATAATCATTCTGACTCGCTTGGACAGGGGCAAATTCATGTCTTTCACGATTTTCAGCGCGTAGAATGCCGCCATTGTCGGGCCTTTGTCATCAATGGCGCCCCTTGCATAAATCCGTCCGTTGCGGATTTCCGCTGAAAATGGATCACTCGTCCACCCATCTCCCGGCGGCACGACGTCAACATGGCAAAGTACGCCGATAATGTCATCGCCCTCCCCCCATTCAATATGACCTGCGAAGCCGTCAAGATTTTTTGTTGTAAAGCCTTCTTTTTCTCCAAGCTCCAGCAATGAAGTCAGGCTGGCGTTTACCCCCTCTCCAAACGGTTTACCGGGTCCGGCGGTTGTTTCGTCCATGACACTGTTGATTCTCAAAAATTCCTGCGTATCACGAATTAAATCCTCTTTTTTTCTGATCACTTCAACTTCCCAGTTCATAATGATCCCCTTTCCGCAAGAAATGACTTGCAAAAACCAAATAAAACGAATAATATTAATGGTGTTTTGTTAAAACGTTCGTAATTGGAGGATACTATGTTTCATCTAAAAGAGCAGCAAACATCCATAAAGCAAGAAATCATAGCAGGGCTGACGACCTTTTTCACAATGGTCTATATCGTCGTGGTCAATCCGGTCATTCTGGCTAACGCCGGGGTTCCTTTCGACCAGGTGTTCACCGCAACGATTATTGCCTCCATTGTCGGAACGCTGTGGATGGCCCTGGCAGCAAATTATCCGATTGCTATTGCGCCCGGCATGGGCTTGAACGCTTATTTAGCCTTTCATGTCGTAAGCGCAAGCGATGGCGGCATCACGTACGCAACAGCTTTCAGCGCAGTATTTACAGCAGGGGTTCTCTTCATTATTCTATCGTTAACGCCTTTAAGAAAACAACTTATAGAAGCGATTCCAAACAATTTAAAATACGGGATCACAACAGGGATCGGGCTGTTTATTGCTTTTATCGGTTTGCGTCAAGCGGGAATTGTGGCAGCTGATGAGTCAAACCTGGTCACTCTCGGCAATCTGCATTCACCTGGTGTTATCTTAACGCTGGTTGGCCTTTTGATCAGTGTGGTCCTGATGGTGCTGAATGTAAGCGGCGCTTTATTTATCGGAATGGCAGCTACCGCTTTGATCGCCTTTTTCACCGGCCAGCTCCATTTTCCAAAGGGATTTATGTCGCTTCCTCATTTGCCGGAAGGATTGATGATCTCAAATCCATTTACCGCTTTTGGCGATGTCATTCATCACGGCCTGTACGCTGTCGTCTTTTCTTTTCTATTAGTCACCATTTTTGATACGACAGGCACGATGATCGGAGTTGCCGAGCAAGCCGGGCTGATGAAAAACAACAAGCTGCCTAACGTGCGAAAAGCGCTGCTTGCTGATTCAACCGCGACGACAGTAGGAGCTGTTTTCGGCACAAGTCCGACGACCGCATTTATCGAATCTTCCGCCGGTGTCGCAGCCGGGGGAAGAACGGGGCTTACGGCTTTGACTGTCGCGGTGATGTTTGCGGCTTCAATGTTTTTCAGTCCGCTTGTCAGCGCCTTGTCCGGTATAGCCGCCATCACCTCGCCTGCTTTGATTATCGTCGGCAGCTTGATGATGGGCTCGGTTTCCAATATGAACTGGAAAGAGATGGACGAGGCATTTCCAGCGTTTCTCGTCATTCTGGCCATGCCTTTGACATCCAGCATTTCTACAGGAATTGCGCTTGGCTTTATTTCATATCCGATCGTAAAAGCGGCGCGGGGAAAATGGAGAGAGATTCATCCGCTCGTCATCGTTTTCGCCATTCTGTTTTTCATCCAGCTGTTTATTTTATAACATAGACCAAAAAACCCAAACGTCGTCGTTTGGGTTTTTTATGTAAACAATAAAGAGACAGCGGCCGCTAAAAAACAACAGGCGGCAAACGCATAGTGCAGGATGTTGATACAGTTTTTTCTGGCCCGATAATATTCATCACTTTCCTTATCGGTGCCAATTAAAAAAGGGGCATCCATGACCTTGTCAAAAATAAGCGTCAGGATATAACGGCAAACCCCTGTATATACCAGCAGCGCAATCACCTTCAGCCAAATTGGGGAAACAAATATGAGAACGGTGAAAGCTGACAATAGCATGTACATCTGCCTCGCATACTCGCCATTCCTCAGCATGACTTTAAAAAACAATTCCTTATAGCCTGTGCAGATCGTTCGTCTTTTAAATATCCTTTTTGAATTTCGGTATAATAACGGTTTTCTTCTCATCTTGTCTTTTACTTTTGGCATTCCCGCCTCCTGACTCATCATCATCACAAGTCCTGCAAGGGCAAGCCTGCTTTTTTTCTCTTCAGTCACTTCAGCTTCAAAAGCCGTGAACGAAGCCGTCTTTTTCAAACTGCGGATAACTGAGAAAAGCAAAAATAAAATGCCAAAAAGCGCAAGCAAGTGCCACTGAGTCAAAACAATCAGGATAGCAGAACCAGCAAAAAGAATAGCTCTGACAAGGATATCGCCAATCCATCTCGAAATAGAGCGCGGCTTTCTGATCCTGTCTTGCTTTAAGGATAAAAAGAATATATGAAGGCCAAACAAATAACACAATAGAGCAGTGGTTTCTGCGAATGTGATGTGAACAGAATGACTGATCAAGGGAAGGACAATGAAAAAGAGAAGCAGCCATTTAGCCATCGTGACGAGAAAAGAATACAAAAGCGCGTACCGTTTGAGCTGATAGATGATTTCTTTCTTTTGCAGCAAAAACACTTTGTCCGCTTCCATTAAAAATGTACGAATCGAACCTGTAAACATGATCAGCCCACACACAGCGTACAGCCATCTCCACTCCGCCACTTCAGACCACTCATAAAGAAGACCTCTTCCATTCATCAAATCAATATACTGATAGATGACAAAAGCAATCGCCGGCAAAACAATATAGAGAGCGACTGTCCAGTCAATGACCGCATGCAACACTTTAAACTGATACTTATAATAGTCAAACAGCCTTCGAAAAAAGAGCGTACGCCCGTTCATGGCCGATCACCTTGAACTGCCTTATAAAAACAGTCAAGCAATGACTGCCCCTCTAATCCGGTCTCGTCCTGAATATCTTTTAACGTGCCTTGGAGAAATAATGAACCTTTCTCAATCATATAAAACCGGTCACAGATTTTTTCCGCGGTATCGAGTACATGCGTGCACATAAGAATTCCGGCTCCACGTTCTTTTTCAGCCTTAAGCATGTCCACAAAGCGTTTCGTCGATATCGGATCAAGGCCGATAAACGGTTCATCAATCACATACATATCCGGCTTAGAGAGAAAGGCCTGGATAAGCATTAGTTTTTGCTGCATGCCCTTCGAAAAGGTGACAGGCAGCTCATGTTTGACATGATCAAGCGAAAACGTCTGCAGCAGGCTTTGGGCCCGATGCGCAAATTCTCTCTCTTCAATGCCGTGGAGTGTGCTGATCAGATCCAAATGCTCCCACAGCGTCAGTTCTTCGTAAAAGGACGGATGCTCCGGAATATATGCAAATGAACAGTCGTTCCAGGCAATATGCCCTTTAAAATCTTCTGAAAGGCCGAGTATCGCCTTAATTGCGGTGCTTTTTCCGGCGCCGTTAGCTCCGATCAGTCCAACTAGTTCCCCTTTTCTGACTTCCAGAAAAACATCGGTGAGCACTTTTTTTCGGCTTGTATACCCGGCCTGTTCTATTGAAGCTTCAAGCAAATTTGTCAAAACTCACCCACCTCCAAAATTTACTACGAAACAGAATAAAAAAAGTTTCTTTAACCATAATAATATTGAGCCGAAATACATAGTAATCCAACAAGGATGGCTGCCCAACGTGAATTGGAAAAAATTAATAGGAGTTATCCCTAGATTCATCACTGCAATATCGTGTATAATGAGGGCGAATTATTATAACAATTACAGATGTCTGCCTTTGTTGCTATTTCGTACGCAGTTGATAGTCGTGAGTTGTGGTTAGTCAAGTCCATCCGATCTTATGATAGGGAGTGGTTTTTTGAAACCTTCAACAAACCGTATGCTAACTCGAATCAAATCAGTTTACATGTTTATCCAAGAAAAAGGTCTTGTGACAACACAGGAACTGGTTGACGAATTCGGCATTACACCTAGAACGATTCAAAGAGACTTAAATGTGTTGGCATATAATGATCTTGTTCATAGTCCAAGCCGTGGCAAGTGGGAGACAACGAGAAAGAAAGTAAAGATTACCTCATAAATTGAAAAATTACATAGGGCCGCCTGAGAGCGGCCCGATAGATAACAGGGCGAAGAAACTACTGAGCCTTGTTTTTGTGCGCTTATAAATAAAACCCCGCATTCGGTATGCGGGGTTTTTGTCATGCTTGCGGCTCATTGAGCAAATGAAGCTCTTCCTCTGTCAGCTCACGGTATTCTCCGGGTGCCAGAGCGGGATCTAGGGAAACGCGTCCCATCGAAAGCCGCTTCAGATAAACCACTTCATTGCCGACTGCCTTTGCCATTTGCTTGACCTGATGGTATTTTCCTTCTGTAATTGTCAGGTATATCACGGTATTGCCACTGTCGTTTGTTTTGATTTCCGTTTTTGCCGGCTTTGTTTTATAGCCGCCCTCTATGTAGACACCCGTTTCCAAATCGGAGATGTCTTCCCGGGAAACCTGTGATTTTAAATGGACTTCATACGTTTTTGGAACATGCTTTTTAGGAGAAAGGAGCCGATGTGCGAGCTGCCCGTCATTTGTGAGCAGCAAAAAGCCCTCTGTATCTTTATCAAGCCTGCCGGCTGGAAATGGCTCAAATCTCATCTCCTCCGGCGTCAGCAGATCGACCACCGTTTGCTGCCGGCTGTCCTCAGTCGCCGACAGCACGCCCTGTGGTTTATTCATCATAAGATAAATGAATTCTCGATAATCAACCGGTTCCCCGTATACGGTCACCTCCTGTGTATCAGGATCAACGTGCGCCTTTACATCTTTGGCAGGTTTGCCGTCGATCATCACGGCTCCAGCCTTTACAACGGCTTTGACTTCTTTTCTGGAACCATACCCGCTGTTGGCAAGCAGCTTATCAAGTCTCATTCCCAATCTCTCCTTTATAAAAGAAAGCCCGCAGCATGCGAGCCCTCAGTTTCATCATATCTAGTTCATCAGCCTGCATGTCTGCCTTTCCTTAAGAAACCTGGCAAACGGCGGCCTAAAATTTTCTGTAAAAATCCTAATCGGTAGCCGCAATACAGGTAGACAGCTCCGCCAACAGCAGCCGCGATCACCACAACAATCGCAGCTTGCAGCTGGCCATCCTGATAGGAAATAAAGAAGCCTAATACCCACTGCACGATTTTCACGGCAATACCCATAATGGCTGATAAGACAAGCATCAAAACAGTTCGTTTAACAAGTATCTTATACGAATAGCCTGCATGGCGCTTAATCATGATAAACCCATATAAAAGGGAAGCGATATATCCAAGCGCCGTCGCTAAAATCGCTCCGTCAGCCTGCATCAGCTTGATCAGCGGAACATTCAGCACAAGCTTGATCACGACACCGATCACAAGGCTGACAACCGCAAATTTTTGCTTATTGATGCCCTGCAGAATGGCTGCGTTGACTGTAAACAAAGAGAACAAAATCGCGACTGGCGAATACCATAGCAAAATGTTTGCCCCCAGTTCAGGGTGAAGGCTCTCTGACCCGTAAAAGAACGTATACGTCGGTCCTGACAATAGAGAGATCCCGACAACAGCCGGAATAATTAAAAACAGGATCGTCTGCATCGTTTGATTAATCTGCTGATTTAACAGCTTATAGTTTCCGCTTGTAAACGATTCAGTAATCGTTGGAATTAATGTCAGTCCGAAAGCAGTTGCTAGGGAAACCGGGATCATCACGAGCTTCTGAACATACAGGGTTAGAATCGCAAGCATGTCCTGGCTGATGGCTTGATGACCGGCTTCAATCATCGCTTTGTTAAACGTATTTGTATCAATATAGTTATACAAAGGGATGGCTAGTCCGACAAAAACGTACGGAGCAGCATAGCTGAACAGCTCGAAAAACATTTTCTTGTAGCTTAGGTTTGCCGTCGGACCCGTATTCGGCATCATCGCCAGCAGGCTGCCCTTCCGTTTGTTCCAATAAATATAAAGCACGACCAGCCCCCCGAAGGCACCGATCAGCGCTGCGAAGGTTGCATAGCCCACAGCGATGACAAGGCCGCCGTTGAAAACCTTCAAAATCAAGAATGTCGCACTCAATAGAAAGATGATGCGGACAATCTGTTCAACGACTTGGGAAACAGCTGTCGGACCCATCATTTGGTGCCCTTGAAAGAATCCGCGGACAAGGCTCATAATCGGTACGACCAAAAGCGCTAAGCTGACCATGCGGATGACATAAACGACATGATCAATTGTCAGGCCGTTATTATCCTTGCCTCCCAGCGATATTTCCGCAAACATCGGAGCCGATAGATACAGAATGAAAAAGGCTATCATTCCTGTGACGAGCATAACCGACATGCCCGCCTTGAGCATTTTCCTGCTTGTCTCATAATCCCCTTTTGAATTATATTTGGAAACAAATTTAGAAACAGCGGCCGGAAAGCCCATCGTAGCAATATTCAAAAATAAAGTGTATTGGTTGTATCCGTATTGAAATAATGCACCGCCTGTCGCCCCGACCATAATGCTGAAGGGAATTAAATAGACCATCCCCAGAATCCGCGATATATATGTACCGAGCGTTAATACAAACGTGCCTCTTAACAGTTTGCTTGACATGTTTCTTCATCACCATTTTCTACGAAGATTCAACTTTTCTATTTTACCACAACTGGGCATTTAGACGGTAATAAATACAAAAGCAATCCTGTGAACATTCATGTCCGCGGCAAAAGACGTTTAAGGAGCGGCTTTCTTTCGCTATAATAGTACTGCGGACGGGGTGTCCGCACACGAAATGAAAAGAAAGTTGATGATAAAGATGAAACAATATGACGTAATCGTAATCGGCGGAGGCCCTTCAGGCTTGATGGCTGCGATTGCAGCAGGAGAACAGGGCGCTGGCGTGTTGCTGATAGATAAAGGAAATAAATTAGGACGGAAACTCGCGATTTCCGGGGGCGGCCGCTGTAATGTGACGAACCGCCTTCCTGTGGAAGAAATTATCAAGCACATCCCCGGCAACGGGCGTTTTTTATACAGCGCGTTTTCTGAATTTAATAATGAGGACATTATAAAGTTTTTTGAAAACCTCGGCATTCAATTAAAGGAAGAGGATCACGGCCGGATGTTCCCTGTGACCGACAAAGCCCAAAGTGTCGTTGACGCGCTGTTAAACAGGCTGAAGCAGCTCCGCGTAACAATCAGAACGAACGAGAAAATTAAATCTGTTTTATATGAAGATGGACAGGCAGCAGGGATTGTGACGAATAATGGCGAAATGATCCATAGCCAGGCAGTCATTATCGCTGTCGGCGGTAAAAGCGTGCCTCATACCGGAAGCACGGGAGACGGCTATGAATGGGCTGAAGCCGCGGGCCATACCATAACAGAGCTGTTTCCGACAGAGGTTCCAGTCACTTCTGGCGAACCGTTCATTAAGCAAAAAACACTTCAAGGCTTATCACTAAGAGATGTAGCCGTCAGTGTGTTAAATAAAAAAGGCAAACCGATTATCACACATAAAATGGACATGCTGTTTACCCATTTCGGCCTCTCAGGACCTGCCATTCTCAGATGCAGCCAATTTGTCGTAAAAGAGCTGAAAAAACAGCCTCAAGTGCCGATCAGAATCGACTTGTATCCGGATATCAATGAAGAAACGCTTTTCCAAAAGATGTATAAAGAACTGAAGGAAGCACCGAAAAAAACCATTAAAAACGTGCTGAAGCCTTGGATGCAGGAGCGCTATCTCCTATTCCTGCTCGAAAAAAACGGCATCTCTCCGAACGTATCGTTTTCTGAGCTGCCGAAGGATCCTTTCAGACAATTTGTAAGGGACTGCAAGCAGTTTACTGTTCTCGCAAATGGCACACTGTCGCTTGATAAGGCATTTGTCACGGGAGGCGGGGTATCTGTAAAAGAAATTGACCCGAAAAAGATGGCTTCTAAAAAAATGGAGGGGCTGTATTTTTGCGGTGAAATTCTGGATATCCACGGCTACACAGGCGGATACAATATTACCTCCGCCCTTGTCACAGGCAGGCTTGCGGGGCTTAATGCCGGACAATACGCCCGTTCTTAACCATTGCTTTTGAACACTTGCCACAAAGGCCGAATATTTGAACATTCCCCGCATTCATGTTAGGGTGAGACTTGTTTTGTTTCACCTGATTGCGGGGTAATTTTAAGAGAGGAATGAGCAGCCATCGTACGACCATACTAAGCCTGCGAGCAAGATATAGGCGTACACAAAAAATTAGAGGGTGAGAAATGTTGAAACATATATCTAGTGTATTTTGGATTGTGATTGCCATCACAGCTGCAGCTGTATTATGGGGTGTTATTTCTCCTGACAGCCTGCAAAATGTGTCTCAATCGGCACAAGCATTTATTACCGATTCATTTGGTTGGTATTATCTTTTAGTTGTCTCTTTGTTTGTCGGGTTTTGTCTCTTTTTGATTTTCAGCCCGATCGGAAAAATCAAACTCGGAAAGCCTGATGAAAAACCGGAATTCGGGTTATTATCATGGTTTGCCATGCTGTTCAGCGCAGGCATGGGAATCGGCTTAGTATTCTACGGTGCGGCTGAACCGATCAGCCATTACGCAATTAGCTCTCCATCAGGTGAAACAGAAACCCCCCAAGCCTTCAGAGATGCACTCCGCTATACGTTTTTCCACTGGGGTTTGCACGCTTGGGCCATTTATGCCATTGTGGCATTATGCATTGCCTATTTCCAATTCCGCAAAGGCGCACCCGGGTTAATCAGCAGCACACTGTCACCGATTCTCGGGGATAAAGTAAACGGGCCGATCGGAAAGGCCATTGACTGTATTGCAGTTTTCGCCACTGTTGTCGGGGTGTCAACAAGTCTTGGTCTTGGCGCAACCCAAATTAACGGCGGTTTGAATTACCTGTTCGGCATTCCGAATGCGTTTATCGTCCAATTGGTTTTAATCATTATTGTGACAGTGCTCTTTTTACTTTCTGCGTGGAGCGGACTCGGAAAAGGAATTAAGTATTTAAGCAACACAAACATGGTATTGGCCGGATTGTTAATGTTGTTTATGCTCGTTGTCGGGCCTACAGTGCTGATCATGAACTCATTTACAGATTCTATCGGACAATACATTCAAAATATCGTTCAAATGAGCTTCAGACTGACACCGAATGATCCTGAAAAACGCGAATGGATTAATAGCTGGACGATTTTCTATTGGGCATGGTGGATTTCCTGGTCTCCATTTGTCGGCATTTTCATCGCCCGTGTATCCAGAGGCCGGACGATCCGCGAATTTTTAATCGGCGTCTTGGTGACACCTTGTATTTTGACATTTCTATGGTTCTCCATTTTCGGCGTATCAGCCATGGATCTCCAGCAAAAAGGCACGTTCAATGTAGCCAAGCTGTCCACTGAAACGATGCTGTTCGGAACACTTGATCACTATCCGCTGACAATGGTGACATCGATCCTTGCATTGATTCTGATCGCAGTATTTTTTATCACGTCTGCAGATTCAGCTACATTCGTGCTGGGCATGCAGACGTCGTACGGTTCTTTAAATCCGGCGAATTCTGTGAAACTCAGCTGGGGTATCATTCAGTCTGCCATGGCGGCTGTGCTCCTTTATTCCGGAGGGCTTGCCGCTTTGCAGAACACAGCGATTCTGGCAGCGCTGCCGTTTTCTATCGTTATCCTGCTGATGATTGCCTCTCTCTATCAATCGCTCTCAAAAGAAAGAAGAGAGATCAAAAAAGCGGAGAAACTCGATAAACCGAGAAGTCCAAGAGTGAAAAAAGCATATTAACAAAAAAGATCTTTCCGCACCTGCGGAAAGATCTTTTTATTTGCGATATAAAATAAGGGCGGAAAAACAGTAAAGCTGCTCGCCGTCTGGGTCGCACGCTGCCGAAACCGTATATTTGATATCAATCAGCTGCTCCTCCGATATCCCTTTTAAAAATGAATTGATTTCCGTTTGTAAGTCTTTTTCATGCTCTTCATCAAATACCGCTACCTTCAGCATTTTATCCGCTCTCCTTTCTCTATCAATCTATTCCGTTTGGAACAGCGTTATGATAGGGAAATGATGATTATCTCGTTTCCGGATAAAAAGCTTTCCGTATATGGGATTCCCTCTGTGGCTCGCCGCCGTGCTGCTCCACTTTCAGCAGCAAGGCATAAACAATTCGCATATGGCAGTAGCTGATCAGGCTGACGCTGAAAAAAGGGACAATGCCGGGCAGGTAAGCAAGCAAGAAAAAGAGAGCAACAGTCAGCGCAAGCATCGCAAGCGTATATTGCAAATACGCCACACTGAGCAAGAGCGAAAATTTCACATACAGACGTTTTTTCCAGTCAAAATGGACAAGCAGCGGAAACACATAAAAAAGCATGGATACGAACAAAAAGCCAAATATCATAATGGCGAAGCGCAGGATGTGCAGAAGGAAATGACTTGGATAAATGAAGGCCAAATCAATATAAATGATCACTCCGATGAGCGCCAGTACAGCACCGAGCAGATTTGAACGAAAAAATTCACCCTTGTATTCCTGCCAAAACGTTTTGAGCACCGGAACGTTGTCCTGCCCCTGGATCCACTTCCGCATGACAGCAAATAAAGCCGCGGTCGCGGGCATAATGCCAAACACACCGAGACCGAGCAACGTAAAAAACAGCCATAGCAAGTTTGTATACGCAAATCTCATGATCCATTCGCAAAAACGCAGCATCCGTCCCAGTGAGCCATCATGTTCCATGGCGCCCCCTCCTTTTTTTGCATTATACATTCTGCATCTGAAAAAGCTCTTTCATGCCGATCGGCTTCTTTTCGGCAACCGAGCGCCACATTCCCTCACCAACCGCGATGGAGTAGGCTCCAGCTTCAGCCCCGGCTAAAATATCATAGCGGCGCAGCGGGTCTTTTCCTAAAAAAAGATCCTCAAGCAAAAGCGGATCACCTCCGCCATGCCCCCCTTCATTTTTGACTACTTGTATCGTCTGCTTTGATTCAAAAAGCGGATAGTATTCGATTGTCTGCTCAGGAAAAGCAAACGGAATTCTGGAAGGTTCGTGAAATTCATTTGATTCGATACGCCCTTTTGTGCCGTTGATTGTCAGCCGGTAGCCTTCATACGGGGCCGAAAAAATAATCGAGTAGCTTAATAGTGCGCCGCCATCATATTTGACTGCCGCCACGTACGTATCCTCGATGTCAATTTCCTCGTCAAAAATACACGCGTCAGGCCTGTATGCAGTATATAAGCTGGACTGGTCTCCTGCTTCGAGATGATCATCTTTTATAGAAGCTTTAGAGGAACGGGGATGCCACCTTGAATAGTAGTGGCATTTTTCTTTAACACGGCACGTCCCGCAAAAACGCCCGTCTTCTTCCGGCAAGGGGTTCCACTCACTGTCCGGCCCATAGTAATTCAAGGCGCCATAAGCAAATACCTCTTCCGGTTTTTGCCCGAGCCACCAATTGACGAGATCGAAGTGATGTGTTGATTTATGGACAGAAAGACCGCCGGAAAACTGTCTCGACCTGTTCCAGCGTTTAAAATAGCTGGCGCCATGATACGTATCAATATACCAATTTAAATCAACAGAAGTGACCCTGCCTATTTTTCCGTCCAGAATCATTTCTTTTATTTTCCGATGAAACGGGCTGTAGCGATAGTTAAACGCGACGGTGACTTTCCCTTCGCTTTTGGCCTCCGCTTCAAGCACCCGATTCGCATCCTGCACTGTTGTCACCATTGGTTTTTCAGTAATCACATCTGTATTCCACTGAAGACTTTTTACAATATATGTGACATGCGTATCGTCCCTGCCTGCCACAATGACGATATCAGGCTTTGACACGCGCATCATCTCGTCAAAAGCATCTTCGCTAAACTCGGGCACGTGGGCCAGCTCGGGAAATTTCTTTTTGCAAACGGCAAAACGTTTCGGATCGGCATCCAGCAATCCCGTAATCTCATAATGAGTTGAAAACCGCTCCATCAGCGGTTTGATAAACATACTGAATGCTCTGCTGCTCAATCCGCAAAAGACGATGTTCTTCAATATCCTCACCTCTATCGGGCTTCAGTTAGTTGAGAAATCAGCTGCAGCGCTTCCTCTGTTTTTTCAGCATACACAGGGATAAACGCCGCCATATCTCGATTCAATCGAAAAGAATAGCCGTTCAGCTGCTTTTTCCCTTTTTCGATCTGAACGGCATAGATCGTTTTTTCTCCTGATTTTTTATTAACAGTTGTATAAGGAGATGTTTTTTTAGGAGGCAATCCGTTTAACGGCTGAAAATTTTCCGGATCATCGTAAGCTTGAAACATGTCTTCAGGCACGATGAAAACATCTCCCTCATGGGCGGTAATTTCAGTCAGCAGTTTTTCCTGAAAAGCTGGAAAGATATCGACCTTCCCGGCATTCTGCTCGGCGGCCTTTTTTATTTTTTCCTCTACGCCAGCCTGCATATCAGAAAAGAGAATGACATGCATTCCGTCCGGCCTGCTTGAGCATGATGCCAAAAAGAGCACTGAGACGATCACACACAAAGCCGTCCGTATCCTTTTTGTCATTTCCCCGCTGACCTAAAAAGAGGCTCCAGCTCTGTCATAGCCAAAATAAACGCGCCGGCTCCGTGCAGATCGTTTGTGCTTCTTTCGCGGCTGACATAATAGTCATAGAAACCGGCTGACGTTCCGACACATATGTCTTTGACGAGAAACGCGCCGACTTCTGATGTTTCGGTTTTATGCTGAATCAAGCCTTGATACGCTTTTAGCAGTGTTGTTTCGTAAGCTCTGTCTAGATAGCCTTTATTGATTCCCTTCGCAAGTGCATACATGTACAGGCAGGATCCTGAGCTTTCCAGCCAGTTATCAGACCTGTCTCCCTTATCAACGATCTGATACCATAACCCGGTCTCCTTGTCTTGATAGCGACAGATGCTTTCCATCATGTCCTGCAGCGTGTTTTTCCACACATGACGGTTTGGATGCTTCTTCGGCAGCTCTTCAATCATGTCAGCAAGAGACATGACGTACCAGCCGATGGAACGTGCCCAAAATTCCGGTGAACAGCCTGTCTCTTCATTGGCCCAAGGCATTTTTTTCGCTTCATCCCAGGCGTGATAAAAAAGTCCGGTTTTTGCATCCTTCGTATGCTTTCTCATCAATGACTCCTGCAGCACGACCTGATCAAACAGCTCCGGCTCCTGCTTCAGATTGGCATATTTCAGTGCGAACGGCCCCCCCATGTATAAGCCGTCAAGCCACATTTGGTAAGGATAACCGTCTTTGTGCCAAAAACCGCCCTCAGACGTCCGGTTCAGTGTTTCATATAAGCCGCGCAGCCTTTTTGCCGCTTTGACATACCGCTCATCCTTCGTCTGCTCGTATAATGGAAAAAGAATGAGACCCGCTTGAATGGCGTCCAGTTCATCTCTTCTAAATAATAGATTGCCATAATCATCGATTAAGAGATCTGCATAAGCCTTCGCATACTCAAAATACCGCTTTTCCCCGGTTGCTTCCCACAGCCGCAATACACCGCATAAGAAAACACCTTGATGGTAGTGCCAGCGGTTTGCAGGAGGCAGCTCCTCGACTGTGTACGTATTCATAATGGTGTTTGCCAATGCCTCCGCGTACGTAAGAGGCGATTTTACAGCGATTGATTGATCCATTGATCCCATCCCTTTCTTAATAAATTCCTTCCTCGCCAAATTTCTTCGCCAAACGATTCGCAAGCATGACCAAAATCAGCCCGACCGCCGCTTTAAATACGCCGACTGCTGTACTGTAGCTGAATTGGCCCTGTTTCAGCCCTGCAGTATAAACATACGTATCAAAAATTTCCGCCACTTCCCTGTTTGTCGCATTTAACAGCAAATACACATGCTCGAAGCCAAGCTCCAGCGTGTCTCCGATTTTCAAAATCAGCAAAACGACGATAACGCTTTTAATGGAGGGCAGCGTAATATGCCACATTTGCCGCAGCCGTCCCGCTCCGTCCATTTTCGCCGCTTCATACAGCTGGGGGTCAACCGCTGTAATAGCCGCCAGATAAATGATCGTCGACCAGCCCGCTTCCCTCCAGATAACCTGAAGAATATACAGGGGCCGGAACCATTCTTCGTTCAGCAGAAAATTGATTTTTTCACCGCCAAAAAACACAATCAGTTCATTAATCAAGCCTCCGTCTACCGTTAAAAGCACAAACGAAAGCGATACAACAATGACCCAAGACATAAAATGCGGGATATAAATCAGCGTCTGAACAAATTTTTTAAAGAGAGCAATCCGCACTTCGTTCAATAGAAGCGCCAGCAGTATCGGCACCGGGAAAAATATGGCCAGGTTCAAAGCAAATAACACGAGCGTGTTTTTTAACAAGAGAAAAAATGTAGGCTCAGTAAACAGCCTGATAAAATGCTTCAGCCCCACCCACTCACTGCCCAAAATGCCGAGGAACGGCTGATAATCCTGAAACGCAATCACAATTCCCCACATCGGGACATACTTAAAAAGCAAAAAATAAATACACCCTGGCAAAATCATCAAGTACAAATATTTTTGCTGAATCAGCTTACTTAGTAAGCGCTTTCTTTTTTCTTTTTTAAAAATGACTGCATCAACAGCCGGCGCTTGCGCTTCTGCTGTTTTCATTTTTTCCTAGCCTCCTTTCACGGTTTCTTGCATTCACTGTAGCGCAGAGGCAAAAGTCCGTCTACAATCATATGATCACATCCTGTTTTATCCCTTTATAATCAAGGGTTCAGCCGGTCCACCTGAAAAAAAGACACCGATATTAGAAAATGATTATTGACAATATCTATCAATCTTTGGATTAATTGTATTAAGGTGAAGTGGATGTTATGAAATGGGGGGTTTTATGAAAAGAAGCCAATACAAGTTTTACTACAAACTGATCACGTTTTTCTGCCTGCTCAGCACCATTCCGGTTATTTTGGTCGGATTGTTTTCGTACGAGCACTCTCAGAAAACGGCTATTTCCAACGTTTCGGAGGAAAAATTCGACACACTCCAGCAGACCCAGCAAAGCATCGAGCATATATTGAAAACCGTCGATCACTCTTTAACCCACTATGTGAGTTCGCCGCCTCTCCTTCGCACATTGTCCAAGCCTTTGCACTCAGACCAATTTCAAATCTATAACCAAGTGAACCAAGAGCTCAATTATCTGCAAAGCTTTGATACCGACCTGTCCAACATGACGTTAGTCAGTTATACGAAAAAATGGTACATGAACAATTCCGGTTTGTACCGTTTGAATACAGACACTCTTCATGAAGCAGCCTCAGCGTACACGAAACACAAAGCGAGCCGCTCATATTGGACGCTTGAGGAAAACAATCATTTGATTTCAACCAAAGAAGGCACATCAGACAACTGCCGCTACAATATCAATTTAATTAAGCAGCTTCCTTTGAACAGCACAAATACAAAGGGATTGGCCGCCGCAAGCATCCCGAGCTGTTCGCTTGTCAAAAATATGCCCGGCTATTCAAACGCCAACAACCTGTTTATCATCGATGAAAAAGGCCGCATCATCCTTCATAACAATATGTCTGACGTTGGTGAATCTCTTCATAACGACGGCTTTGTCCAAAAAGTGCTGGCGCAAACGGCCAATAGCGGACAGTTTGAAACAGTTATTGACCGGATTCATTATAAAGTCACCTATCAAAAATCTGACTATAATACATGGACTTATTTTTCTCTCGTTTCCCTGCCCGAGCTAAAAAAAGAAGCCAAATCAATCGGCTGGATCACTTTTGCAGTATGCCTTATTTTGTTAACGCTTTCATTATTGTTCTCTTGGCTGGGCTCCCGCCATTTTTACAAGCCGATCAGGGTGCTTTACGAATCATTCGCAAGACATGGAGCCACACAAGAGAAACAACAGCCTCCTCAAAATGAATTTGAGTTAATTGAACAGAGCTTTAAGCAGCTGAAGGACCGAAATGACGACCTTGAAGAAACGATGAAGCAGCAGGCCACTCATCTGCAGCAATATTTTATGGTCAGGCTTATGCTTGGAAAACTGACGGATGAGGAGGTTGATAACCGTTTTGAAAGCCTCGGCTTAAAGCAAAATTGGCGGCACCTTGCCCTGCTTGTGCTCCAAATTGACACACTGAATCATACGCCTTATGAGAAAAAAGATATGGATCTGCTTTTGTTTGCCGTCAACAGCATGATTGAGCGCAGCATCCCGACTGACAAACATCTTGCCCCCGCCGTAGTTGACAAACAGCAGGCGACGATTTTGATCAACCAAAGCGGGACAAAAGAAGAATTCATAGCTGAGCTGAATGAGACTGCAAGGATGATTCAGGAAAAAGCGGAAGCTGAGCTGCAGCTGTCTGTCAGCATCGGCATCAGCCAGCCGTTTGATGTACTGACAAAAGCGAAAACAGCCTATGCGGAAGGCTCAGAAGCGTTGAAATACCGTCTTAAAGCGGAAAACAAGTCGATCATCTTTTACGAAGACCTTGACCAGAAAAAAACCTTCAAAACCCATTTTCCAAAGCAGCTTCAGCATGAGCTGTTCGATGCTGTCAAAGCAGGAGACAAGGAGAAAGCGGATAAATGCCTGCACGCGATTTTGCAAGCCATTTTCACCCAGAACACCAACCCGTATCAATTTCAAATCGCCATCGCCCGCTTTTTGAACCATGTGATTGAGCTGATGCATGTGCTCGGGATCGAATTGTTTGAGCTTGAAGAAAACAAAATGCTGTATGATCAAATTTTTGAGCTGAAAACGTTCGAGGATACCGAAAACTGGCTAAAGAATGAGTTTATTGATCCGATGACAGACAAAGTGAACGCCCGCGCGGATGCCCAGTACAAAAATATTTCCGACAACATCATTCATATCATCCATCATGAGTTTGAATCCGAATTGACACTGGACGAAATCGCGCGCAGGCTGCATTACAACCCAAATTATTTAAGCAGCATTTTCAAAAAAGAAATGGGTATTTCATTCAGCGAGTATGTCTCAAGCTACCGACACCATATGGCGAAAAGCTGGCTTGCCGAAACAGACATGGCGGTCAAGGACATTGCCGAAAAGCTGAAATATAAAAACTCGCAAAATTTTATCAGATCATTTAAGAAGCTGGAGGGGATTACACCGGGAAACTACCGCCAGCAAAAAAGAAGCATGTAAAAAACCCAAAACTGCTTGCGCGTTTTGGGTTTTTCCAATGTTATTTTGCTTGTTTAAACGCTTCTTCGTATTCCTGAATAATCTGCTTTCCTCCACTTGACTCCCATTTTTCCACTTCTTTATCGAACTGGCTTTCTGTGATGTCTCCAATCATATATTTGTAGGTCGCGTCATCAATGATTTTCTTCAGTTCATCACCCCGTTCCGACTCCGATGCGGAATACAGGCTTTCAGCCGGGTTTGAGACGATAATCTTTTCATTGTCCTCGGTCAGCTCCTCGTACGCCGTCCGAAGCGGATCTCCAGTGTTTTTTAAGTAGGCTTTATCAATGGCAATTAAAGCGGACAGCGGCTGAATATCAGTCTGCCAGTCTTTTACCTGGCTTTCTTTGCGTGTAAACGTTTTGTCCTCACCTTTGTTGTAATGAACGCCGTCAATGCCATAAGTCATCAGGCTATAGACATCTTCTTCGGCAATTCGGTCAAAAAACGCCAAGATCCGTTTAAGCTCAGCTTCCGTTTTCACACTCGTTTTCGGGAAAGCAAACACGCCGTTATGGCCTCCTGATGCCCATACCCGCTCTTTCCCATCTGGGCCTTTTATGCGGTTGATGATCTCGAGCTTCATCGATTTATCAGAGGCATGGTCGCGCAGATTGACCGCATCTACCATATTGCCAATATAAATTCCGGCTTTTCCTTGAGAAAACAGCTCCTGCTGCTGGGTTTTGCTTGTGACGGGAAAATCCTTATTCATATACCCGTTATCACGCAGCTTTTTCATATAGTTCATCGTGTCTTTGTATTCCTGTGTCATGAAATCAGGCGTGAATTTGCCGCCCGTTTCTTTCCAATCTGTCGGCATGCCTTCATACGAGCCAATCGTTTTAAACGCGCCGTAAATCAAGTCATTACGGTCTGCCAGCCCGATCGTATCATCTTTCCCATCCTTGTCCGGGTCGTCCTCCGTAAATGCTTTAGCCACTTCATAAAGCTCATCCAACGTTTTCGGGGTTTTCAAATTTAAATTGTCCAGCCAGTCCTTCCGAATGACGATCCCCTGTCTGGAAAGCGGGCGCTCTCTGTATATCCCGTAGAGCTTGCCGTCAATTGTCACATTTTTATTAATGAGTTTGTTCATTTTGTTTAAGTTGGGATAATCCTTGATATAATCACCAATTTCCCAAAACATTCCTGACCGGAAGGCATTCATGACTGACGAATTTTTAATATCCTGGATGGTCACGATTTGCGGAAGATTGCCCGCTGCAAGCGCCGCATTCAGCCTGTCTTCTTTCACCGCGTCTGGAACCCAGGTGATGTCGAGTTCTGTATTTGTCAGCTTTTCAATTTCTTTAATCGCCCTGTCTTTCGGCGGCTGCTGGTGATACAAAATCGCCATCCAAGACAGCTTTACCTTTGAATCCGGGCCAGCTTTGCCTTCAGCCGAAGACTGATCAGCCCCTTTACAGCCCGCCAGCACTCCGCCGAGTGCCAGTACAAGCACAATCAAAAGCACCCTCCATTTGTTTCCCATCGTACCCCTCCGTTTCATATTTCTTTATCCTTTGACAGATCCCAGCAAAGCTCCTTTTGCAAAATGCTTTTGTATAAACGGATAGACAAGCAGAACCGGGATGGTCGCCACCACTATGACCGCCATTTTAATGGTTTGCTCAGGCGGCGGGCTGCCTGACCCCATTTCTGACATGTCCCCCTGCATGCCGCTTGATACAATGACGATTTGGCGCAGAAGCACCTGAATCGGCCATTTTGCTGAATCATTTAAGTACAAGATCGCTGTCATATACGTGTTCCAATACGTGACCGCATAAAATAGTGAAATCGTTGCGATCGCAGGAAGAGACAGCGGCAGCACAATTTTAAAGAATATGCCCAGATCATTGCACCCGTCAATTTTCGCGGACTCTTCCAGGCTTGACGGGATATTTTGAAAGAAGTTTTTCAGAATGATCAGGTTAAAGGCATTAATGGCTGTCGGCAAAATAAGCGCCCAGTAAGAATCGAGCAATCCAAGCGATTTGACCACAAGGAAAGTCGGAATCATGCCGCCGCTAAACAGCATCGTAAATACGACGAGAAACATGAGCGGCTGCCGGCCGATTAAATCACGGCGGGATAACCCGTAAGCCATCAGTGACGAAAGAAACATGCTGACCGCAGTGCCTATCACTGTCACAAACACAGAAACAAGCAAACTCTTATAAATAATATCTGTTGAAAAAATGTAGCGATAAGCATCTAACGAAAAAGTGGTCGGTATTAAAATAAATTTTTTCGACACGACTTCTTCTACTGTGGCGAAGGATGCTGCGATGACATGAATGAACGGAAGTACGCATATTAAAGCGAACATCAGCAAGAAACCATAAATCAACATATCAAACAGACGGTTTTTCAGTGAATGTGCGATAGCTCCCACCTCTCTTTGTAAGCGTTATCATATTTCTGAAACCGAGCTCAGCATGTGACGATATCGTGTCTAAAATGTAGCAAATCTGTGATTGCCATGTCTATAATCATTTGAACAGAGTCCCTGGCCGGGCGGGGGCTTCCGCGAATTGAGACCGATAACAAAAGAAAAAGAGCATAATCTTAGAAAATGATTATGCTCCGTTCTCCTCCTCGTTCAGAAGTTCGGCCGTATTGATTCGTGGCGAAAACCCAAGTTCATTCACGGCAGATTCAATGGACCATGGCCGGCCCGGATTATCAGAGACGGCGTAATAAGTGCCGTACCGGATATTGGTCTCAATGGCGGCTTTGAAAATCGACAGCAGATCGGGGTGAGAAAGCAGTGTCTTTTTCGTCCGTTCTTTTTCATGCAGCGTATCCATTTCATCTGTGACGACTGTTCCGATTCGAAGGTTGATTACTGATAGCTTATTTTCCAAATAAAACAAATGGCCAATCTGTTCAGAGGTCAGCTTTAATACACCGTACAAGTTTTTTGACAGCGGATAATCGCTTGTTGTGATTTCCCGTCCTAAGAGCGAGCGCCCGTCTTTTTCGTATACATCTGTGACATGATTGCTGCTGGCGAACACGAGCTTTTGAATGCCGAGCTCCGCTGCCGCACGGCACAGATAATAGCTTGCCCTATAGAAAACATCCGTCATTTTTTCAAACTCAGCGATGTCCATAATATCGTATTTGATTTTAACAGCGAGTAAATTCAAGATAGCATCCGTATCTTTTGGAATCTTCTTCAACAGCTCCTCATAATTTGCCGCGTCAGCCTGAATGGAAGAGGCTTTGCCATCGAAATCATCTTTATCAAGCACTGTCACTTCATAATCTGATATAAGCCCTTCAGCAAGCAGTCTCCCAATCACACCATTTCCGCCGGCGATCAGCACTTTTTTCACTGTGTTCACTCCCCTTTTTTTATAGATTGCCCATTTTCGCCGGGGCTGACACTTTTTTGGCACTCACATGCTCTTTTAGTTTATTCAAAAGTCACCGGCAGCTGCTCAAGCGCCCGGAAGCCAAAAAGCGGCCGGTACTGCCATTCAGAGCCAGCGAGCTTGAGGCCGGGCATTCGCTGCAGAAGGGTATGAATCGCTATCTTTGCTTCTAATCGTGCCAGTGAGGATCCTAGGCAAACATGATGTCCATGCCCGAATGAAAGATGCGGATTAGGGCTTCTGGTTATATCGAAATCATCGGCGTGCGTGAAAATGCTTGGGTCTCGATTAGCCGCTCCTAACAAAAGATAGACTTGCTCTCCTTGACGGATCGTCACCCCGCTGATGTCAATATCCTCTGACGCAACTCTGGCTGTCATTTGCGTGGGGCTTTCATAGCGTAAACATTCCTCAACTGCGGTACCAATAAGATCTGGATTTTCTCTCAGTTTCAAAAGCTGTTCTGGATGCTGCAGCAGACAAAGGACTGAATTGCTGATGAGATTGACCGTTGTCTCATGTCCGGCGATCGCCAGCAATATGCACGTAGATGCCGCCTCCTCTTCCGTCAGCTTATCCTTTTCTCTCCCCTTCAAGAGCATGCTGATCATATCCTGTTGAGGGTGGCGTTTTCGCTTTTGAATCAGCTCTTTGAAATATGCCATAGCCTGCACAGCCATAATATCGCCCTCTGTTAATGCCTTTCTTGACCGGGTAAAATCAATCGTTTGAATGAGACTCGCAGCCCACTCCTTTAATTGCTCCCTATCTTCCTCCGGTACACCTATAATGTTAGCTATGACAAAGCTTGCTAAAGGAAAAGCAAAGTCCGAAATGACCTCCATCTTTTTTTCACCTTGCACTTGATCAAGCAAATGATGGACAGTTTCAATGATATACGGCTGATAACTCTCTGTCGCTCTCGGCGTAAACGCTCCGCTGGCAAGCGTCCGCAATCGTCTATGATCAGGCTGGTTCTGAAACAGCATCATTTGATTTTGCACATGTGAAAGGTCCTGATATTTGGTTGAGCTCTCGGGCAGCGGGGTGCGGACTTTGAATCTCGCATCTTTCAAAATAGCAGCTGTTTCTTCATGTCCTGTGACATACCAGCCCGGGTATTTTAAGAAACTCCCTTTATAGATAGGATGAACAGCTCGCAATGTGTCGTAAAAAGAATATGGGTTTTTCAAAAACTCAGAAGATGCAGTTGACGATGCAATTGTCACGTGATTTTCTCCTTTCTGTTCAAAAATAAAAGCAATCGACATCATACCGATTGCTTTTATTGATTCTTTCAGCTTTTCGCACTTAAACTGGCCTTCATTTCTTCGACTGATTCAACTTCAAAGCCTAAATCACTCAGCATTTTATGATCCTCCGTCTCCTCTTGCCCGGCAGTTGTTAAGTAGTCTCCGACAAAAATAGAGTTTGCGGCGTAAAGCCCTAATGGCTGCAATGAGCGGAGATTGACCTCTCTTCCTCCGGAAATGCGAATTTCTTTTGATGGATTGATAAAACGGAACAGCGCCAGCACTTTTAAACAATACAGTGGGTTTAATTCGTTGACGCCTTCTAACGGCGTGCCATCAATTGCATGCAAAAAATTCACCGGAATGGAATCCGCGTCAAGAGCCTTCAAGCTTTTGGCGATGTCAATGACATCCTGTTTCGTCTCCTTCATCCCGATAATGGCGCCTGAACACGGAGACAGCCCCGATTCTTTTGCGATTTCAACCGTATTGACTCTGTCATCGTATGTATGTGAGGTCGTGATGTTTGAATGGTTTCTCTGTGACGTATTCAAATTATGATTATAGCGGTCTACTCCGGCATCTTTGAGACGCTTCGCCTGCTCTGGCTTCAACAGTCCGAGACACGCACAAACCTTCAGTCCATACGTCTCTTTAATTTCCTGAACCGCATCTACGACCTGATCCACTTCTCTGTTAGACGGCCCTCTGCCGCTTGCCACGATACAATATGTGCCGATATTCAGATCGTGCGCCCGCTTTGCGCCTTCAAGCAGCGTTTCCTTATTCACCATTCGGTAAGACTCAATCGGCGCTTTCGAAATCGCAGACTGTGAACAATAGCCGCAGTTTTCCGGGCAGAGCCCGGATTTCGCATTCATAATCATATTGAGCTTTACTTTTTTTCCATAAAAGTGTTTTCTGATATGAAAAGCTCCATGCATTAATAGCAAAATATCTTCATCAGGACAATGTAATATTGAAAGCGCCTCTTCGTCTGTCACTTCTGCTCCAGCCAGCACCCGGTCTGCGAGTTCCATCCATTGATTCATTCTCATACCCCCACTTGATTCATCAGTAATGATAGATTGATATGGTCTTTTACCATATGTAGAACCGTTTCTTTCGTCACGTTGGCAAGCTTTGGCGTAACCCCTAAAATCGGCACACCGCATAAGCGCTCAATCATCTCAGGATTGGTTTTTTCATCTTCATCAGGAGAGTCACTGATTCCATTGATGATAATTCCGGCGATTGGAAGCCCCATGCTTTCTGCATATTTGACAGTTAAAAAGGTATGATTAATGGTTCCAAGGTGAGGACGTGCCACAATAATCATGGGAAGCTGCAACGCTTTTATGACATGACTGACCAAATAGTCCTCTCCCAATGGCACAGAAATACCGCCCGCACCTTCTACGATGAAGCATTCATGTTTTTCTTTAATCCGCTCCCAATGGCTTAAAACCTCTTCCATGGTGACAGTCTTTCCCTCAAGTTTCCCTGCAACGTATGGTGCAAGCGGCGCTTTGAAGGCAAAAGGCGTAATGTCTTCATGAGAAAGACTGGTCTGCGACATGTCTTTCAGCAGACTAGTATCACTATCTGGATGATGACGCGATATCCCGCTTAAAAATGGTTTATACACCCCGACATCTCTATTATGTTCTTTCAATAAGGCAGCAAGACCGCTGGATATAACCGTTTTCCCCACTTCTGTATCAGTTCCCGTCACAAAAAAACCCCTCAAATGATGTGCAGCTCCTTTCCGATTGAATGAAATGTTTTCAGCAAATGATCAATATCACCCATACTGTGGTCAGACGTGATTGTAATTCGAATACGGCTTTCACCCGGCGCAACGGTCGGCGGCCGAATGGCAGGAGCATAAATTCCCTTGCCCTGCAGTTTTTCAGCAAATATGACCGTTTTATGGGCATCGCCAATGACGACAGGAATAATCGGTGTGTGATCTCCTTTTACCACATAACCCATATTCTTCAGACTGGTTCTGATCATGCTGATATAAGAAAATAAAAGCTGTCGTTTTTCCCTGCTGGCTTCAATGATGTTGAAAGCCTCATGAGCAGCCGCACAGCTGGCTGGCGGAATAGCGGTTTGATAGATAAATGTTCTGGCATGGTTCAGCAAAAAGTCGATGAAGACCGCTGATCCTGCCGCAAAACCTCCTTCCGCGCCAACAGCTTTGCTTAAGGTGCCGATCACAATGTCGGGACAAACACCAAAGTATTCACTCGTTCCTCGTCCCGAATCGCCCAAAACTCCTGTTGCGTGGGCATCATCAACGACCACGAAGGCATGATAGCGTTTCGCAAGTGAGATGATCTGATCAAGAGGGGCGATTGTGCCATCCATGCTGAATACCCCGTCTGTTACGATAAAACGGCGCTGATAACGCTGTGTTTCATTCAGCTTGTTTTCAAGATCATTCATATCACTATGCCGATAAACAACTGTATCAGCCTTAGAAAGTCGGCAACCGTCGATCATACTTGCATGATTGAGCTGGTCACTTAAAATGACATCTTCCTTTTCTGGCAAGGATGAAAGGACACCGACATTGGCCAAGTAACCGCTCGAAAACAGCAGGGCCGCTTCTGTCCGTTTAAAGCTGGCAATCTTCTTTTCTAGCTTTTCATGCCAGACCGAATTGCCTGTCGTTAAACGTGAACCGCTGCTTCCTGTCCCAAATTGCTGCAATGCTGTTTGGGCTGCATCGATCAAACGTCTATCGCTTGCGAGCCCTAAATAATTGTTTGAGGACCAGACCGTTTGATTTTCGCCATCAATGTTCCTCTCTGGAACCGGTGCCCCATTCATTGTCCGCAGGTTACGGTGTACGCCGGTTTCCTTTGCTCTGTCTAACCGCTCGTTTAACCAAGAATCAATCTTCAAGGCTCGTAACCTCGTGGATCGCTTGTTTCATAATGGCAACCATTTCCGTGAGCTCTTCAGCAGTACTGGCGAGAGGAGGAAGAAATGCAACCACGTCCCCAAGCGGCCTTGTCAGCATTCCCAGCTCCCGCATTTTTAAGGAAACTTTGTATCCAACCCGCCGATCAGCCGGGTAAGGTTCTTTGGTTTCCTTTGACCGGACAAGCTCTGCACCGCACATAAAGCCAAGCTGCCGAATATCCCCAACATGAGGAAGAGCGTGCAGATCTTGAAGAAGAAAATGGAGCTTTTTACTTTTTTCCGCTACTTGTTCCACAATGTTTTCAGATTCAAATAATGCCAGATTTTCAAGCGCAACCGCACAGCCAAGCTGATTGCCTGTATAGGAATGGCCATGGAAAAAGGTTTTTAGGTTTTCATAATCATCATAAAATGCCTTATAGATGTCTTCAGTGGCAAACGTAACGGCAATTGGCAAATAGCCTCCTGTAATGCCTTTACCGGCAGCCATCAGATCAGGCTGGACATTCTCGTGCTCGCACGCAAACATTTTTCCTGTACGGCCAAAGCCTGTAGCGACTTCATCAACGATCATTAAGACATCGTATGTTGTACATAGCTCGCGCACCCCTGCCAAATATCCTTCCGGCATCACGATCATACCGGAAGCCCCTTGTACCATTGATTCAATGGAAAGCGCGGCAATTTCCTCGTGATGTTCCTTAAGCAGCTGTTCAAGCTCTCGGAGGCACTCATCACGGCACTCATCAGGATCACCGCTTTCAGAGCGATACACATAAGGAATAGGAGCCTTGTAACTCTCGAACATCAACGGGCCGTATACGTGGTGAAAAAGCTCAATTGAACCGACACTGACGGCGCCAATCGTATCACCGTGATACCCGTTTTTCATTGCGATAAATTTTTGTTTCTCGGGCTTCCCGATGTTCTTCCAATACTGAAACGCCATTTTTAGGGCTATTTCCATCGCTTCTGCGCCGCTGTCTGAATAAAAGACCCGCGTGAGCTTTTTTGGGCTGATGTCGATTAATGTTTCGGCAAGCTGGGTTGCTGGAACGTTGGTCATGCCCAATAACGTGGAGTGCGCAATTTTTCCGAGCTGTTTTTTTATGGCGTTATCTAGTTCTTTTTTGCGGTGTCCGTGGACATTAAGCCAAACTGATGAAAAACCGTCATAGTATTCCTTGCCATTTATGTCTTTGACTTTGATTCCAGTCCCGCTTTCGATGATTAAGGGGTTTTCATCATAATCTTTCATTTGGGTAAATGGCAGCCAGAGGTGCTTTTTACTTTTTTCTATCAAATCATGAGTCATGATCTTCCTCCCACTCTATTAAAATAGGCTGCTTCTCCAGGTCATGTATGTACGTGTTTACATCATTGGATCCATCAATAAAAAAGACTCGGCAGCCCTCTTCAGTCCCGTATTCTTTCATTGCTGTAATACGCTGATAGCCCATTTTCTTACCCGCAACATAGCCTGTTATGTAATCCGGATCGTCCGACCAGCATAATTCTGCAACGGCTGCCGGGTGCCGGCTTACCTTTGAAGCGAGCGCAAGGGCCTCTTTTATTCTTGAATGAGCTGGCACGTGACTGTGAAGCGCCCATTTTTCAAAATTAGCGTCCGGCCAATCCATTCTGGAGACCCGCACCCCTTTTTCTTTTGTTTGATCCATTCGCTTGCCTGTATGAATATCAAACAACACCGCACCCCTGACATCTGACCATTCAGGGATTTGTTCATATGCTTTTTCAATCACGTCTCGTGAAACGCCTTCTTTTTCCAATAACAATCGGGCCAGCTTTTGTCCTTCTTCCGGGCAGCTCACTTCATTCGTATGCACAGGCAATGGCTGAATGGTTTTTATCGATTCATATACCTCTTCAAATTGAATTTGCATAAAATCAGGTTTTCCTCTTGAATGGGATAACCCTTTTTCTAATAAAGCATTGACTGTATGCTTCATCTCATGGAAAGGAATAAGCCGTTCTCCGCCGGATATATGCTTTCCGCCGTCTTCATGAGATCCATTCATAGAAGCCCTCATTCTGACACTATAAAAAGTTTCTTCTTGCATCATTTCTCGCCCTTTCACTGATAACTGAAGAACGTGTAGTGCTTCTCGCTTTAATTGTTAACCAATTATATTTAAAGGTTAACAATTAGAATATATTATTCTCTCCTGTTTCTGTCAATAGAAGAAAGCATCGATTTATGGCAGTTGGTTAAAAGGAAACAAAAAGACCGTTTTCACATAAAACGGTCTTTTTCGATTTCTTTTAACAGTCACAGCCACTTTTGCAAAAACCGTACAGCTTCATGCCTCATAACTGCTGTTTCGAAATGTCCCGAAGCAGAACGGACCACTCGGTAGCAATCAGAAGCTCCCTGTCCAGCATAGACAGCTGTCAATTCTTTTTCGATTTTGTCCACGCCCTCAGCCGGCGTTAACCGGTCGTGTACACCAACAAGACTAAGGTGCGGGCGCGGCGCGATCAGGCTTTGGATCTCCGATGCGGAAAAATGCTTTGCAAGCGATGGGACGTAATAATAAAAGCCGTGCCTGTCAAGATTCTGTGTTTTGATCAGCACGTGATGATCCACCTGGCTGCACAAATCCACACACACCTTAATCCGGTCATCGAGCGCCGCTGTCCACCACGCCATCAAACCTCCCATAGACATGCCGATGGTTCCGATCCTGTCAGGCTGAACATCAGAGCGTGACTGCATATAGTCCAACGCACTTAAACTGTCATAAATCATCATCCCCCACATCACTTTTCCGGTGAGAAGCATTTCTTTAAATATCTCACTTTCCGCTTTTCCCCGCCGATCTCCAAATCCCCAATGATCAATCGCAAGAACGCCGTATCCGAGTGAAGTAAGCTCATCAGAAAAAGAAGGCGTTTTCAAATAATCCGCTCCCTCAATCAGCTCACTTTTTCCCCTATCATACTGGCCCCCATGCGAATGCTGAAACAATACGGCTGGGCACGGTCCTTCTGTTTTCTTCGGCTTCACAAAATAAGCGGGCACCTTTTCATGTCCATTTAAATCGAGCACGAGCGTTTCAACAATATTTTCTTCTCTTTCTTCAATACGTAATGTCTCAACACTGATTGGCCTCCGATCAGGCAAATCACCAAGCAATCGAAACAGTTGCTTTCTTCTTTCGACTCTCATCCCATCACCCTTCCTTATTCGCTTACTTCACATTTACGAGACAGATCTGGGTTCCCCTTTATTTTTCCAACATAAATCACATCATTTACTAAATATTTAGTAAATGTAACGAAATATTCTGAAAACAATTATTGTAACCGCTTACTTTTATATGATAGTATCAATTTATCAAAAACAGATGAGTTAATATTTTACTAAATAGATGAGAGGGATACCCATGGTTCGTATTAAAGATATCGCCTTGAAAGCTAAAGTTTCCAGCGCAACTGTGTCCAGAATTTTAAATGAAGATGAGTCGCTTTCTGTTGCGGGCGAAACGAGACAAAGAGTCATCAACATCGCTGAAGAGCTTGGTTATCAAACCGTTGCCAAACGCCGAAAATCCCGCGGGCAAAAACAGCGGGCTCAGCCGCTGATCGGTGTGCTGAGCTGTCTGTCCCCTGATCAGGAAAGGCAGGACCCTTATTTTTCTTCCATTCGGAAAGGGATTGAAAAGGAATGCTTTGAACAGGAAATTTTCATTACAAATTCGATTCATCTCGGCTCCTTTCAGGAACATATCTTTCGGGAATTGGATGGTGTCATTGTCATCGGCCGTGTTCATGATGAAGCGGTTAAGCATATTAGCGGAAGGCTGGAGCATGCCGTATTTATCAATCATTCACCAGATCCGCAAGCATACGATTCGATTGGAATCGATTTTGAATCGGCTTCACGCCAGGCGATTGATCACCTTTTCGACTTAGGCTACAAACGGTTAGGCTACATTGGCGGACAAGAAAAAGAGCATACGCTGAAGGACGGCCAAAGCATTCGCAGAACGATTGAAGACAAACGCCTGACCGCTTTTTTGGAGTCAGCCGCCCCCCAGCCTGAGCATGTGCTGATCGGAGAATACAGCATGCGTGAGGGCTATCGCCTGATGAAGAAAGCAATCGATCAAAGCCATCTGCCGGAAGCATTCTTTATTGCCAGCGATTCTATGGCGATCGGCGCATTAAAAGCGCTGCAGGAAGCCGGACTGCAAGTGCCACGGGATACTGCAATTGTCAGCTTTAACGGCATTGAGGAAGCTGAATTTGCCAGCACGCCTTTAACGACGGTGAAGGTATACACAGAAGAAATGGGCCGGACAGGCGTAAAACTGCTGCTTGACCGTCTCAATGGCCGAACGCTTCCTCACCATGTCACCCTGCCCACAACATTAATCGTAAGACAAAGCTGCGGATGTACAACAAAGGAGGTGACATAAGCAAAGATTCATCACGATGATAAGGAGGAAAAGATGAAACACACTTTTGTTTTATTTCTCTCTCTTATTCTGCTTGTTCTGTCCGGGTGTTCAGCAGAGAAAAGCTCAGCAGATACCGCAAAAAAGACGTTAACCATTTATTCTACAATGTCAACCGACAGTGAAAGAGATACGTTCAGAAAACTGGCAGCAGCATTCGAAAAGGAACACAGTGACATTCATGTCAGCCTTCATTTCCCAGGCAATGACTATGAAAATATGATGCGTGTCAGAATGGCGGCCAATGATTTGCCTGATCTATTCGATACACATGGCTGGGGGAAAATCAGGTACGGAGAATATACAGCGGATCTCCGGGAGATGGAATGGACTCAGGATCTCGATCCTAATTTAAACAGCATCCTCAAAAATAAAAGCGGAAAGGTGTATGCCTATCCGATCAATCAGGCAAAAGACGGTCTGGCGTATAACCGCAATATTTTAGACCGTTACGGCATTGCTCCGCCGGAAACCATGGATGACTTTATCAAAGCACTGAGAACGATTAAAAAAAAGAGCAAGGGAAAGATCGTACCCTTCTGGTTTGCCGGCTATGACAAAAGCTCATTCGCCCAATATTACGACCAATTCGCTACACCTCTTCTCATCACAGACCCTGCCCATAATGAAAAAAAACAGCTCATCAACGGTTCTTTTCAATGGAGTAAATTCACTTATTTATCAGAAATCCTCAAACAAATGCAGAAAGAAAATTTGATCAATATCGACGCCGTCACGGCAAAAAAATCACAGCTCATTGAATTAATGGCCCAAAACAAAATCGCCTTTACAATGCAAGGCGGCACACTCGGCCAAGACGTTGCCCAGATCAATCCGAATGTCAAGGTCGGCATTATCCCGACACCTGCCATCCATCCCGGTGATGATCCGATATGGATCGGCGGTGAACGCTACACGCTTGCAGCATGGAAAGATTCGCCTCAATTAAAAGAGGCAAAAGAATTTATCGCATTTATGGCCCGCCCGGCCAATGCCAAACAAATGGCTGAAGCCACATCGCTTCCTTCAGGGCTGACCAATGTGAAAGCTGATATTTTCTACGCAAACGATTATGAGCATTATCAAGATGTCAAAGTCGAGCCTTACTTCGACCGTTTATACTTGCCAAACGGAATGTGGGATGTCCTGGGCACGGTCGGACAGGAGCTGGCGGCTGACATTTTGGCGCCTCAAGACATTTCGCAGAAGCTGGGAAGAGAATATAAACGACTCCGGGAGCAATCGGAAACACAGGGAGCTGAAAACAATGAGTGAGATCGCAAAAGACGTTCATGTGAAACAGGTTAAGCCAAAAAAGCAGTCCTCACTTTGGTGGATGTACATTCCTGCTTTGCTCTCCGTTCTGGTCTTTATGATTTATCCGTTTGTGAAAGGCACATTGATTACCTTTACAAACTGGAACGGCTTTTCACAAGTCTACCAATGGGTTGGATTCGCGCAATATGAAAGGCTGTTTTCTGATCCTGACACTTGGCATATCTTAAAAAACACTCTGCTTTACGGGCTTGGCAGCACCTTTTTTCAAAATGTGGTCGGGCTTCTGTACGCTCTGCTCTTAAATCAAAGCATTAAAACGAAAGCGGTAACAAGAACAATTGTGTATTTGCCGGTGATGATCAGCCCGCTCATTATGGGCTACATTTGGTACTTTTTCTTCTCCTATGACGGAGGCGCACTCAACGATTTGCTCGGGGTCTTCGGCATCAGCCCTATTAATGCGCTCGCCAGTCCCTCGCTCAATCCATGGATCATTGTCATGATTAACACCTATCAATATGTCGGGATCGCTATGGTTGTCTACTTAGCCGGTCTGCAAAGCATTCCTAAAGACTACTATGAAGCGGCGCAAATGGATGGCGCGAAACAAGGCCAGCAGTTTTTTACCATCACGCTGCCGCTGTTAATGCCCTCCATTACCATTAATATGGTCATCAACATTATCGGAGGCTTAAAGCTGTTTGACGTCATCATTGCACTCACCGCTGGCGGCCCCGGAAATGCGTCACAATCCATGTCCACATTTATGTATGATTTGTATTTCAAACGGCAGGATGCCGGCTATGCCGCAACGCAAGGCATATTTATGGCATTTGTCATTTTGATCATCAGCTTTTGCGCGCTTGCGTACTTTAAAAGAAAGGAGACGGAAATGTCATGAAAGCCGCCCGTACAAAAAGCATGCGGATCATTACGCTTCTTGCAGCCATTGTGGCCTGTGCGCATTTTATTCCTTTTTATATCCTGCTGACCACTTCATTGAAAGCAAAAGGAGACTACAGTTCGAAATGGATATTTCCAGCCGACATCTCCTTTCATAATTTTTCAGAGGCGTGGGAGCGCGCTTCGCTAGGAAACTCTTTTATAAACACCATGATCATCACAGGTTTTTCTGCCTTGTTATTAATTATATTCGGCTCACTTGCCGCCTACCCGCTTGCCCGGCGGGAAACGAAACTGAATAAAGCCGTTTTTGCCTTGCTGATTTCCATTATGATCATCCCTCCGTTAACGTCCATGGTTCCTTTGTACCGAATGGTCGTGGACGCCGGAATGGTCAATACACACGCAATCGCCATTTTCATCAATACAGCGGCTTACATGCCGTTAACCGTATTCTTGTATTCGGGCTTTATCCGATCGACCATTCCAAAAGAGCTTGAAGAAGCCGCAAGAATTGACGGCGCAGGCATGCTGAAAATCTTTTTTACGATTGTGTTCCCTCTGCTGAAGCCGATCACTGCGACCATCTGTATTATTTCTTGTGTCTTTATTTGGAACGACTATCAATTTGCCATTTTCTTTTTACAAGATCAAAAGGTTCAGACATTAACAGTAGCCATGGCAGGTTTTTTCGGAGAAAACGCAAACAACCTTCATTTAGTTGCCGCAGCGGCACTTATGGCAATGCTGCCGATGGTTGTTCTGTTTTTGGCGCTGCAAAAATACTTTATTGCCGGCCTGTCTTCCGGAGCGGTAAAGGGTTAACATTAAAGGAGGAAGCAATATGAAAAAGATTACATTTATCGGTGCAGGGAGCACGATTTTCGCCAAAAATGTTTTGGGAGACTGCCTGTTAACAGAGGCACTGAATGGATTTGAGTTCGCTCTTTACGACATTGATCCCAAACGCCTGCAGGAATCCCAGCTCATGCTCGAAAATCTAAGAGACCGTTATAACCCAAGTGTGGCCATCAACAGCTATGATGACAGAAAACTCGCCTTGCAAAACGCAGGCTATGTCATCAATGCGATTCAGGTTGGAGGATACAAACCGAGCACAGTCATCGATTTCGAGATTCCTAAACGGTATGGGCTGCGCCAGACGATCGCCGATACAGTCGGCATTGGCGGGATATTCAGATCTCTCAGAACAATCCCGGTCTTATTTGATATCGCAAAAGATATGGAGGAAATGTGCCCTGACGCATGGTTCTTAAACTATACAAATCCAATGGCCACTCTTACAGGCGCCATGCTCCGCTATACCAATATCAAAACAATCGGGCTCTGCCACAGTGTTCAAGTGTGCACGAAGGATTTATTTAAATCTCTCGGAATGGAGCATGACGGAATTGAGGAACGCATCGCAGGCATTAATCATATGGCTTGGCTTTTGGAAGTCAAAAAAGACGGCACAGATTTATATCCAGAAATCAAAAGGAGAGCGAAAGAAAAACAAAAAACAAAGCATCATGATATGGTGCGGTTTGAATTAATGGATAAGTTCGGCTATTATGTCACGGAATCGTCCGAACATAACGCAGAGTATCACCCATACTTTATTAAACGGAATTACCCCGAACTGATCAGCGAGCTGCAAATCCCGCTCGACGAATATCCGAGAAGGTGCGTCAAGCAAATTGAAAATTGGGAGAAAATGCGGGATGATATCGTCAATAATAAAAACCTTACGCACGAACGCTCAAAGGAATATGGTTCAAGAATTATAGAAGCAATGGAAACAAACGAACCATTCACCTTCGGAGGAAACGTCTTGAATACAGGGCTGATCACCAACCTTCCTTCAAAAGCGGTTGTGGAAGTGACATGCGTCGCCGACAGAAAAAAAATTACACCGTGCTTCGCCGGAGAACTGCCTGAGCAGCTTGCCGCCTTAAACCGGACGAATATTAATACACAGCTGATGACAATCGAAGCGGCTGTCACACGGAAAAAAGAAGCGGTTTACCAAGCTGCAATGCTTGATCCGCATACAAGCGCGGAGCTTTCCATGAAGGACATCATCTCCATGTGTGACGATTTATTTGCAGCACACGGCGATTGGCTTCCGGAATACAAATAAAAACTAGGGGACCGCTCTCCCCTAGTTTTTTGGTTTTGTTTCGCCTTCCCAGGCCATCATGCCGCCTTCAACATTGACTGTTTTAAAGCCTTGCTCATCCAGGTACTTGCAGACGTTCATGCTGCGCATTCCTGAGCGGCAGATAAATACGTACTCTTTGTCTTTATCAAGGGTTTCCATTTTTTCAGGAATATCCCCCATGCGAATATGAACGGCTTGCGGGATCATGCCTTCCGCTACCTCTTCATCTTCTCTGACATCAATTAAATATAATTCTTCGTCCGCCTCAATTTTTTCTTTCAAAGCGGCTGTGCTGATTTCTTTTATTTCCAAAGAAAACACTCCTATTCACACTGATCATGTTCAGTATATCAAAGTCAGCTGAACGATTGCTATTCTGAGACTGATGAAAAAAATCCCCTTTTGGCAAAGGGGATTTTTTCTAGGCTTAGTTTGCCACAATATTGACAAGCTTCCCAGGCACCGCGATGATTTTCCGAATCGTTTTGCCTTCAAGCTGCTCTTTGACCTTTTCATCTGCTTGAGCAAGCTGTTCCAGCTGTTCTTTCGTTGCATCGGCAGGAACCTGTAATTTCGCTTTTACTTTTCCGTTCAGCTGAATAACGATTTCAACTTCATCATCCACAAGTTTTGTTTCATCATATACAGGCCAAGCTTCGTAGGCAATTGTGCCGGAATGGCCAAGCTTCTCCCAAAGCTCTTCCGCTAAGTGTGGCGCGATAGGAGAAAGAAGCTTCACGAAGCCTTCCATATATTCTTTCGGCAGTTCTGATGCTTTATAAGCTTCATTAATAAAGACCATCAGCTGGGAAATACCCGTGTTGAAACGAAGGCCTTCATAATGGTCTGTGACTTTCATGACCGTTTCATGGTAGACGCGCTCCAATGTTTCACCCGCGCCTTCAACGATTTTGCCATTAAGCTCACCGCTGTCTTCAATAAACAGGCGCCATACACGGTCAAGGAAACGGCGCGCACCGTCTAATCCTGATTCAGACCAGGCGATTGAAGCATCAAGAGGTCCCATGAACATTTCGTACAATCTCAGCGTATCAGCGCCGTGAGAGGACACGATTTCGTCAGGGTTGACAACGTTCCCTTTAGATTTACTCATTTTTTCGTTATTTTCACCGAGAATCATTCCTTGGTTGTACAGCTTTTGGAACGGTTCTTTCGTCGGCACTACGCCGATATCATAAAGGAACTTATGCCAGAAGCGGGCATACAGAAGGTGAAGCACGGCATGTTCTGCACCGCCGATATACATATCGACCGGAAGCCATTTTTCCAATTTTTCTGGTGATGCCAGCTGATCCGGATTGCGCGGATCAATATAGCGCAAGAAATACCAGCAGCTTCCCGCCCATTGCGGCATTGTATTCGTTTCTCTTCTTCCTTTTTTCCCTGTCTCAGGGTCTGTGACTTCCACCCACTCTTTAATGTTCGCAAGCGGTGATTCGCCCGTTCCGCTCGGTTTGATTTCATCCGTTTTCGGCAAAATCAGCGGCAGCTCCTCTTCAGGGACAGCTGTTGACGTTCCGTCTTCCCAATGAATGACCGGAATCGGCTCGCCCCAATAACGCTGGCGGCTGAAGAGCCAGTCACGAAGACGGTACGTCACTTTCTTCTCACCGTTTTTCGTTTCTTCCAGCCAAGCGATCACTTTCTCAATCGCTTCCTGTTTGTGAAGGCCGTTCAGGAAATCAGAGTTCACGTGCTCGCCGTCGCCAGTATAAGCTGCTTCCTCAACGTTCCCGCCTTTTACGACTTCCTTCACCGGAAGGCCAAATGTTTTGGCGAATTCAAAATCACGCTCGTCGTGGCCTGGAACTGCCATGACAGCACCTGTTCCGTATGATGCAAGAACATAATCCGCAATCCAAATCGGCAGTTTTTCTCCGTTTACAGGATTGATCGCATACGCTCCTGTGAATACGCCTGTCTTTGTTTTCGCAAGATCTGTGCGTTCAAGGTCACTCTTTGATTGAATTTCTTTGATATAAGCTTCAACAGCTTCTTTTTGCTCAGCCGTTGTGATGTTTTCCACCAATGCGTGTTCCGGGGCAAGGACAGTGTATGTAGCGCCAAACAGCGTATCTGGTCTTGTTGTAAACACCGTAAAGGAATCATCATGTCCATCTATAGCAAAATGGACGTGAGCGCCTTCCGAACGGCCGATCCAGTTGCGCTGCATATCTTTAATGCTTTCCGGCCAATCAAGCTCTTCCAAATCCTCAAGGAGCCTGTCCGCATAAGCGGTGATTTTCAGCATCCACTGCTTCATTGGGCGTCTCTCTACCGGATGGCCGCCGCGTTCGCTCTTGCCGTCAATGACTTCTTCGTTGGCAAGAACAGTACCGAGCGCAGGGCACCAGTTTACAGGCACTTCGTCAACGTAAGCAAGGCCTTTTTCGTATAGCTTTAAGAAAATCCATTGCGTCCATTTATAGTATTCAGGGTCAGTCGTATTGATTTCGCGATCCCAGTCATATGAGAAGCCAAGCGCTTGAATTTGGCGGCGGAAGTTATCAATATTCTGCTTCGTAAACACAGCAGGGTCGTTCCCTGTGTCAAGGGCGTATTGTTCAGCTGGCAGGCCGAATGCGTCCCAGCCCATTGGATGAAGGACATCATAGCCCTGCATGCGCTTCATGCGGGACAGAATATCCGTAGCTGTGTATCCTTCAGGATGGCCGACGTGCAACCCAGCTCCAGACGGATAAGGAAACATGTCCAGCGCGTAAAATTTTTGTTTTTCATTATTATCAAGAGTGGCAAATGTTTTGTTTTCAAGCCAATATGTTTGCCATTTCTTTTCTATCTCTTTGTGCTGAAAACTCAAAGTAAAAACCTCCTTCTGATTGAATACGGCGTGTATGGTTCAAGTATTGACGGGAAGGAGAGGATTATATTCAGAATATTCCCAAACTAAAAAAAACTCCCTCATCCCAAAAAGGGACGAGAGACTTTCGTTTTCCCGCGGTACCACCCTCGTTAGCGCGGCATACGCCGCACTCACTTGATACTTTTAACGCAGTTATGCGTCAGCGGCTTTTCACCGCTGCAACTCTGAGGTGAGTTCGGAAACAAACTTGATTGACTTTCACCAGCCGTCAACTCTCTGCAACAATATCTGTTTCTTACTGCTCCTCTTCATTGTTCTTATCGCAACCGTAATCTAACTGTATTTTATAGAATTCTGTTCATAAGTGCAAGCAGGTTTGTATACAATGGGAATGTACCCTGAACGGGCGGAGATTGAGGACAATTATTCGGGTGGAGTTTTGGTTTGACGTTTGGACTCGGCCGGTTCGCCGCCGCTGTTCAGTTCTCTCACAAAGTCAAAACTTCTGAGAACAGCTTCACCGCCGTAGCCTGAGATAATGGATAAGATGACAAGTTGAATTCCTGAATCGGGGTCAGCGGATAATACAAGTAAAATGGAAGCTGTCATTCCGATAAACCAATCTTCCAAAAATCCAAGGTAGATAAACCGCTTCGTCATTCTGGGCTTCTCCAGTCTGCCTCTCTTTTTCACATGACCGAGAATCCCCATGATTCCTCCAATTACACAAGCAATAAGTACCTGATGCAGCATCTTCATCATCACCTTCCTAAAGCCCTTATTTCGTAAAGCGACTTCAGGCCATCCAGCCCCCTTAAACGATTCCGATGATTTTCGATATCTACATACCGGCAAATCTGTAAAAAGCTTGTTTCTTCCATTATATGTGAACACATGATCGGTAAGCTTGATGCATTGGATTCATTTTTCACCCAGTGACATTGACCTAGTCACCTATTTAGCATGTAGAAAACCTTTCCGTTCATATGTTCAAATTCTGTTCTTATTTTTAGTGTATACGAGGACAAGCCCTAATGACAAACAACAAACTGCGCTTGCTTGAATCAGAACATGTGTTGTGCTACGGTTACTGTAGAATTCATTTTAAAAAAGGGGAATATCAGGCTTTCGCATAGCAAGCTGACGGCCTAAGGGGGATTTATATGGCTAGTTTTCAATCATTTGGGATACCAGGACAGCTGGAAGTCATCAAAAAAGCGCTTGATCACGTGCGAGTCGGTGTGGTAATTACAGATCCCGCACTTGGAGATAATCCTATTGTCTACGTAAATCAAGGCTTTGTTCAAATGACCGGCTACGAAACCGAGGAAATTTTAGGAAAGAACTGCCGCTTCTTACAGGGGAAACACACAGATCCTGCAGAAGTGGACAACATCAGAACCGCTTTACAAAATAAAGAACCGGTCACCGTTCAGATCCAAAACTACAAAAAAGACGGAACGATGTTCTGGAATGAATTAAATATTGATCCAATGGTTATAGAAGATAAAACGTATTTTGTCGGAATTCAGAAAGACATCACCAAGCAAAAAGAGTATGAAAAGCTTCTCGAGGATTCCCTCACAGAAATTACTGCACTTTCAACTCCTATTGTCCCGATTCGCAATGGCATTTCGGCTCTTCCGCTAGTCGGAAACCTGACAGAGGAGCGATTTAATTCCATCGTTTGCACATTGACGAATATCTTATCAACATCCAAAGATGATTACTTGATCATTGATTTATCCGGATTGGCCCAAGTGAACGAACAAACGGCCGACCAAATTTTCAAGCTGAGCCATTTGCTGAAATTGACCGGAACTGAGTTAATCATTACCGGCATTAAGCCTGAATTGGCCATGAAAATGAATAAATTGGATGCCAATTTTTCATCGCTGAAAACATTTTTAAATGTAAAGGATGCCGTTAATGTGCTTCCGATTATGTAAAAAGATCCCGCTCATCCGGCGGGATCTTTTATTATGAAGAGATTGATGCCTGCTTATTTGTTTCTTTAGCTGATTTTAGCCGTTTGTCATATAGAAGCGTTGTGGCAATACTGATCAGCAGCAATACCAACAGAGATAAAACAAGGGCCTTAATGCCGTAATGATCGACAAGCACTCCTCCGAACAGGGGACCAATCATTCTGCCGCCTGTCGCCGCACTGTTGACAAAGCCTTGATAAAAGCCTTCTTTCCCTTTAGGGGCAAGCTGATTGGCAATTGTCGGCACAGCAGGCCAAACAAGCATTTCTCCGATCGTCAGGATCACCATCGCAGCGAGAAACATCGGAAATTGCTTTGCAGTCAGCAGCATGCTGAAAGACACAATAAAAATGATAAAGCCGATGACCATTTGCGCTTTTAGCGACTCGGCCCATTTTTTCACCACAAAACTGACGAGCGGCTGGCCGAGCACAATGAGAATTCCGTTAACTGTCCATAGCACGCTGTATAAGGAAAGAGATATTCCAATGCTTTGTGTGTACGAAGCAATTGTGGTTGACCATTGAGAATAAGCCAGCCATCCGAGTACATAGCCTCCGCTTAAAATGATCAGTGCGGCAAATTTTGCTTTGCTGTTCACAGCATCGTAATCTAGCACAGACGTTTGGGACGCATCTCCCGTCTGAATATTTCGAAATCCGAAATATACAATAAAGAAAAAGACCAGATACAGCGCGGCATTCGCCAAAAATACATATGAAAACGAGAAAGATGCCACGACACCGCCAAGCGCTGAACCGACGGCCACACCCGCGTTTTGCGCGACATATATCGCATTAAATGCCTTCCTTCCCCCTTCAGGCCATACCGATCCCGCCATTGCGTAGCTGGCCGGAAAAACAACACCGGAGCCAAAGCCCACAATCGTCAGCAGCACAATATAGGCCGGCCAATCATGAAAAAAGACAAGACCCATCAGGCTTGCTAACGTAATGGCTATCCCAAGCATAATCGATTTAAAACCACCGATTTTATCAAACAAAAAACCTCCGCATAAATTACCAGCCACACTGGCGCCGGAATTCAGCATCAGGACAAGTCCGGCTACTGTTAACGACTTTCCTAAATGATTATGGATATAAATCGTATTCAGCGGCCATAAAAAAGAAGCACCCGTCACATTGATAAACATTCCAATGACTAAAATTTTAAGAGCACGCGGCATACTTATCCCCCTTTCTTACCTAAAAAAGCTCATGAAAAAAACGAAACCTAAAACGGCTCCGTACGAATCCAGTTATCATAGCACATTCATTCTATCTATCTCTCTCACATTTTTCAACTGATGAGCGTGAAAAAATCTAACAAATATTGTTTGAAAAATGTAAAATAAATAGAAAAAGGGGTCATATTATGGAAATGGTATTAGCATTCTTAGGTTTTCTGGCATGTCTCATTGCACTGGGCTATGGATTATATCACCTTGTCAGATATGTACTGAAAAAGGAAAAACGTTTCTCCAAGAGACTTTTTTGGCCGCTTTTCATTGGAGGCCTTGTGCTGCTCTTTACCGGGGCAGCATTGGCAGAACCTGACACTTCCGCAGCAAATGCCGAGAAAAAATATTCAGCGCTAAACGCCGAATATAAAAACCTCACAAAAGAGCATGAAGAACTTGAGAAAGAATATAAATCTGTCAGCTCTGAAGCAAAGAAATTAAAAGACAACAAAGAAGATCAAGACAAGCTTGAGAAGCTTAAAAACGAAAATAGCGATCTAAAAAAGACTCAGAAATCATTAAAAGCTGAGATTAAAGAGCTTCAAGAAAATCAAAAGCAGCTCAAAGAAGATGCAAAAACGGCAAAGGCTGAAAATGAAACACTCCGACAAGATAAAACAAAGCTTGAAAATCAATTAAAAGAGACGGAAAGCCAAACCGCCAGTTCTCATGAAGACACTGGAAGTTCTTCAAGCAATACGAGTAAAAGTGATGAAACCAAAACAGCTGACAAAGCAGAAGGCTGTAATATCAAAGGAAGCAAAAACGGCATCTACCACACGCCAGGCAGTACATACTACGACCGGACAACCGATCCGGCTGAAATGTTTTGCTCAGTTGAAGAAGCTGAAGCCGCCGGTTATCGGGCGCCAAAACGATAAACAAAAAGCTCCAGAATGTCTGGAGCTTTTTCTGTTTCACAACGACGATTTAATGACCTTCTTATAATAAAGAACTGACAGAAAACCAAAAATGGAATAGAGCGCAGTATATAACACCATCACCATAATCATAGGCGCCCATACCTCTGATCCAAATAAGAACCAGCCGGATTGGACGGCAAAGTAACTGTGGAAGAGGCCGACAACGAGCGGAATGCCGAAGTTATACATTTGTTTGATGCGTATTCCCTTTATTAGGTCGCCCTGCGTAAAACCGAGTTTTCTTAAAATCGTATAGCTCGGTTTTTCATCTTCACTTTCACCCATTTGTTTAAAATAAAGGATACAACCTGATGTAATCAGGAACGTTAACCCTAAGAAGCCGACGATGAACATCACCATACCAAACAGTGATTTTTGCGCAGCGCTTGTATCCAGTCTTGATAAATGCTCGTTTTTCTTGTTCACCTGTTGAAAAAGCTCATTTGCTTTTTCCATTTGATCGTCATGTTTCACATTGACGCCGATAAAGGTAGATTGCGCCAGCTGAATGCGGGGGTCCTTATCCTTGTTCAGCTGTTTAAACAGGCTGTCATCCACAATGACAGCGGGCATGCCCCCGCTTGTAAACGTGTAGGACACAAGAAACTCTTCTCTTAATCCTTTATATTTTAATGGCTGCGTCTCATGTTTGCTTTTTACTTTAATAACACCAGAGTCCTTGAAAACCATTATTTTTTGCAGCAAGTCGGTGTATCCTGAGAAAACGGCTTCTCCAGCCGCCACATCGACTCCTTTTACATCTTTGTCGCTAACAACAGCAAGCTGCATATTGCTGGGGTCGCCCTGCATCTCTTTCGGAGTTCCATCCATAATATTTGCAATGTCAACATTTGCTTGCAGGACAGGTGTTGCCTTTTTTACAAACGAGATGTTGCTTTCCCTCAATCTGTTTTCAAATAACTTGGCATCTTTCTCATTCATGAATGAAAAATCAGCCGCTACATTTTGTTCAGCGGTCTTTTCCGATGAGTAATACGAGATGTAAGCAAGAGATAACAGCCCGATGGCGAGCGCTGAAACGGTTGTAATAATCGTCAGCAACAGCGCATTCGATTTCATTCTGAACATGATCGATGACAGTGACAGGACCTCAGAAATATTTAAGTAGCCGCCCTTGCTTTTTCGAATGATATTCGAGATAAACGTAACTGATCCTTTATAAAACAAAAACGTCCCGATAATGACGCTCCCCAGAATGAAGCTCATCGCAACAAACAGTTCATTAATGGTCTTAAATTTTCCGCCAAACAGCTCAGAAGACACATAGTATCCTGTCAAAATCAACAAGATGCCTAAAGCGCCGATCAGCATTTGGAAAAATGATATTTTCTTCACTTTGTCTTCAGTGGAGGACGTTACTTTAAACAAAGATAAAATACTCTGTTTTTTGATAAACGTATAATTCATGATCATGATCAAAAGGTAAATGCCGCAGAACACAATGACCGTTTGGACCAAGGCCTGCTCAGAAAAATGCAGTTTCGCATCCGCTTTGACATCGACAATTTTGAACAGAATCATCAAGACCAGCTTCGATATCGAAAACCCGGCCGCTACCCCGATTGCTAATGAACCGAAATACAGCATGACATTTTCTGCACTTAAGATGCGAAAAATTTTATGCTTCGTCATTCCAATTAATTGAAACAACCCGATTTCTTTACTCCGTCTCTTAATAAAAATCGTATTGGCATATAAAATGAAGATCGCCACCACAGCCACAAGCAAAATCGAAGCGGTTTTAATAGCCGCTGCTCCCTTGATCGAAGCCTTCACTTCGTTAATTGCTGGATCATACTGCAGCGTGACAAAGGCGAAATAAAGCGCCACGCTAAAGATGAGCGCAAACACATACAGATAGTAATTACGAAGATTCTTTTTCAAATTTCGCAGGATGAGCTGATTAATGTTCATGCTGCACCCCGCCTAACACGCCTTGCGTTTTCATAATATCCTGGAAAAACGTCTGCCTGTCCTGGCCCCCTTTATTCAGCTGTGTATACATTTGCCCATCCTTAATAAAAATGACTCTGCCGCAGTAGCTGGCAGCGACGGGATCATGGGTAACCATAATAATCGTGGCGTTGCGTTTTTGATTGAGCTGGCTCAGCTTATTTAATAGATCAGAGGCCGATTTCGAATCAAGCGCGCCGGTCGGTTCATCAGCGAAAATAATGCTCGGGTCATGAATAAACGCTCTTCCGGCGGATGTTCTCTGCTTCTGGCCGCCGGAAATTTCATTCGGGTACTTATCCCGCAATTCATATATTCCCAGTTCTTTTGCAACTTCCTCAAACTTGCGATTGGCTTCCTTTTTTGATAGTTTCGTGATCGATAAAGGCAGAAGGATATTCTCTTTCACTGTCAATGTGTCTAACAAATTGTAATCCTGAAAGATAAAGCCTAAATGCTGTTTTCTAAATTCAGCCAGCTGCTTTTCCTTCATAGCCGTCATGTCATTTCCATTAATATGAATGGTTCCGTGACTGACCTGATCGATTGAGGACAGAACGTTGAGCAAAGTGGTTTTTCCCGACCCGGAAGCACCCATAATACTGACGAATTCGCCCTTTTCAATGTGAATATCGATGCCCTTCAGCACTTCCTGTTTATTCAGCTTGTTTCCATAACTTTTTCGAATTTTATTCGCTTCTAAAATCACCATTTACGCAGTCTCCTTTATATTGGATAATCTCATTATAAAAAGGAATGCCGGGCTTTTCCTTCGATACGGCGAACAAAAAAGAAAAGCATGTGACATTTTCGTCACACGCTTATGACATGTTCAAATTGATTCCGTCTTGGAAAGGTTAATGTAAAAACTGTCCCCGCACCAAACTCCGACTCAACATCAATAAGGATCAATAACGGCGCCGCTGCTTTTTTTGCCAAGTACAGCCCCATGCCAGTTGACGCTTGATCATGGTGATCCGTTGTGGATGTAAACCCTTTATCAAAAATACGCGGTACATCTTTTGGATCAATGCCCCTGCCACAGTCTTTCACTTGGAGCTGCGTCTGTTCCCCTTTTTGAAAGCTTTTGATCTCGATTTCAGAGGCTTCGCTGTATTTCACCGCGTTTGTCAGCAGCTGCCTGATGATAAACGCCAGCCATTTTGCATCGCTCAGCACTTCTTTGGCATCGAGCTGTATGTCAAAACCGATCCCTTTTTGGATACACCACGATTGTAAATCTTTGATTTCTTTAAAGATCAAAGGCTGAAGCTGAATGAATTCTACTGACAGATCGTTTTCAATAAATGAAATGCGTTTTTGATGAAGCTGCTGATCAAGAAGCAGGTGAATACGCAGCCATTCATAGGACAGCTGGGATTTCAGTGCTTTTTCTTCCATTCTATCAATGATTAAATGCATCGCTGTTAATGGGGTTTTGACCTCATGGATCCATGCCATCAGCTCATCTTTTTCATTTTCCAATGCTAAGCGATGTCGTGCTGCGGTCTGCTTCAAGTGTTCTGTTTGCCCGGCAATGCTTCTTTCAACCATTGCTTCAAACGGCGTTTCCGGTTCATTTATGGCTGTCACATCGAGATTGTTCTCCCATGTTTTCAAGCTTTTATAAAACGCTGTTTCTTTCCGATAGCGGAACCAAAGGAATATGAAAAAAAACATGATGCACAAATACACCATATAAAGTACATTCCCGAATGATATAGAAGGATCGACAAAAGCAATGAACAGCATCAAAGCCTGCTGAAACAAAAACGCGGCAATCCAGCTCCGCCTTTCGATAAGGAATGCTTTAATCATAGAACTTGTCCTCTTCCTTCGCGATGTAGCCCTGGCCCACCTTTGTCTCGATATATGCGCCAAGCTGCAGGACGTCCAGTTTTTTTCGCAGGCGATTGACATTGACGGTCAGCGTATTATCACTAACAAAACGCTCATCGTTCCACAAGCTTCTGATCAGCTCATCCCGGCTGACGATCTTGTTTTTTTGCTCTATTAATTGTTTTAGAATGAACATTTCATTTTTGGTCAGTTCAACAGATCCTTTGTCATTGCTGACGAGGTTCTGCTCCGCGTCTACAGCAGCGCCGCACCACGTTTTAATCGTATTCGGCTCCGTATTATAATGGTGCACACGCCGGAACATCGCTTGGATTTTCGCGATCAGCACATCAAAATGAAATGGCTTTTGAATAAAGTCATCTGCCCCGAGCTGCATGGACATCACCATATCAGCAGGATGATCCCGGGAGGATAAAAAGAGAATCGGAACATTTGACCGGGAGCGGATCAGCCGGCACCAATGAAAGCCGTCAAATTTAGGCAGCTGTACATCAATAATGACACAATCAGGATTAACCGCCGAAAATTCCTGCAGCACCTGACTGAAATCCTGAATGCCGTATACATCATAGGACCATCCCGTTAAACGATCCTTGATTTCATGAAACAGCGATTCATCATCTTCAATCAGCAAAAGTTTAAACAATCAACTCACCGCACTTTTTCCTTTTTTATCAAGTGTATAGCAAAACGCTATCATGCGCTATAGAAAAAGCCGGCTGTCTCAGCCGGCTCGTTCGCATTATAGTTCTCTTCTCAACGCTGTCAGCACGTTGGTTTTTGTTGCTTTTCTCGCCGGGTTCATTCCGGAAATGACTGCAACCCCTCCGCAAATCACAACGGCAATGATCACAAGACTCGCCGGGATGTAGGAGAATGTGTAATTCAAGTCGCCCGCATCGCTTCCGCTTGTGGCCGCAAGAATCATCGGAACGGCCAGGTTGACAAGGTAGCTCACGCCGTAAGAAATGATAATCCCAATCACACAGCCTAAAATTCCGATATACGCGCTTTCCATCAAGAACATTCGGCGAATGATTGACGGGCTCGCCCCAATCGCTTTCATAATGCCGATCTCTTGCGTTCTCTCTGTCACCGCCATCGTCATCGTGTTAAAAATGCCGATCGCTGAAATGATAACTGCGATACATCCGACAAAGATCAGTCCGATTTTGAAGACCATGAAGAAGGTATTGGCTCCCTCAAGTTCGGTAGTCACTGATGTGACATAGTACCCGTCATCTGTTAGATCATTTGTCAGCTGTTCCACATTCTCAAACTTATCAGCAAAAACACCAATGTTCGTTTCAACATTTCCGCCTTTGAAATCTAAGAATTCCGAAAAATCCTTTTTGAATTGGTCACTGATGAAAATGTTTGAGTCCTCCATCCAGTCTTGAGATGGTTTTTTTGTAATACCGACAATTTTAAAGTCATATGTTTTTGTTTTTGTAACATCGCCTGTTTTAGGATCTGTCTTCGATACACTTAGTTCTATTGTTTTGTTCAGAATATCTTTCGTATAGCCCTTTGGTTCTTTTATATCTTCTGGATTTCCTTTTGCTTCTTCGATTTTTTTGTTATATTCTTCCGATTCTTTTTTCGTCAATAATCTCTTTGCGAAGTCGTATCCTACTACGATTTCATTTTCCGACTTTGCGACTCTTCCCTTTTCCAATTCCATATTGGCCTTTAATTCATCATTCATATTAGTAAAAATGAGATTTGAGCTTTCATTTGTACGATTGCCTAAAGTAGCTTTGTTTGGTTCATACACTTGCGTTCTTTCTACAACTGACCTTACGTGATCATACTTCTCTAAATCAGCTTTTTTAATAGGCTTGTCTCCTTCCTTGCCCATTACACTGACTTTCGTTACAATCTGCTGGCTCATTGTCATATCTGTAATTGTCTTTTGAATCCCAAATCCAACGGACGACAGCACAACCAAAAACGCACACGCCATTGTTGTCGCAAGAATCGTCATAAAGACGCGAAGTCTGTTTTTCTTCATATTTCTTCTGATAAAATGAACCTGATCCTTAAACCTCAACGGTAATTCCTCCTTTTAGCACACCATCATGAAGCTGAAATTTTGAATGTCCGATAGAAGCGACTTCATCATCGTGAGTAATGATCACAAATGTAATGCCACGCTCACTATTCAACTGCTGGATCAATTCCAGCACTTCATGTTCCGTTTCTGAATCAAGGCTTCCCGTCGGCTCATCCGCTAAGATAATCGAAGGATTTAAAATCAACGCTCGAGCAATACTGACACGCTGCTGCTGGCCGCCTGACAGTTCATTCGGATAATGAGCGGCGTGGTTTTCCAGACCGACGCGTTTCAGCATGTCCTGCACCTTTTGCTTCCGCTCAGATGGCTTGATTCCTTTTAACGCCAGCGGCATTTCCACATTCTCATACGTTGTTAAGCCCGGAATGAGCTGAAAGCTTTGAAAAATAAACCCGAAATGATCAAGCCGAAATTGCGCCCATTCCTTTTCATTAAACCCCGTAACATCAGTGCCATTAATGACAATCCGCCCTTTTGTCGGCGATATGTAGCCGGAAATCAAATTCAAAAGCGTTGATTTCCCTGAGCCGCTTCGCCCGACAATACAGGCGATCTCACCTTTCGCCACACGTAATGAAACATCCTTCAATACTGGAACTTCATTCTCACGGCCCTTTTTTCCGATCGTGAAAGAATGGTCGATATGCTGAACATCAATCATATGTTCTCTCTCCCTTACAAAAGTTTCATTTTTTTATAAATCGCAAAATAACTAATCAAGAAACCGATTACCGCACCGGCAGCCATGCCAATGAGATAGCCTGCAAAGCTTTCGCTGGCAGAAAATCCAAAGTACCCAAAGCCCATGATTCCTATGATAATAACGATGATCTGCACCGGACGGTCAAGCGGCTTCCATAAGAAGAAGTACCCGTTTCTTTCATTAGATAGTTTGACAAAACTAATATAGCCGATGATGTAGAAGATGATAGTCATGATAGCCGGAATCACTAAATAATATGGTGAATTCTCAACCCATTTCGCGTCTACATAGATTATCGGAATGAAATACTGCACCCATTTGGGTACTGGACCATGGATAAAATCTATTGATCCGCCAAAAAGGATCTCCAGGTTGATTGCAGGCAGGCTGATGAGCAAAAATGGCGAAATGGCCACGGTAAATGAGACCAAAAGCTGGGCAAAAATATTTCCTGTCAGAGCTCCTCCTGCCATAACTAGCGAATAAGCCAGCATGCTGATGATGATCATTCCAAGGCTGTAATTGTGAAAATAAACGGCCTGATCAGGCTTCAAAAGCATGATCAGCAAAACAGATAAAACATAACCTATGAGCTGCGGTATCACAATCACCATTCCGCCAGTAAGGAACTTCGCATGAAATATCTGCCCTCTTGTATACGGAAGGCTTAATGTAAAATCAAAAAAGCTCTTGCTTCGTTCAATCCCTAGCTGGCTGACCGCCAAAACGACTCCCCAAATCCAAAACAATGAGATAAATGAGCTGTTTAAATAATCAACGCTGAATACGCAGGGGCCGACCCAATTTTCTTTTCCGGTGACACAACCTTGATAGATGAGATACATATTTAAAATTGATAATGGATTACCCAATATAAAAACCAAAATACTGATGATTAAGGCAACTTTATTTTGCTTCCACTCTTTATAAAGCAGACCGGAATCCGGCATTTCACTTCCCTCCAAACCTTAATCCGTTATCTTAATGTCTTACTTTTTTAAAGATGGAAAAATAACTGACCAAAAATCCTACAATTCCTCCGATAATCATACCGATAATGTAACCCGCTATGGATTCACCAGCAGAATGCCCCACTATACCAAAACCCAGGATTCCTAACACAATGACAAGGATTTGGATAGGTCGATCTAATGTTTTCCATAAGAAAAAGTATCCATTACGCTCATTATGATGTTTTATAAAACTGATATAACCAATGAAATAAAAGAGAATACTCATCACTGCAGGGATTAGTAATAAATATTTACTTTCCGCCACCCAACTTGAATCCACATAAGCAATCGGGGAAAAGTCCATCAAATTATTTTCAAAATCGAAGTAATATTCAACGTTAGGAATTAGTCTCCAAACTTGAACCCCTGAGATAATTTCTATATTAGAAAATGGCAAAACGATAATCAAATATGGCAATACAGAAGTTGCAAAAGCTGTCAACAACTGAGCAAAAGCGTTTCCAGCTAACGACCCAGCGGCCATTACTAATGAGTAAAACATAATGCTAGTGATCATAACACCAATGCTTCCATGTTCAAAAAAGTTTACTTGTTCAGGTTTTAAGAAAAGAATCAGCAGCCATGCCAATAAAAATCCGACTAATTGTGAAAGCAAAAGGACAACTGCGCCTAGCCAAAATTTCGTTTGAAAAATTTGGCTTCTTTTATATGGAAGACCTAACAAAAAGTCCATCGTACCTCTCGAACGTTCAAGCCCGACCAAACATACTGCCAGTATAATCCCTATCACCCAATTGATTTGAATCATGCTGTCTATGTGGTAATCCACAAAAAATGCACACAGTTTTGGGTCTGAATGTGCTAGGCATGACTCGTTTAAAGAATATGAGTGATAAATCGTTAAAGGATTTGCCAGCACTAAAAACGCAATACTTAACAAAATCACCACTTGATTCTGCTTCCACTCTCGATAGAGGAGACCTCGGTCTACCATCTCCGCTTCCCTCCAAACTTCGCAATGAACACTTCTTCCAGGTTGACAGGAATCTCATTCCATACTTTTGGCTTCAGCTCTCTCAAAAAGCTCTTTTTCTCCTCATCGCTTTTCGGAATCAGCACTGTGTAAAACACGCCGGCCTGATCGAGCATCGGAATGTTTTGCTCTCTGATGGCCAAATTGACATCTGTATCGAAGGCCATTTGAATTTTAATGTATTCTTCTTTTAACTCATCAAGATCCATGACGTTGGTCAGTCTGTTATCTTCGAGAAAACCAATTCGGTTGCACATCCGTTCAATGTCCTCAAGGCGATGGGAAGTGATCAGGATGCTCGTATCACGCTCAGCCACTTCATCGACCATCAGCTGCAGCACATCATGTCTAGTTACCGCATCAATACCGTCCGTCGGCTCATCCAGGAGAATCAGCGCCGGTCTCGCCGCAAACGACAGAACGAGCGACAGCTGTTTTTTCAAGCCTGTCGACAGCTCACGGTATTTTTTCGTTTCCGGAATTTCGTATCTGTTCATCAGTTCATTCGCGTACGTGACATCAAATTTCGGATATATTCTTCTCAGGATATCGACAAGCTGCTTGTATGTATACTTGTCGTAAAAAGGATTTTGAACAGGCATGTAGATGATATTTTGTTTGACCTTCGGGTGCTTTTTGATTTCTACGCCGTCAAATAAAATCGTTCCGCTGTCAGCGAAAATGATTTGCTGGATTAAGCGAAGCATCGTCGTTTTGCCCGATCCATTGCGTCCAAGCAATCCAAAGATTTCTCCTTTTTCGATTGTTAATGAAACATCTTTTAATACTTGATTGCCGTCAATCGCTTTTGACAGCTGCCGCAGTTCAATCATTTTTTTTGCCTCCCTTCACATCAGCGCTGATTTCCTTTATCCATTCGTGCAGTTTTTCCAGCTCAACCCCTGCATAGTGTGCATCGATGATGAGCTGTTTGAGTTGCTCTTTAATCATCGTCATCTTCCCTTCAACCAGTGTCGTTTTTGCATTCTCCGATATATAGGTCCCTCTGCCCCGCAGCGTTTCAATAATCCCCTCTCGCTCAAGTTCTTTATACGCTTTGCTGACAGTGTTCGGATTCGCAATAATGATCGTTGCCAATTCTCTGACAGAAGGAAGCTTATCACCAGGCTTCATGATCCCTTTCAAACAAAGCTCTTTCATTTGCTGAATAATTTGTTCGTAAATGGGTGTTGAGCTTCTTGGATCGATTTGAATCATTTACTTCCCTACTTTCTATACGATCTGAACCTTTTATAGATAAAAATGATCAATTATACTTTTTTGCCATTCAAAACCGATCATCACAAGAACAAGAAAAAAAGAACAAGCGATCACAGATGCCGCAATCAGCATTGGCACGTTACGTTTGTTTCGTTTTTTATGTTTCATAACTGCCTCCCTTAATGTCAATATATAAATGATTTTATATTAGTGTCTATAGTGTATTACTTCAATTAGTACACTTAATACAATAAATACTTTGACTCACAAAGTCAATCCTTTTTTTACAAAAAAACGGACCCTTTTAAAAGGGTCCGTTTTCCTACACATCAAGAGGGTGCTGCAGGATCATATTATTTTGCAAAGATTGAAGCTGAAGTCTCATTCTGTACAGCTGTTCTCTCTGCTGATCATTTGACGACAGCCATAGTTTATTCAAGGCATTTACCGCATCTTCTAGCTGCATTTGTGCATCACTATATTCTTGATCGTTATAATGCTCTTGTTTAGAAGCGATTTTCAGCTGTTCTTCAGCATAATCATAGGCCTGCATACATTGCTGGAGATGTTCATCTACTGATTGTCTTGTTGCCACAGTAACCCCTCCTCTTGGTAATGGAATCATCCATCATTCATATTGTAGCCTCATCTGACTTTATTCAATAAAGTAATTTATGGTCGATATTCATTTGTTCTCTTGTGAAATGCGTGCTACAATTTTAGGATGCAATCGTACGCAAGGAGGCACATGAATTGTGATGCAGAACAATCCTTTTCCTTATTCAAATACGGAAAAACGCTATCATACATTGAATTATCATCTCAGAGAACATTTCGGCCATAAGGTGTTTAAAGTAGCGCTAGACGGCGGTTTTGACTGTCCGAATCGGGACGGCACCGTAGCCCACGGAGGCTGTACGTTTTGCAGCGCAGCAGGCTCCGGCGATTTTGCCGGGAACCGGGCCGATGATTTAATTACGCAATTCCATGACATCAAAAACCGCATGCACGAAAAATGGAAGGACGGCAAGTACATCGCTTATTTTCAGGCTTTCACAAACACTCACGCCCCGGTTGAGGTGCTTCGTGAGAAATTCGAATCCGTCCTCGCCTTAGATGATGTGGTCGGCATTTCGATCGCCACACGCCCGGACTGTCTGCCTGATGATGTCGTTGATTACTTGGCAGAGCTGAATGAACGTACGTATTTGTGGGTGGAGCTTGGGCTTCAAACAGTTCATGAACGGACTGCACTTCTGATCAACCGCGCACATGATTTTAACTGCTATGTGGAAGGCGTCAATAAATTAAGAAAACACGGCATACGTGTCTGCTCGCATATTATCAACGGGCTGCCTTTGGAAGACCGGGACATGATGATGGAAACGGCAAAGGCCGTCGCAGATTTGGACGTCCAGGGCATTAAAATCCATCTGCTTCACCTACTGAAAGGCACGCCGATGGTCAAGCAATATGAAAAGGGCAAGCTGGAATTTCTTTCTCAAGATGATTATGTGCAGCTCGTCTGCGATCAGCTTGAGATCATTCCGCCTGAAATGATCGTCCACCGCATTACAGGTGACGGACCGATTGAGTTGATGATCGGGCCAATGTGGAGCGTCAACAAATGGGAAGTGCTTGGCGCCATTAATAAAGAGCTAGAAAATCGAGGCAGCTATCAAGGAAAGTTCTTTCAGCGGCTTGAGGAGGAATCAGCGCTATGATTTTGAAGAAAATTCTTCCTTATAGCAAAGAACTGCTGAAAATGGCCGCGGGAGAAGGAGATATTGTCGTAGATGCGACAATGGGTAACGGACATGATACACAGTTTTTAGCGGAGCTTGTTGGTGAAAACGGCCATGTGTACGCATTCGACATCCAAGAATCAGCCGTGGCCAATACAAAGGAACGGCTCGGTGACATGTATCAAGCGCGAACAACGTTATTTCACAAAAGCCATGATAAAATCGCTGAATCCCTCCCGCCTGAAACACATGGCAAAGTGGCGGCCGCGGTATTTAACCTCGGCTATTTGCCAGGCGGGGACAAATCAATTACGACAAACGGAAGTTCCACGATCAAAGCAATTGAACAGCTTCTCAGCATCATGAAAGACGAAGGTCTGATTGTTCTCGTCGTCTATCATGGCCACCCGGAAGGCAAAGCTGAAAAAAACGACGTGCTTGAGTTTTGCCGGGACTTGGACCAGCAATCAGCCCGTGTATTAACATATGGATTTATCAATCAGCAAAATGACCCGCCATTTATTGTCGCCATCGAAAAAAAAGCTCAGATCAGCAAATGATTTGAGCTTTTTTCTTTGAGTTTTTCATCCAGGACATTTTTTGAAATTTCCGGTAGGCTCTGCCGTTGATATAAAAGAAAAGGGAGGTTTTTCCGCTGGCTTTGATCAGCTTCTTTGCGAGCCGGCCCATTTCCTTTTGGCCTGCCACTTTATCATCTGACAAATAAACACCAAGCAAGCCGCGATTGATTAAACGATGGAAGTTTTCATGCGGAATGCCTTGTAGATGCTCGTCGGCTTTATGGATAAAGTGTTCAAGCCGATTCATCATCTCTTCATGAGACTGATAATACGAGCAGAAATTCAAGTCTCCTTCCAGCAAGTCCTCCTCTTGATCAATCAAATAATCAAGAAGAATATGAAGACCCTGTATGTAAGGAAAATAACTGTCGCGGATTTTTTTAGCGGTGCTTTCTGTGAAATCAGGCTGGAACGAATACGCAACCAGACAGAAAATGCCTAACGTTGAGCCTGCACAGGCTGAAAATTCATACCATTCCATCTCAGGCAGCTCTGATTCATATTGAGTAAACCACTTTTCAAGCCGCGGAACACGCTCATGCTCAATAACGTGCTTATGCACCTGCAAATCGCAATAATAGCCGCACAGTTCAAGCAGATAAGGTTTAATCATGTCATAGTGCTCAATGGAACCAAGGACACGCTGGCACGTTTTGACCAGTTCGTGCAGATATCCGCTGTCATCCTGTTCTTCCCTGAATTGATAATAATTTTGCAGTTCCGCTCCCACTGTCAGTGCGTCCTGCATTGAGGCATGGAGCATCCGAAAATCCTGCGGGTCCAGCGAGGTGCTGCGGTCACATAGATTGTCCAAATAATCACTAATCGTTTGATACGCGATGATAAACTCGACACATTTCTGTTTTTGGCTGCCTGACAATAAGGCCAGTATGCCGCCGCCTTCACAGTGAAACGTTTTATCCCGAATACTTGCGGTTGCCTGTGCTTTCAATTCACTGTTATGAATCGATTCTGATTTTTGCTTCCATATGTCCAGCTCTTGATGAACGAGCGGAAAAATATCTCGATATACCTTTGCCATCAATCCAAAAGGATGTTCCGGTACTGTCAACACATGCACCCCCTACTAGTTCAAATATATTGATCAGTAAACGCTCTTGCTGCTTTAAAAACATCTTCTCTCTCGGGTTCATTGAAGATCTCATGGTAAAGCCCTTCCCACTCTCTGTATGCTTTATTATGAGAAGCAACACCATTAAACCACTTGATGACCATCGTTTTGTCAACAAGCTTGTCATCACCGGCTTGCATCACAAGAAGCGGAACTTTCAAAAATGCCTCTGTCGGCACCATTGCCGATTCAATTGTCTTTAAAAGCTCTCTGTACCATCTGACAGAAACTTTCCTGACGTATAACGAATCATTTTGGTCAGCCTCGATGACGTCCTCATTGCGCGTCGCCATATCAATTGATAATCCCGAATCAACCTTAAGTGACGGAGCGATGACATTCAGACCTTTTGATGCAAGATCAAGCGCTTTATTGACTTTAATTTGCAGTCCGAGACACGGTGATGATAAAATAATTCCCGTAATCCGGGGATTTCTTTGCTGTTTAACCCATTCAATCGCGACCAGACCGCCCATGCTGTGACCTAGAAGAAAAACCGGCAGATCAAAGGTTCGCGCTTTATCTATCCAAGCATCTACTTCATCAATGTATTCTTGAAACGAGCGAATATGCCCTCTCGCTCTTGTCGTTGTTCCCTGTCCAGGCAAATCGCCCATGACAACGTGATAACCCGAAGACCGCCACATTTCAATCAGCCATTTATATCGTCCGTGATATTCACTTGCCCCGTGAATGATGACAATCACTGCAACAGGTCTGTCTGCTTTCCAGGTCCACATGTTCTTCACCTCATACGAAATTTAAATAGAGAAAGAAGGATGAATCTTATGATCTACCCTTATAAGGAACACAAGCCAGATATCCACCCAACAGCCTTTATAGCTGATAATGCAACAATTACCGGTGATGTCGTGATCGGAGAACAGTCCAGCATTTGGTTTTCTGTTGTCATAAGGGGAGATGTTGCGCCGACCAGAATCGGAAACAGAGTCAATATCCAAGATTTAAGCTGCCTCCATCAAAGCCCGAACAAGACGCTGCTCATTGAAGATGACGCCACGATAGGCCATCAGGTTACACTTCATAGCGCTGTTATCCGCAAGAACGCCTTAATCGGCATGGGCTCAATCATTTTAGACGGGGCCGAAATTGGCGAAGGCGCTTTTATTGGTGCCGGCAGTCTTGTCCCGCCCGGAAAAATCATTCCGCCTGACCATCTCGCCTTTGGCCGCCCTGCAAAAGTCATCCGCCCTTTGACGGAAGAAGACCGAAAAGATATGCAAAGAATACGGTCAGAATATGTAGAAAAGGGCCAATATTATAAATTTCTTCAACAAACATAAGACCTGCTTCGTCTTACTTTACCATTTTTCAAATTATATTTGAAAGCAATAACCATCGTTAACCCGGACGTCATAACAGTTCGGGTTTCGATTTTTCCATAAAACGTTCACATATAGCATGAAACGTATGACTTTTATCTTATCACAAAACTATAAACAGCCTCTGCAAAAACACATACCTATTCTTTCCTGTTCTCTATTTTCTATGAGCACACACAAAAAGAGCCCACTGGGAGCTCTTTTTGTCAGCTGATATTTCGTTCGCTGGCAGCAGCTGCATTTTTTTTATGAAACCCTTTTCCATAGTACACAGCCAGCAAGATGAGAAACCATATCGGCCCGATAATCACGGCTACTCTTGTATCAGGGCTGTAAGCCATAAGAATGACGACGAATGCTAGAAATGCCAATGACACATAAGACGTAAACGGAAATAAAGGCATTTTGTACTTTAATTGTTTCTTTTCTTCCGGCTTCAAACTTTTCCTGTATTTTATTTGAGAAAGCAAAATGATTGCCCACGTCCAAATCGCTCCGAACGTCGCAATACTTGTAACCCAAGTAAATACCTTCGCAGGGACAACATAGTTTAACAGCACTCCGACTAATAAAGCGCCCGCTGAAGCCAGAACAGCTTTACCCGGGATGCCGCCTTTCGTCAGCTGACCATATGCTTGTGGCGCCTCTTTCTGTTCCGCCAAGTTAAACAGCATCCGCCCTGTGCTGAAAATACCGCTGTTGCATGAAGACAGCGCGGCTGTCAACACGACAAAGTTAATGATGCCTGCAGCTGATGGAATGCCCACTTTTTGGAACGTGAGAACAAATGGGCTTCCTTGAGAGCCAATTTCCTGCCACGGATAAATAGACATAATGACGAATAAAGCGCCTACATAAAAAATCAAAATCCGCCAAAATACTGTATCAATTGCTTTGGCTAACGATTTTTGCGGGTTTTTCACCTCGCCAGCCGTCACCCCGATCATTTCAATCCCTAAATAGGCGAACATCACCATTTGAAGTGACAATAAAACCCCTTTTATTCCATGAGGGAAAAATCCACCGTTGTTCCACAAATTGCTGATTCCGGTTGCAATGCCCCCATTGCCGACTCCTGCAATAATCATCAATAAACCGACAGCAATCATGGATAAGATCGCTACAATTTTAATCAATGCGAACCAAAATTCCAGCTCGCCGTAAGCTTTGACAGCCAGGAAATTAACACCCGTCATAATGACCAGCGCCGATAATGCCCAAATCCAGTTTGGCACGTCCGGAAACCAGAACCCCATATAGATGCCGACAGCAGTGATTTCGGCCATACAGGTGACAACCCATAAAAACCAGTAGTTCCACCCTGTTAAATAGCCTGCAAGCGGTCCCAAATAATCACGCGCATACCTGCTGAAAGAGCCTGCGACCGGTTTTTGAATGGCCATTTCCCCAAGCGCTCTCATAATAAAAAACATGACCAGGCCGCTTGCGGCATACGCTACCAAAATACCAGGCCCTGCTAATTGAATAGCTGATGCGGAGCCGAGAAACAACCCTACTCCTATAGCAGCTCCTAAAGACATTAAAGAAATATGCCTTTCTTCGAGTCCGCGGTGCAGCTCTTGTTTTTGTTTTTGCATGCTTCTTCTCCCCTAGAAAAAAATATCATTAAATCATTTTTCTGAATATTCCGTATGAATTGGGTAAACCCATGATGATGGAGAAATAAAAGGATAACAACAAGGCTTTCGACTACTCGAAAGCCTTGTTGTATGTTACACAAAGATGACTTCTTTAGGCTGATGGCTCAGCTCTTCAGGCATATACCGTTTTTCAATATTGATGCTGTGCCAGATCATAAAGATCAGTACAGTCCAGATTTTACGGCTGTTATCAGCCTTGTCCGCACAATGGTCTTCAAGAAGCTGAAGGACATAATCCTTATGGATATAAGCATCCGTTTGGCTTTCCTGAATAATATTCCGCACCCATTCGTTCATTTCGTTTTTCAGCCAATGACGGATCGGTACAGGGAAACCAAGCTTTTTGCGGTTTAATACGTGCTCAGGCACAATTCCTTCAGCGGCTTTGCGAAGAAGATACTTCGTCGTGCCGTTCTTCGTTTTCAGCTCATCAGGAATTTTTGAAGCGACGTCGAATACGACTTTATCCAAGAATGGCACACGCAGTTCCAAAGAATTCGCCATCGTCATTTTATCCGCCTTTAACAAAATGTCGCCGCGCATCCAAGTGTGGATATCGACATACTGCATTTTGTTGATATCGCTGTACGAGCTGCTTTCTGTAAAGTAAGTCTTCGTCACATCGCGATATGAAAGGTTCGGATTATAATGCTTCAACAGCTGCTTTTTGACAGACTCTTCAAAGATTTTCGCGTTACCGATATAACGATCCTGAAGCGGAGTACAGCCGCGCTCAAGCAGGCTCTTTCCTCTCATACCTTCAGGCATAACGGCAGCAACGTGCAGAAGCATCTTTTTCAGGCCGGACGGAATGCGTTCAAACGGTTTAAGCGAAAGCGGCTCACGGTAAATGTTATATCCGCCGAAGAGCTCATCCGCTCCTTCACCTGATAAAGCAACCGTTACATGTTTTTTTGCTTCTTTTGCAACAAAGTACAACGGAATCGCTGCCGGATCAGCAAGCGGGTCATCAAAATGCCATACGATCTTCGGAAGCTCATTCATGTATTCCTCAGGCGAAATGACTTTGCTGATATTTTCAATGCCCAGTGCCGCTGCCGTTTCTTTCGCTACATCAACCTCACTGAAGCCCTGCTGTTCAAAGCCGACAGAGAATGTTTTTAAGCTTGGATGAAATTCCTTCGCAACAGACACAATAAAGGAAGAATCAATCCCGCCAGACAGGAACGAACCGACAGGAACGTCACTTCTCATATGAACGTTTACAGAGTCATAGATCGCGTCTCTGACTTCTTTCACAAGCTTGTCTTCTTCAGTCTGAACCGGCTTGAAGTTCGCTTTGAAATACGTTTTGAATGTGATATCGCCGTCCGGGCGGATTGTGAATTGTGAACCCGGCTCTACTTTTTTCACATGGGCATCAAGCGTGCTTGGTTCAGGAACAAATTGGAAAGACATGTACTGTTGCAATGCCTCTTTATCTATTTCAATATCATTCTGAGCAACCATTAAACTTTTTCTCTCTGAGGCAAAATAAACCTGATCATTGATCGTTGTGTAGTACAACGGTTTTATGCCGAATGGATCTCTTGCCCCATAAAGCACATGATCGTTTTTATTCCAAATCAGAAAGGCAAACATACCGCGCAGTTTGGACGCCGCTTCTTCTTTATAGTGACGGTAAGTCGCAAGAAGAACCTCTGTGTCCGAATCCGTGTTGAATGTGTACCCCTTTGCTTCAAGTTCTTCTCTCAGTTCGATATAGTTATAGATTTCTCCGTTAAAGATAATCCAATATGTTTCATCTTCATATGATAAAGGCTGTCCGCCATTTTCTACATCAATAATGCTGAGCCGTCTGAATCCGAAGCCGACGTGCTCATCATGGAAATATCCATCACTGTCAGGACCGCGGTGAACGATCATTTGGTTCATTTGTTTGATTAGTTCTTCTTGATCAGCGGTTTGAGCTAACGGATGCTTGTTAAAAACCCCGACAAATCCACACATAGTATTGCCTCCATAATTAAAATTGTCATCATTGAACCCCTATTTATAGACGCTGTGAATAGTATTTGGTTTCACAGTTATGTAAAAAAATAAACATGAATACAACGATAAAAAAGGGAAAGCCGCTTAACCAGTAAGCGGCTATAAAATTATTCTCCTAACGCTTCTTTACGCAGCTGCTCCGCTTTGTCTGTGCGCTCCCATGGAAGGTCAACATCGTGACGTCCAAAGTGGCCGTACGCAGCAGTTTGTTTGTAGATCGGACGGCGCAAATCAAGCATTTTGATAATGCCGGCAGGTCGTAAATCAAAGTTATTGCGAACAACTTCAATCAGTTTTTCCTCAGAAGCTTTTCCGGAACCGAATGTGTTGATTGAGATTGACACAGGCTGTGCAACACCGATCGCGTAAGCAAGCTGTACTTCGCAAGAATCAGCAAGCTCAGCCGCAACGATGTTTTTCGCAACGTATCTTGCCGCATAAGCTGCAGAACGGTCTACCTTTGTCGCGTCCTTACCTGAGAACGCGCCTCCGCCGTGGCGTGCATAGCCGCCGTACGTATCAACGATGATTTTGCGTCCTGTAAGTCCCGCATCCCCTTGAGGGCCTCCGATTACGAAACGTCCTGTAGGGTTGATGAAATATTTTGTTTCTTCATCAATCAGCTCTTCAGGAACAACCGGATTGATGACATGTTCTTTAATGTTGCGCTGAATTTGTTCAAGTGTAATTTCAGGGTGATGCTGAGTTGAAATAACAATCGCGTCAATGCGGACTGGTTTGTTATTTTCATCGTACTCAACCGTTACCTGTGTTTTGCCGTCAGGGCGAAGGTACGGAAGAATATCTTCTTTACGGACTTCACTTAGGCGGCGGGCTAATTTATGGGCAAGTGAAATTGGAAGAGGCATAAGCTCTTTCGTTTCGTTGCACGCATAACCGAACATTAATCCTTGGTCACCCGCACCAATCGCTTCAATTTCTTCGTCGCTCATTGTGCCTTCACGGGCTTCAAGCGCTTGGTCTACGCCCATCGCGATATCAGCAGACTGCTCATCAATTGATGTTAAAACCGCACAAGTTTCCGCATCAAATCCGTATTTTGCACGTGTGTATCCGATTTCTTTAATGGTTTGGCGAACCGTTTTCGGAATGTCAACATACGTAGAAGTTGTGATCTCTCCGCTTACAAGAACCAAACCTGTTGTCACAGATGTTTCACAAGCAACACGCGCGTTAGGGTCTTTCTTTAAAATTTCATCTAAAATGCTGTCAGAAATCTGGTCACAGATTTTATCCGGATGCCCCTCCGTAACAGATTCTGATGTAAATAAACGACGATTTTTACTCATGATTTGCTTCCTCCTGCACAAGGCCTCCCGAAAGACCTTGTATATATGATACGGAACTCGCTCCCTCTTATACAATGTACAGTTATATTAGAGAATGTTAATTGGCATATTTATGAAATAAAAAAACCTTTTCCATCGAGGAAAGGGTTTGGTCTTTGTGCCTTTCACTCTTATCGCTCAAGGAATCATACAACCTTGCAACAGGTTAGCACCTTGGTTGTCTCACTCAGTTGAACATAATAAATAACAGAGAAACCGGTTGCTGGGCTTCATAGGGCCTGTCCCTCCGCCAGCTCGGGATAAGAGTATCCGCTCAATGAAATATCTTATCGTAAAAGGGTTTGCAATGTCAATATGATTCAGAAGAAATAGGCACCTATATTGAGGGAAAACAATGGAAATGCACACACAAAAAATAATAAATAGTATAGACTATTTGAAAATATATGTTATACTAATTCACAATTAGCAAAACACAAAAAACGATAAAGGAAGGTTTCATATGAACTCAGTTGATTTGACCGCTGATTTACAAGCCTTATTAACATGTCCAAATGTGCGTCATAATTTATCTGCAGCACAGCTAACAGAAAAAGTCCTCTCCCGAAACGAAGGCATTTTAACATCCACAGGTGCTGTTCGCGCGACAACAGGCGCTTACACAGGACGCTCACCTAAAGATAAATTCATCGTGGAGGAAGAAAGCACGAAAAATAAGATCGATTGGGGCCCGGTGAATCAGCCGATTTCAGAAGAAGCGTTTGAGCGGCTGTACACGAAAGTTGTCAGCTATTTAAAGGAGCGAGATGAACTGTTTGTTTTCGAAGGATTTGCCGGAGCAGACGAGAAATACAGGCTGCCAATCACTGTCGTAAATGAGTTCGCATGGCACAATTTATTTGCGCGGCAGCTGTTTATCCGTCCGGAAGGAAATGATAAGAAAACAGTTGAGCAGCCGTTCACCATTCTTTCTGCTCCGCATTTCAAAGCGGATCCAAAAACAGACGGCACTCATTCCGAAACGTTTATTATTGTCTCTTTCGAAAAGCGGACGATCTTAATCGGCGGAACTGAGTATGCCGGTGAAATGAAGAAGTCCATTTTCTCCATTATGAATTTCCTGCTGCCTGAAAGAGATATTTTATCTATGCACTGCTCCGCCAATGTCGGTGAAAAAGGCGATGTCGCCCTTTTCTTCGGACTGTCAGGAACAGGCAAGACCACCCTGTCGGCAGATGCTGACCGCAAGCTGATCGGTGACGATGAACATGGCTGGTCTGATACAGGCGTCTTTAATATTGAAGGCGGGTGCTACGCTAAGTGCATTCATTTAAGCGAGGAAAAGGAGCCGCAAATCTTTAACGCGATCCGCTTCGGGTCTGTTCTCGAAAATGTCGTTGTGGATGAAGATACACGCGAAGCCAATTATGATGATTCCTTCTATACTGAAAACACGCGGGCAGCTTACCCGATTCATATGATTGACAACATCGTGACTCCAAGCATGGCCGGCCATCCGTCAGCAATTGTATTTTTGACGGCTGATGCCTTCGGAGTCCTGCCGCCGATCAGCAAACTAACGAAGGAGCAGGCGATGTACCATTTCTTGAGCGGTTACACGAGTAAGCTTGCCGGAACCGAACGTGGTGTCACGTCTCCTGAAACGACGTTTTCTACATGCTTCGGCTCACCGTTCCTGCCGCTTCCTGCTCACGTCTATGCTGAAATGCTCGGCAAAAAGATCGATGAACACGGCGCAGACGTTTTCTTAGTCAATACCGGCTGGACCGGGGGCGGCTACGGCACAGGCGAACGAATGAAGCTTTCTTACACGAGAGCAATGGTCAAAGCAGCGATTGAAGGCAAATTAGAGGATGCTGAAATGATAACTGACGATATTTTCGGCCTGCACATTCCGGCCCATGTTCCTGGCGTTCCTGATCATATCCTTCAGCCTGAAAACACGTGGACCAACAAGGAAGAATACAAAGAAAAAGCAGTCTACCTTGCAAATGAATTCAAAGAGAACTTTAAAAAGTTCGCACATACCGATGCCATCGCCCAGGCAGGCGGCCCTCTCGTATAAAAAACAAAAGCCAAGAGCAATTGTGCTCTTGGCTTGTTTTAATTGACGGAATGCAAAGAAGTCAGCTTGTATGTAATGATGGTCCGGCCTTCTTCCCATTGAAGCTTCTGCACTTCAGCTGTGCCTGACTTTTCGCCAAACTTTGTTTTGCGTACATCCATTGGAATCTCCATCGGATATACTCGGTATCCGTCCTTCTCTAACGTGAATATATTTTCATCTATGCGAACTTCTTTTCCTTTTGTCACAATCAGTGTATTAAATTCAACAGGCATTCCCAAAGTGAAATCCCCTTTCGTTCTCTTTTTTCTTTATCATAACATATTTCACTGTCAGCGGTTTTTCATCCATTGTGTGAGCTGCCGCACGATACGCCGGTTTTCTTTTGGCGGGAAATAATGTGTGAATGTACTGTAGTACCACGTCTCCACCGACTTATGCAGTTGTTTTAGCTTCTCTTCTAATAAATAGGAATGCTGAATCGAAACATTTTGGTCTTTTTCTCCATGGATTAACAGCACGGGAGCCTGAATTTTGTTTACTTGGTCAAACGGTGTCCTCCATTGATATTCCTCAGGCACCTTTTTCGGTGTTCCGCCGATGACTCTTTTCATCATTCGCCGCAAATCCTGCCGCTCCTCGTATGTAAGAATCATATCACTGACGCCTCCCCAGGAAACAAATGAAGCTGCCTGCCCGCCCATTTCGATCGCAGTGAGCATTCCCATAATTCCACCGCGGGAAAAACCGAAGATGTGGATTCTATCCTTCTTGACATTTGGGTGCTGCTGAAGCAGGCGAAAAGCAGAAAATGCATCCTCCCTGTCTTCTCCGGCAAAATCCTCATTGCCTTCTCCTCCTTGATTGCCTCTGTAAAAAGGAGCAAACACCACAAACCCTTGGGATGCAAACTGGATAATCCGGCCCGGCCGAACCATGCCCACGCTTTTAATCCCGCCGCGCAAATATAAAAATCCGTCATATTGTCCCGGTTCCGCCGGCTCAGCCAGAAGCCCCTTAACCCGTAATCCATTTGACAGATAGCAGATCGTATACAAACGCACATGCTGGCTTGGCGACGGAAATCTTCTTTTCTCTACAATCAAAACAGCCGCCTCCTTTTTTTTTTCTATATGCTTTCCTTACTCCAAAATTACATCCGGAGAACCTGGTTAGGCATTCACACATTTTTATACCCATCATACGATATGTAAAGCAAAAAAGGATATTAACTTGATGCGAAATAAGGAGGTTGTCTATGTGAACAGATGGTTAAGGCTGGGCTTCGCCTGTGTCGGCAGTATCTTTCTGATGTTCGCCCTGGCGGCTTGCAAGCAGGAAGAAACGCTCACAAAAGTCAAAGTAGCTGAAGTGACCCATTCAATTTTTTACGCACCTTTATATGTTGCTGAGTCTAAAGGTTTTTTTAAGGAAGAAGGGCTTGATGTCGATGTGAATACGACCTGGGGCGGAGACAAAACGATGACATCGCTTCTTTCCAACGGCTCCGACATCGCGCTTGTCGGGTCAGAAACATCTATTTATGTCGAAGCGCAAGGGGCTAAAGATCCCGTCATTAATTTCGCCCAGCTGACTCAGACAGACGGAACGTTTCTTGTCGCGAGAGAAGATGTTGAACACTTCGACTGGGATCAGCTGAAAGGAAAAACGTTTCTCGGTCAGCGAAAAGGCGGCATGCCGCAAATGGTCGGCGAGTATGTACTGAACAAACATAAGATTGACCCGCATAAGGATATAGACCTCATCCAGAACATAGACTTCGCCAATATTGCCAATGCGTTTGCTTCTGGAACCGGTGAGTATGTACAGCTCTTTGAACCGCAGGCTTCTCTCTTTGAGAAAAAAGGCATCGGCCATATCGTGGCTTCATTCGGAGAAGAATCAGGAGAGGTTCCTTATACGACTTTTATGGCGAAAAAAAGCTATTTGAAGAAAAATGAAGACACAGCCGTCAAGTTTACAAAAGCCATTTATAAGGCGCAGCAGTGGGTTGAAAATCATTCTGCGAAGGACATCACAGATGCCATTAAAGATGAATTTGATGATACCGACCCAGACGTCATCGAAACATCCATTGAACGCTATAAAAAACAGCATTCATATTCGCCAGACCCTCTGCTTAACGAAAAAGAATGGGAGCTTCTCCAAACCATTATGGATCAATCGGGAGAACTGCCGAAGCACATTCCATACAATCAGCTTGTAAATAAACATATTGCTGAAAAAGTCACCTCGGAGAAATAGGAGGCGCCATCTATGTCTTTCTTACATGTCGACCATGTAACCCATACTTATTTTTCTATTAAAGAAAAAACAACGGCTGTGCGGGATATTCATTTCGATGCCGAAAAAGGTGATTTCATCTCATTTCTCGGCCCAAGCGGCTGCGGAAAAACAACACTGCTTTCCATTATTGCCGGTTTGATTGAGCCATCAGAAGGCAGAGTTCTGATTGAAGGCCGTGAGCCGAATCAAAAAGAACATAATATTGGCTATATGCTTCAGCAGGATTACTTATTTCCCTGGAAATCTATCGAGGAAAATGTGCTTCTCGGTTTAAAAATCGCCGACACGCTGACAGAAGAAAGCAAAGCCGCTGCACTCGGTCTATTGCCGGAGTTCGGCCTCATAGATGTGGAGAAAAAATATCCGAAAGAGCTGTCAGGCGGGATGCGCCAGCGGGCTGCTCTTGCAAGAACACTTGCGCCTAACCCTAGTCTGCTTTTGCTGGATGAGCCATTTTCCGCGCTTGATTTTCAGACAAAGCTGTCTTTGGAAAACCTGGTATTCCGCACATTAAAGGAATACCAAAAAACAGCAGTGCTTGTCACTCATGATATAGGGGAAGCGATAGCAATGAGCGATACGATCTTTTTATTTTCAAATCAGCCGGGCACCATCCATCAGATTTTTACCATTCCTAAGGAATTGGCCGCGATGTTGCCTTTTGACGCCCGTCAGGAACCTTCCTTCCAGACACTGTTTCAAACGATATGGAAGGAGCTGAATTCTCTTGAGAAACAGCAAAGAAACCATTGATCTGCTTCACGAGCAGTATCAATTCAAACAGAAAAAGGAAAAGTGGAAGGTCCATTCCTTTCAGCTTGCCATATTTATTCTCTTTTTCTCGGGCTGGGAAACCTCCAGCAGGCAGGGCTGGATCGATCCGCTGATCTTCAGCTCTCCCTCAGCTGTGTGGCGATTATTGCTGGAGAAACTTGGTGACGGTTCTTTACTGTCACACATCGGCGTCACTTTATTTGAAACGGTGCTTGGCTTTTTGCTTGGGACGTTTATGGGCACGTGCCTCGCCGCTTTGTTATGGTGGTCTAACCGACTTGCCAGAATTTTAGATCCGTATCTTGTGATTTTGAATGCAATGCCGAAAGTGGCCCTGGGCCCGATCCTGATTGTCGCGCTCGGTCCCAGTTTTATCAGCATCATTGCGATGGGAGCCATCATCAGCGTCATTATCACAACCATCGTTGTCTACACCGCCTTCCAAGAGGTCGACGAAAACTATACGAAAGTCATGAAAACATTCGGCGCAAAAAAGTGGGTTATTTTTAAAGAAGTCATACTGCCTGCATCCTCCCCCGCGATTATTTCAACACTAAAAGTGAACGTCGGTTTATCATGGGTTGGCGTCATTGTAGGGGAATTCCTCGTTTCGAAGGTCGGATTAGGATATATGATTATTTACGGATTCCAAGTCTTCAATTTTACACTCGTCTTCTTAAGCCTGCTGATCATCGCCATCTTCGCCACTCTGATGTATCAGGGCGTCGAGCTGCTGGAAAAGAAATGGACGAAGGGGAGGACATAAAAAACCCGGCATATATGCCGGGTTTTTTATTCAATCCATCCAGATTCTTTCAGTTTTTTCAAACTGATCGGAAGAACGGAATCCTTCATAATAAAGCTGAATTTTTTATTGCGGGAAAGGTTCTCCGGCAGCTCGTGAAACAAAACCGGGCCTTTCGTTTCAAAGTAATCAGCCTGCTTTTCAAGCTTTTCTATATCTGCAAAATATATATTTTTCACAATCACTTTTTCTTTTCCGAGAACTTTATACTGTCCGAGATACTTGAGGCTTTTGACTCTCGCGCCCGTCTCTTCCTTTACTTCCCGGAGCGCAGCCTCTTCTGCGCACTCCATCGGTTCTACTTTCCCGCCTGGAAACTCATAGCCTCTGTCCTCATGTTCTGTTAAAAGCCATTTGCCGCCAAAACGGCAAATCACCCAGACATGCTTCGGGCTGTCCGAGAAAGGCTGATCGTCAAAGGAAAGCTGAACAGTATTCTGATAATAATCTTTAAACTCGTACATGTTTATCCCTCAAATCCGTTCCTAGCTATCTTCCATACATCATACCACAGTTACGTTTCTTCGGAAGCCTTTTATCAAAAAATAAGGGACCCAGTACGCCGTCAGGTTCTGCATGCAGACTAGCTCGTACAGTTTTTTTGCGATACTTTTGCCGGAAAGTGTGACCGACGCTCTGGGCTTTATTATGACCCGCGAACAGGGAAAAGTTACGGTTTGCGCTTAAATTTATTTTTTAACGTTTCTAAAAGATCGACAAGCATCTGAGGAACCGGTATGCCAAGAGAACTGGCTGTCACAACAATTTGCACAGATTCATAAAGAATATAAAACATAATAGCCAAGTCACGAATTGATCCCTGTGTATTCAGCAGCTGATCAAAAAAGTGGCATACAGAGATCAGAGCCAGCGTGACTAATTTTTTGACAAGCCGGGCAAATACCTTTTTAAATGACAGTTTGTGAATAATGGTTTCCTTCAAAGTCGTACTGATAAATTCAATTGCCATAAGAGAGAGCAAAATCAGAAATGAATACTGAAAACCTCCAAAGAAAAAACCCGCTGCTGAAACGCTGACTGCTAAAAACGAAAAGATGCCAAAGTCTCTACCCATTTATCCCAACATCCTTTCACAGAAACGGCCTTACGATATTCTATGGAAAACAAGCCGACCGGATTGGATTTTTCAGAAAAATGGACTGGTTGTCGCCTATTTTTCAGATACAAAAAGAAAAGCCGGACGTCTTTTTTAAGACATCCGGCCGTTCTTTTACCCTAGGTAAGCTTTTAGCATCCAGTTATGTTTTTCAATATTTTGATGGATCGCAAGAAGCATGTCCCCTGTTGTTTCGTCACCGACTTCATCAGCTAAATCCATGCCGTTTTTCAGCTCTTCCGCGATGACTGTGAAATCATCATATACGCTTTGAACCATTTGTTCAGCCGTTTCATTTCCAGCCGCCTCTTTGACAGAAGCCGTTTCTAAAGATTCCTTCATTGTTGCAATCGGTTTTCCGTTCAGCGCCAAAAGACGTTCTGCTAAGTCATCAATATAAGTTGCCGTTTCGTTGTACAGCTCCTCAAACTTTTCATGAAGAGTGAAGAAATCTTTTCCTTTCACATACCAGTGATAATTATGTAGTTTCACATACATGACCGTCCAGTTGGCTACTTGTTTGTTCACTGCTTGAATCAATTGTTCTGACATGGTATCTCCTCCTTGTTATATGACTATGTATACCCTTAATATCGTACGCTAAAACCTCTTTTTTACCCTTATCTGTCACGATTTCTTCTATTATGCTACAATTGTTAAAAAACGGGAGGTGGAATGTCATGACGCTTCTCATTACGATAAGTATTTTGATTGTGCTGGCTGTTTTGCTTGTAACCATTTGGACGACTGTAAAAGCCTATAATGTAAAGCATACCATTGATCCACCACAAGAAAATCACTCTGATTCACACAATCAATGATGATGTGAATGCTCCTCTTCTGACTGATTGCTGGCAGCATCGGCGTCTCCGACTTGGACTTTTAAGGTCGGCATGCTATGCTGTTTTTTTGCTGTGACATGGGATTGGACAGTGTATACACCATCTTCCTTAAACGTCGTTTCCAATCGGTATACGCCTTTTTCTTGTTTCGCCTTAAACATTTGGCTTGCGTCTTTTTCCCCTTCTTTCCATACTTCAAACTCTACTTCATCGGCATCCGTCACAGCTTCATCACCATATGATACGGCTGCTTCATAAGCAGCGCTTTCTCCGGGATTTACTTTTTCAGGCCCGGTCAGCTTGACATCCAAAACCTCGGGCGTCTCAGCTGTATTTGCTTTGCTTTCACCAGATCCGCATCCATTAAGCAATAAAGCAGAAAAAAGCAGAACAACCAACATCTTTTTCATGCCATCACCCTTTCATCGTTTACCTAAATAGTAGCAAACGCTTACAGCAAATGGTACATAAAATATGAGACGTCACAAAAAAGACCTTTTTGCTTATGCGCAAAAAGGTCCTTTCTATTTTAGCCAAATACTTTTAGCAATTCTTCTTTATCCTGTGAAAGCCAGAAACGCATTAAACGTTTAGCGCCTTCCAGATCATGAAGCTTCGCTTGGCCGCACTGCTTTTCATTCGCAGCTGGTATTTCTGTAATCTCTACCGCTTCCTTCATTGTGTCTTCAAGCAGATCAACGATTTCCGCTGATGTCGGCTCTCCGCTCACAACTAGATAATAGCCTGTCTGGCAGCCCATTGGAGAAATATCAATGATATCAAAATGATCGTATTTCTCAGCGTGAGAACGAATCGTAAACGCGAGCAAATGCTCGAGTGTGTGAATGGTGTCAGGCTTCATCGCCTGTTTATTTGGCTGGCAAAAACGAATGTCAAATTTATTTACAACGCCGTCTGTTCCCACTTTATGCACGCCGCAATGTCTTACATATGGAGCAACAACCGCATTATGATCAAGCTCAAAACTTTCTACTGAAGGCATAATGGCACTCTCCCTTTTTTAAAAATGTAATTTCATTATAACATACTTTTCCGATAAGAATTATTGATTAACTTTTCAATCTGTGTTTTTTTTCTTATACTTGCATCAGAAAGGTTGCTGAAGAAACATGAAAACCCTATTCATCGCTCTGATCAGAGGATATCAAAAATTCATCTCGCCCCTGACACCGCCAACGTGCCGCTTTTATCCGACCTGTTCCCAATATGGAATCGAAGCGATTAAAACACATGGGGCTTTAAAAGGCGGCTGGCTGACAATCAAACGGATTTTGAAATGCCACCCGTTCCATCCGGGAGGGGTCGATCCCGTTCCTGAAAAGAAACACAAACATTAAGCGTTATAGCCATTTACGACAAGATCCAGTTTTCCTGTGTCAGGATCAATAACCAAGCCGTGGACTGGAACGTTTTCCGGGAACAGCGGATGATGTTTAATGACTTCTACGCTGTCTTTCACGCTTGCTTCTACTGAATCAAAGCTTTTAAACCATTGATCAAAATCAACACCGGAGTACTTTAATGTTTCGATGCGTTCTTCCGGAATTCCTCTTTCTTTGATTCTATCAAGCATGCTTTCGCTGCTGATTTTGCTCATGCCGCAATCGTGATGTCCGATCACACATACCTCATCGGCGTTCAGCTCGTACACTGCGACGAGTAAACTTCTCATGATGCTTCCGAATGGGTGTGTCACAAGCGCACCGGCACTTTTAATGATTTTCACATCGCCGTTTCGCATATTCATTGAATGCGGCAGCAGTTCAACCAGACGAGTGTCCATGCAAGAAAGAATCGCCATTTTTTTATCGGGGAATTTTGACGTTTTATACTTTTCATACTCTCTTTGTTCAGTAAATGTCTTGTTAAATTCGAGAATATCATTTAGAAGACTCATGTTCGTTGTCCCTTTCTATTCTTTTTACTCTTCAATATATCACAACACTTGTTTATTCGTCATAATAAAAAAAGACAAACCCTCAGGTCTGCCTTATTTCCCCATGTTATAGCGTTTTTTGAACTGCTCAACTCGTCCGCCTTTTTCATTGAATTTCTGGCGGCCTGTATAAAACGGATGCGTGTCAGAGCTTACTTCTACTTTAATGACGGGATATGTGTTGCCGTCTTCCCACTCTGCTGTTTCATTAGATGTTTTAGTAGAGGTGCTTAGAAAACGGTAGCCGCTGTTGACATCCTGAAATATCACTTTGTGGTTCTTTGGATGAATTCCTTCTTTCATGCGTATCTCCTTTCATCAAATCGTAATAATTACGTTTTATTTTATAACGTCACAAACGTTTTGTCAATCTTCTTACATCCTTCCCTCTGTTCTTTCATCGTAAACTCATGGCATTTAAGAATAGGAAGAATAATCTAACCGAGGAAGCAAATAATAAACCTAAAATACATAAAGAACGTCATTTGAGAAAGGTGGTTTACGATTGTGGATGATTTAGTTTTGGCCAGAAGCCTTTTTGGCACGACAATGGGCTTTCATATCATTTTCGCAACGCTTGGAGTCGGTCTGCCGCTCATGATTTTAGTGGCGGAATTGATCTATCAAAAAACGAAAGATGACCATTATGCGATCATGGCGAAAAGGTGGACGAAAGCACAAGCCGTTTTACTGGGAGTCGCCATACCGACCGGAACGATCGCGGGCACTCAGCTCGCGCTTTTATGGCCGGGATTTATGGAAGTCATCGGCCGGGTCATGTCCCTGCCGTTTCAAATTGAAATCTATGCTTTTTTTGTTGAAGCCCTTTTCATGTCGATTTATGTATACGCAGCAGACCGCTTATCACCTGCAATGAGGATTGTTGCTGTTTTCTTTGTGTTAGTCGGGGCCGCAGCATCCGCTGTTCTGATCACGAATGTTCACGCTTTTGAAGGAACGCCCGCCGGTTTTAAAATTTTAAACGGAAAAATTACAGATGTTGACCCGTGGGCTGCGTTTTTTAATCCTAGCTTTTTTATCACTGCCGGCCATGTCGTACTGTCCGCGTTTATGACCGGTGCGTTTATCGTGGCTTCTGTTGCGGCGTATAAAATGATCCGGACGAGGAAAAAGGAAAAGGTCTATCGCTTTCACCGGAAAGCCCTTTTGCTCGCACTGACGATCGGCGGTATTTTTTCATTGCTGACCGCTTTGAACGGACACGAATCTGCACAGATGCTGTACGAATACCAGCCCGAAAAATTAGCCGGTGCGGAAGGCCTGTTTGAAACAAGATCCCACGCCCCGCTCGCTATCGGCGGTTTTACCGACCCGAATGAAGAAAAAGTAAAATGGGCAATCGAGATTCCATGGGCTTTAAGCTTTTTGGCAGCGAACCGTTTTGACACTGTTGTAAAAGGATTAAATGCATTTCCGAGAGATGAATGGCCGCCGCTTTTCATTCACACGCTGTTTAATGCGATGGTCGGTGTAGGCATGCTGCTAATTCTTTATTCCATTATCGGTGTGGTCTGGAGAAAGGTGCTCAAGAAAGACCGTTTCCCAACGTGGCTTTTGGTCATTTTCATGACAGCAGGCCCTTTTAGTCTCATCGGCATTGAATTCGGCTGGATTTTCGCATGTACAGGGAGGCAGCCTTGGGTCATCTATCATCTGCTGAAAACGTCAGATGTCGTAACAACGACTGGCTCGATCGGGGTGCTGTTCTTATTTTTCACATTTGTTTATGCCGTGTTAGGCGCAGCTGTCGTCTACGTGCTGCTGTATTATTTCCGCAAGCACCCGGTTGACGAAGATTTAAATACAGCGGAGTCGTAATGGCTCCGCAAACAGGAAACCAAATGGAAGGAAGATCGTACAAATGGAGATTTCAACTGACGCTCTGATCGCCATCTCAATTATCTGGGGCTTTGTGTTTATTTACGCCGTCATGGCGACAATGGATTTTGGAGCGGGATTTTGGTCTATGATCTATTTAAACAAGGAGCATATGAAGGCCACCGATATTGCGAATCGCTTTTTGTCCCCGACTTGGGAGGTCACAAATGTCTTTATTGTGGCCATCGTCGTGGCGCTTTTCAGTTTTTTCCCCGGCGCGACATTTGTGCTCGGAACCGTTTTATTAATTCCCGGAAGCATGATTTTGCTGCTTTTAGCGATTCGAAGCGGATTTCTCGTTTTTTCAAATACAGCAAAGGAGCGGAAAACGCTAAGATATATTTCCGGCATCTCCGGCTTTATCATTCCTGCTATTTTAATTTTGGTGCTTCCTGTGACACACGGAGGGTTTATAGAAAAAACGGATGGAATCTATAACTTAAATATGTCTAAAATCTTTTCAAGCCCCAACGCCTATTCATTTATCGGGTTTGCGATTTTAAGCACCTTATTTTTGTCCTCGCTGCTGCTTGCAGATGTTTCAAATGTGGCAGAGGAACAGGATGCGTACCGAGCCTACAGAAAAAGCGCCCTGATTACCGGCCCGATTTCACTGTTGTTTGCTGTATGCATCATGGTGACAATGCGGAATGAAGCTAACTGGCTGTACAGCGGAATGCTGAATGATTTTACTTGGATTATTGCATCGTTCATTACATTTGTCATTGCTGGAATCGCCCTTTTTCTGCCTAATAAGAGCTTTGGGCAAAACATTGGAAAACCGCGGCTTGCACTTGTCGCGATTGGGATACAGTATTTTCTCGCAAGCTACGCGTACGGGCGGGCGCATCTTCCGTATATGATTTATCCTGATGTGACAGTCATGTCAGGCTTCACAGAGCCAGCAACGTTCAGGGCGCTGTTTGCGACGTATATCGTTGCATTTATCATTCTATTTCCGGGCTTTTATTTCTTCTGGAAAATGTTTATGCGAGATAAACGCTATATCCGCCAGGAGGAATAGAGGGCAAGCCAGCCGGCTATACTAATCCAGAACCTTTATAAGGAGGGGATGGCATGGAGCAGAAAATTCTATGTGAGGTCAACAACTGTTCTTATTGGGGCAAAGGTAACAAATGCACCGCTGATGCCATTTATGTTGTCAGCCATACTGGTGAAACGGCTGAAAACAGCCGGGAAACAGACTGCAAAACGTTTAAGCCGCATGATTTATAATTAAAAGAAAGAGCTGCATCAGCCAGCTCTTTCTTTTTGCATGTTGAGTGTTCTTAGCTTTTTAGTCATGACCCCGTTTGCAGGTGAAAACAAAAAGGCGCTTGCATAACATACACCTGTCATGGCCGCCATCGCTCCTGAAATAGAAACATTAAGCCACGTTGCGAAGAAATAGCCCATGACCGCCGACAGCCCGCCAATCAACGCGCTGAGAATCAGCATATAAAGAAGCCGGTCTGTCAGCAAATGTGCCGCAGCCGGCGGAACAATCAGCATGGCCACAACCAATACGGCACCAACCGAATCAAAGGAAGCAACAGTCGTCAGGGACAGCATGCCCATTTGCACGTAATGAATGAGCAAAACCGGTATTCCCAAGGCTAAAGCCATTTGAGGATCAAACGAAGCGATTTTAAACTCCTTATAGCACACACTGATCAACACTACGTTTAAAACCAGAACAGATGCCAGCATCCAAAACGCTTTCGGCCCAATATCAACCCCGAATACCGTCACCGTATTCCACGGCACAAAAGCGATTTCTCCCATTAACGAGTGCTCAATATCGAGATGGACATTCGCTCCATACACAGAAAGCAAAATAACCCCGATTGCAAATAAGGATGTAAACACAACTCCTATGGCAGCATCTGATTGAACCCCCTTGCTATGAAGAAGCTGAACCAAGAAAGCCGTTAACAGACCGGTTGCGGCTGCGCCAATAAACATAGAAATCCCATCGAGACTTCCCGTCACTAGAAAAGCGCCGACAATGCCAAGCAACACTGTATGACTGATTGCGTCGGCCAGCATCGCCATGCTTCTCAGCACAAGAAATGTGCCGATCAATCCGCAGCTTACACCGACTAATACACCGGTAGCTATAATCCATGCTTCAAAACTCATTTGCGATCTGTCCCTTCTCGGCATCATGAGACGCTTTTCGACGCTCAGGCATCCGTCCATACAGCTTTAAGAGTGAATAAAGCCGCTCTCTCGTTTCTCTCGGTAAACGGTCCGGGTCAAAGTAGTCCTGATCGGATTCTATATTGGCAAGTTCTATTTCATGCATGAGATACACTTCATACATCCGCTGCTTCAAAGCTGTGTGATAGCCTTTTTCTATCCCTTTGCTTGTGATTTGCCAAATCCCATTTTCGATACGCTCAATGCACCTCTCTTGTTCCAAGTCATTTAATGCCTTAAGGCATAATGAAGGGGATAGGCGTCTTTTCTTTCTTACACTTTCAACAGTTACACAAAGATTATTCTTTTCATACTGTTCATAAATCTCCAAAAGCACTTGCTCCCTGCTTGTTCTGCGCCGCAGCCTCATCAGCCTTATGGCTTTAGCAGCCAATCCCCGCTTAGGCGCGCAAATCATTGAAAAAAGAAAGAGCAGCGTTGCAGATAAGATCATTAATGGCCCTGTCGCCATCCCCTTCATCGTGGTGCTAAGCAGGGTTCCGGCCACGCCGCTGACCCCGCCTGTAATCCCGGCAATGACGATCATCCCGGTTAATCGTTCGGTCCAATATCTCGCAGCTATGGCAGGTGTAATCAGCATAGCCGCCATTAATATCACACCAACAGTCTGAAGCCCAATGACGACAGCACAGACAATCAGACAAGCCAAAAGCCCGTTTAAAAAACGCACCGGGATTCCTAATCCCTTTGCAAACGCGAGATCAAAAGTAATCAATGTAAATTCCTTAAAGAAAACAATACATAGGAGCAGTAGAGCAGCGGATATTCCTGCAATAAGGATGATATCCTGCCTGACCAATGAAGCAGCCTGGCCGAATAAAAAAGAATCAAGCCCGCTTTGGCTTCCCGCCCCCTGTTGCTGAATATATGTCAGCAGAATGATCCCGACGCCAAAAAACACAGAAAGAACAATCCCGATCGCCGAGTCCTCCTTTGTTTTTGAAAGCCGCGGAATCAGCTGAATACAAAACGTTCCGAGCAGTCCGGCGAGCGCCGCACCCAGCAAAAAGAAAGGCAGTGATTTTTGCCCGGTGAACAGAAAAGCGTGACACACTCCCGGCAGAGCTGAATGGGCCATCGCATCGCCGATTAAACTTTGCTTTCTCAGCAGCACAAAGCTGCCCAAAACACCGCTTGCCGTCCCGAGCAAAAGCGTACCGGCCAGCACCCACTGTGTATTCGGATGCTGAAGCTGCAGCCACAAACTTTCAAACATTGCGCTCACTCCTTATGTCCTTCTGCCAGCACTTTATCTTTTAAAAACGTAAGCCTTCCTCCATATGTTTTTTGCAGGTTTTCGATCGTAAAAACGTTTTCCGCCGGTCCGAAAGCGATTTTTCTTAAATGAAGCAGTAAGATCCAATCGAAATAATCCTCGGCGGTCTGCAGGTCATGATGGACGACAAGCACGGTTTTTCCTTTTTCTTTGAGTTCTGCCAACAGCGTCATAATCGCGCGCTCCGTCGCTGCATCGACACCTGCAAACGGTTCATCCATAAAATAAATGTCAGCGTTCTGGCAGAGTGCCCGGGCAAGAAACACCCGCTGCTGCTGGCCGCCTGACAGCTGGCTGATCTGCCTCTTCGCATAATCAAGCATCCCGACTTTTGCTAATGCGGCCTTCGCCATCTCCACATCCGCTTTCTTTGGCCTCTTTAATAAACCGATTCTCCCGTATCTTCCCATTAGGACGACATCGAGCGCGCTTGTGGGGAAATCCCAGTCAACCGAGCCGCGCTGCGGAACATATCCGATTCTGGTCCGCTGATCCTTATATTCTTTGCCGTAAATAGAGATGTCTCCGGAAGCACGGGGCACAAGACCGAGAATCGTTTTGATCAAGGTTGATTTTCCTGCGCCGTTTGGGCCGATAATGCCAATAAGTTTTCCTTCCGGCACCTGCAGCGAAATGTCCTGCAGTACAGGCTTTTTATGATAAGCAACCGTCACATTATCAAGCTCAACAGGGAACATATCCTTCACCTCTTTTCTTTATTTAAGCGCTTTACTAATCGTGTTGATATTGTGGCGGAACATTCCTTCGTATGTGCCTTCTTTTGTGCCCTTTTCACCCATGGCATCCGAATAAAGCTGACCGCCGATTGTGACTGTATGGCCTTTTTCTTTAGCGCCTTCCACCACTGCATTGATTGATTTTTCAGATACACTGCTTTCTACGAACACAGCTTTTATTTGTTTGTCTGTCAGAAGATCAACCAGCTCCTGGACATCCCTTAATCCATAGTCCGAATCTGTGCTGAGTCCCTGCAGGCCTTTTACCTTAAATCCATACTCATTCCCAAAGTACGCAAACGCATCATGAGCAGTCACAAGCACACGGCTTTTCTCCGGAATATGTGCGATCTCCTTACGCGACCACTTATCTAAATATTGCAAATCTTCTTTGTACTCTTTGGCATTTTTCCGAAAGGCATCTGCGTGCTGAGGCATTGCTTTGCTGAATTGCGCTTCAATTTCATCCACCGCATAGATCCATAACGGAATGCTGAACCAGACGTGGGGATCAAACGTCTTGCCTTCCCCCGCGGGAATAAGCTTATTTTTCGGAATGGCCTCAGCTACTGCCGCCGATTGTTTTTGTTCGCCGATTTTTTGGAGGACATCCTCCATTTTCCCTTCCAAATGCAACCCGCTGTACAGAACAACATCGGCAGACATTAATTTTTTCGTGTCACCTTGGGAAGCTTTGTAGAGGTGCGGATCAACCCCCGGTCCCATTAAAGAGGTGACTTTTACATGTTCACCTCCGATGTTTTCTGCTGCATCGGCAATTTGAGATGTTGTCGCTGTCACTTGTAATTGCTGATCAGCGCTTTTTCCGGCTGAATCCGTTCCGCATCCCGTTAAAGCAAAGGTCGCAAAAAGCACTGCTGCCATCAGCCCTCGTCTCATATTTCTCCTCCTCTTTGCCATCAATGTCCGATTGTTTTATCTTATGTTGTCAGTTCTTAGACATGTGACATTAAATTAGCCAAAAGCATGTTTTATTTACACAGGACAAAAAGTTTCCTTTGTGCAAAATTATCGCGTTTGACCATTTTTGTCAAGCTGATTTACATAAAAAAACCGGCTGGGTCAGCAGCCGGTCCAAACGAGAAGGGATGTATTCAACGAACACTTTTACTGTAACAGCACAGTGTCATTTATTCAAAATAGCAAAATGCTTTTTTCTTACCCATGCTGTGTGAAAACATCCATTTTGGTCACATATTTTCGCATAATGTCTTGGTTTACCTCAACCCCTAAACCAGGCTGTTTTGACACAGAAATAAATCCATTATCAATACGAATATCAGGAGTTACAATATCTTCATCCCAATAGCGTGAGGATGAAGATATATCGCCAGGTATTGTGAATTGAGGCAGTGAAGCAAGCGCCACGTTCTGCGCTCTTGATATGCCTGTTTCCAGCATTCCGCCGCACCAAACCTGCATATGATGCTCTTTGCATAAATCATGAATTTTTAAGGCTTCTGTTAAGCCGCCGACACGAGAAGGTTTTATATTAATAATTTTGCAGCTTCCTAGCTCAATCGCCCGTCTCGCATCATCAACTGAACAAATGCTCTCATCAAGGCAAATGGCCGTTTTCAAATGTTTCTGCAGGTGGCGGTGATCAACGATGTCGTCGGATTGAAGGGGCTGCTCAATCATCATTAAATGGTACTCATCAAGCTCCTTTAAACGGCTGATATCCTTCAATTCGTACGAGGAATTGGCATCGGCCATAAGCGGGATGGTTGGGAATCGGCTGCGGATGGCCTTGACCAATTCCACATCCTGCCCAGGCTGAATTTTAATTTTTATTCTTTGATAGCCTTCTTTTTGATAGCTCTCAATTTCCTTCAGCATATCGTCAAGAGGCGCCAGGCCGACTACCACCCCGGCAGGGATTTTATCTCTTGTTCCGCCCAATGCCTCAGCAAGGGATACGCCCTTCTTTTTGGCATAGATATCCCATATAGCCGATTCAAGTCCCGCTTTTGCCATCCGGTTTCCTTTATAACGCGCCAGGCTGTCCGGCACTTCTGAAGGGTGATTGAATTCACGGCCGACGACATTTGGGATAAAAAAATCTTTTAGCATATGCAAACATGTTCCAATGGTTTCCTCGGTGTACCAAGGCGAAGAGAAAGCGGAAACTTCTCCCCAGCCTGTGACACCTGTTGTATCAATGGCTTCCACGATCAGAAATTTACGCTCTTGAAGCGTTTCGATACTGTTTTTAAACGGTTTCTTTAAGTTCATGCTCAAATGGTAAAGCGTGATTTTTTCTATTTCGATCATAGCAGTTCTCCTTTACGCGCATCCTTCAGCTGATTTCGCAAGAGCTTATTAGACGCATTGCGCGGCAGGCGGTCAAGCACATAGAATTTTGCCGGAATTTTATACTTCGCCAAGCGTTCTTTGCAGTAGTCAGTCAATTCTTCTGCGCTCACAGGCGTGTGAAGGACAAGATAGGCGTGAGGCACTTTCCCCCATTTTTTGTCATCAGCCCCTGAAACCCCGGCTTCGGCCACAGCGGGGTGTGAAAGCAGCACTGACTCCACTTCGGCCGGATAAATGTTTTCTCCGCCGGATATGATCAGATCTGAACGTCTGTCTAATACATATAAAAAGCCTTCGCTGTCCAAATAACCAAGATCACCTGTTTTCAGCCAGCCATTTTGAAAAGAGGCTTCGTTTGCGCTCTCCCGGTTAAAATAGCTTTTCATAACATTCGGGCCTTTGACCATGATTTCACCGTGTTCAAACGGTTCACATACCTGTCCGTCCCGCTCTATTTTGATTTCACACGAAAACAGCGGTTTCCCCGCAGATCCGAGCTTTTCCATACTGAATTCCGGCGACAGGGTAACAATTTGCGAGCATGTTTCTGTCATTCCATATGACTGAAAGACAGGGAATCCTTTCTCACGGCATTCCTCAAGCAATGGCAGCGGTGCAGGACCGCCGCCGAGAAGAATGCATCTGATGGATTCAGGGCAGCGGTTTGTTTCTTCCAAAAGACTGGCCAGCATAGTCTGCACCGCAGATATCATTGTCACTTCATGCCTGTTGATAGAATCCAGCACATCGCTTACGGAAAAACGCTGGTGAAGCACCACAGTCATTCCATAGATCACAGATTTAAATAAGGCGGACAATCCGCTGATATGAAAGAGCGGCAATGCGATAAGCCAGCGGTCTTGTTCTGTTATACCCAAATTAAGAGCGGACGACACCGCACTGAAATAATGGTTTCCGAACGTTTGCTGAACTCCCTTGGGCTTTCCTGTCGTACCCGACGTATACATCAGCGTTGCCGTTGCATCCATTTGCATATAAGCCTGGATTTCAATTTCCTCTGCTGCTTCTTTCATCAGTTCATCCACATCAATCGTTTGAACGATGTGTTCATATTCTTTCTTCTCAAAGCTTGAATCTGTCAATAAAAAGCCGGATCCCGAATCCTTCAGCTGAAACAGCCTTTCATGTGTTGACAGCTTCGTATTCAAAAACACCGCCTTAACACCAAGCAAAAAACAAGCGTGAACAGCGTATACCATTTCTGCACGGTTTTGGAGCAAAATAGCCGCAGTATCCCCTTTCCGAACCGAATGAGCGGCAAGCTGTTCCGCCATTCGTTTAGACGCGGCAAATAATTCTGCAAATGTCACGGTTTGATCTCTATAGATGAGAGCGATTCTCTCAGGTGTCAGCTGTGCCCGCTGCATGAGCCAGTTGGGCTGTTCTGTCAGCATGTCATCATCTCCGAGGTAAAATGTCTATATTGAAAAGAAAACAGCTTGGACCGCAAAGTCTCAAGCTGTTGGTTTACTAAGTATTGCTGATCACGGGAAACGAGGGAACTGTCCGAAATCAGGTTTGCGTTTTTCCTTAAAGGAATCACGGCCTTCTTTTGCTTCATCTGTTGTGTAGTAAAGAAGGGTAGCATCCCCTGCAAACTGCTGAATTCCAGCAAGTCCGTCTGTGTCCGCGTTAAACGCAGCTTTAAGAAAGCGCAGTGCGGTCGGGCTTTTTTCAAGCATTTCTTCACACCATTTAATCGTTTCTTCTTCAAGCTGTTCTAAAGGAACGACTGTGTTGACAAGACCCATGTCCAGTGCTTCCTGTGCGTTGTACTGACGGCATAAGTACCAGATTTCACGTGCTTTTTTATGTCCTACAATTCGAGCCAGGTAGCCAGAACCGTAACCTGCATCGAAGCTTCCCACTTTAGGTCCTGTTTGTCCGAAAATTGCGTTGTCCGCAGCAATTGTCAAGTCACATACGATGTGAAGCACATGGCCTCCGCCAATCGCATATCCGGACACCATCGCAACAACCGGTTTCGGGATGACGCGGATTAAACGCTGAAGATCCAATACGTTAAGACGCGGGATCTGGTCGTCTCCTACATATCCACCGTGGCCGCGCACTTTTTGGTCTCCGCCAGAACAAAATGCCTTGTCCCCTGCACCGGCAAGCACGATAACCCCAACGTTTTGGTCGTCTCTTGCGTCAGCAAACGCATCAATCATTTCAGCAACCGTTTTAGGGGTAAACGCATTATGTACCTCAGGTCGGTTGATTGTTATTTTTGCAATGCCATTATACGTTTCATACAATATCTCATCGTATGTCCGTTTTGTTTTCCATTCAGCCATATGATGACCTCCTTTTATTCTCTATGTGAATGAGTCAGATGCTTGTCAAAAACTCACTCACTATTTTACCAAACAATCGCGGCTGTTCCACATGGACCGTATGTCCTGCTTTTGGAACAATCTCTATTCTACTAGAAGGAAGCATCTTATGCACCTCTTGATTGATGGCGCAAAATTTTTCGTCCCACTCCCCGCAGATCAGAAGCACAGGAACATCTATTTCCTCTACACGGCTCCACAAGGAGGGCTGTGAACCGGTGCCCATGCCGGTTAAACTGTTCGCAAGCCCAATCTTATTGTTCCGCAGACGGCCCGATCGTATCCTGTGCCGAATATCTTCAGCCAGCCTCTGCTGAGATGAAAACAAAGGGATATTCTCCCAATATGCAACAAACGCTTTGAGCCCGGCACGCAAAATAAAATCAGCAAGCTTCCGGTCCCGCATGATCCGTTCCCGCCGTTCCCCAAGTGTTTTAAGCCCCGGCGTCGTGCTTTCAAGCACAAGTGACGATACCCGCTCGGGATATGTCATCGCAAAAGAGTAAGCAAGCCTTCCTCCCATAGAATACCCAATCAATTTCACTTTGTGAAGTTTTAATTGATCAAAAATCTCGGCAAGGTCAGAAACTTGCCGGCTTGTGCTGTATCTTTTCCCATTCAGCGGGGCATCGGTTTCCCCATGCCCTAAACAATCAATTTTGATCAAGCGGGAATCAGGCAGCATCTCATCAAGAAAAGTCCATGATTGTTTGCTGCCGGTAAACCCGTGCAGACAAACGACGGCTTCGGAAGCATTCGGTCCCTCGTCTGCCACTGCATATCGGACACCATTTGATACCGTTATGTTTACAGTTCCCATTGTTTTTTCACTTCCCGCACAGCCTCATTCAGCATATCGCGATGAAGCTGGACTCTTGATTGGCGATCCGTTTTGATTTCAATCAAATGGAGTCCGGGCTTGTCTGCCTGCGGCGCGTAAGCTGTTTTGAATTCATCCCAAGAAGCCGGGCATGAATACGTTCCGCCGTAAAGTGCAGCCGCATGCTTGAAATCGAGCCCTGTCGGTGTGCCGAACAAATCTTCAAAGTGTGTCTTCTCAGAAGCCTGCGGCAAAAAGGAGAAAATCCCTCCTCCGTCATTATTGACAAGAATCACAGTAAGAGGAATACCCAGCTTTTTGGCCGCCAGCAGGCCGTTTAAATCGTGATAAAAAGATAAATCTCCAATCACAAGGGTAACAGGCGCTTTTGTTCCTTCACATACCCCCATGGCAGAGGAGACGACACCGTCTATCCCGTTTGCTCCCCGGTTTGAATAAATCCGGAAAGGGCGGTCCTGCTTTTCAAAAAACGTATCAACATCCCTGATCGGCATGCTGTTTCCCACAAACAGCGAGCTGTTTTCAGGCACAAGATGCTGAAGGATTCGATAGAGATTGCCTTCAAACGAAACATCTTCACTGCTGATTGTTTGCAGATGCTCGCGGAACCGCCCATTGACAAACTGCCACTTTTCCAGCCACTCTGAGGATCTGGCAGCAGCAGTAAGGCCTGCCATGATCTCCTCAGCAAAAACAGACGCATTACAATGAATCATATGCGCGCTTGCCTGTGTCGGGTCTCTCCACCCTCCATCCTCGTCAATCACGATTTGCTGAATCGCCGGATCATCCCTAAGCCATAAGAAAACCGGTTTTGAAACAGGCATCGGTCCAAACCGAATGACAACATCAGGACGAAGTTTCCGCTTTAGCTCATCATCTTTTAAAAACGAATCATACGCATCAATAACAGTGCTTTTATCATGAACACCATTCCGCAGATTAGACAGCGGATCCGCTAAAATTGGATACTGAAGCGCTTTTGAAAGCGCAATAATGTTTTCCTTGTCCGCATCACTATGGAGCTCTCCGCAGACGATCATTCCTTTTTCAGCCTCTGCGAGCATCTCAGCCACATCAGACAGGGACTCGCGGTCAACAGACTGCGTACCCGTTTTCACAGACACATGACGGCCTGTTCTCATTCTTCCAAACGGCTCATCTGAAAGATCCGGCATCAGCGGTTCGCGCAGCGGCACATTCACATGGACAGGCCCCATTGGGCGCTTTTGTGCTTCTCCGGCAGCGCGGCTTGCCAGCATTCGGATGTATCTCAGCATTTGCGGAGACTCTTCAGGAAGAGCAGAGTCTGTGAAAAACTTAACAAAGTTACCGAATAAGAAGTGCTGATTAATAGCCTGCGGTGCGCCTACTTCGCGCAGCTCATGAGGCCGATCAGCAGTTAACACAATAATAGGCACCCTTGAATAATGGGCTTCAACCACAGCCGGATAAAAGTTGGCCGCGGCTGTTCCAGATGTACAGATCAATAGTACGGGACGCTGCTTCGCTTTTGCCAAACCTAAGGCAAAAAATCCGGCAGATCTTTCATCAATTTGGACATGGACGCTGATATCGGAATGCGCAGCACAAAGAACAGCCAGCGGTGTAGATCTTGAGCCTGGACAAACGACGGCGTCCGTAATTCCGGAAAGGGCGAATTCATCAATAAAACTTCCGATGTAATGAGTAATCGGGTTGACTGTCAACGCCTCTCACCTCCTAATGCAGAGATCATCGGCTTTAATTTAATCTGTGTTTCTTCATATTCCGAGATTGGTTCCGAGTCTTCCACAATACCGCACCCGGCAAACAGCCTTGCTGTGCTTCCTTCGATGAGCCCTGAACGAATGGCTACCGCGAATTCCCCGTTATCCTGGCTGTCAATCCAGCCGATAGGGGCCGCATACCAGCCGCGGGACATCGGTTCAATCTCCCTGATCACGTCAACAGCTTTTTCCTGAGGTGCTCCCCCAAGCGCCGGAGTGGGATGCAGCTTCTCAATTAAGTCAAAAATCGATGCAGACTCGCGCAGCTGTCCGACAATCGGCGTAAACAGGTGCTGAACGCTTTTTGTTTTGTACAAAACAGGTCCATCAGGCTTTTCAACCTCTGAACAGCTTGATACAAAAGCATTATGAATCATACCTACCACAATATCATGCTCAAGCAGGTTTTTCTCATCGTTTAATAATTCAAGGCCTATCCGGCGGTCGTCTTCTTCATTCACGCCTCGTTTAATGGAGCCTGCCAGACAGGAAGACATAACAGTGCCGCCGTCTCTTTTGATCAGTCTTTCCGGAGACGCGCCGACAAAGGTTTTACCTTCTTGTTCAATTGCAAAAACATAGCTTGTCTGCTGATCGTCCAGAAGCGTTTTAAGCACCGGTTCAATTTGGATTGGACCGTCAAACGTGAGCAGCAGCTCTCGGGCAAGAACAACCTTATCATATTGTTTCTCTTTAATTTGGCTTGTGGCCGTTTCGATTGCTTTCAGCCAATCATCCTTATCCAGCTCTTCGGCTGCTGCAATCACAGCCTGATCTTCTTGCTTGAAATCGGGAACCATAAATTCCGCTGCAAAAGCTTTTAAGCCTTCTAAAACAGCTTCTGCGTCTTCTCCTCCGCTTACCCATCTGTTAACTGTTAAGAACGGGCCTTCAGCAGTCATCGTCAGCATAAGCGCAGGCACAAAGAAATCCCCTTCCGAGAAATGGTCCCATTGTGAACCTCTTTCTTCGCAAGGGTCAAAAGAAAATCCTCCGAATAACACAGGTCCCACTGCAGAATGCTGCAGCTTTTCTTCTTCATAAATATGAAAAGCCGTCTTTTTAAAGCGCTCCCATTGTTCAAAAACCTCACGATACCGCTCGCTGTTTTTTTGATTTGTCTGGAAAACCGCTTCTTTGCCAAGACCGACTATTGTCAATTCACTTTCAGGATCTGACCAAAAAAATCGATTGCCTGTATATTTTTTTGCTCCGTAATTGAAAAATGATAGAGGGTCAAGAGACTCGATTTGTCTCGAATAGCTTATTAAGACAGCATGGTTGACTTCTTTGGCTTTATGTAATGCATGTAGAACTTCCTTTCGGAACGTACGCTGCACCGTTGTCACCATGAGACATTCCTCCATAATCCTTAAAATGCTTTTAATACCATACACCTGTGTCTCCTTTGTGTCAAACACAGATCATGCAGTCCAAATGGCCTGCCTTACCTATTATAAACCTAATTTCAGAAATGAAAAAGAAACAAAGCTTAAATTTCTTTCTCCACTGATAGCAAAGGTTGTATCCGCTTACCATAAAAGGAAAACCTCCTATATTCCTCCACCCGGCATTTATGAAAGTTCTCAGGGGATCTGTTCATACTAAAGGTATGCATCACAGAGAAACGAGGCGATCACATTGCTTACAAAAGAACAGCTTCAGCATTTAAAAAATGAACTGGAACAAACGAAAAAAGATATCTTAAACCGTTTCAAAGACAATGATCATTTTCAGCTTAACTCAGCCTTTCCTTATGATTCGTGGGGTGAGCTTTCGGCATACGACAACCATCCCGGCGATCAGGCGACAGAACTTTACGAGCGTGAGAAAGACATCGCTCTAGACTTGCATGAGCGAGAGCACCTTCGGGACATTGAGCATTCATTAAAAGCGATAGAAAACGGTACGTACGGTATTTGTGAAGTAAGCGGAAAGGAAATCCCTTACGAAAGACTTGAAGCGCTTCCGACTGCCACAACACTCGCGGAGTATTCGTCACAGGACGTGGTGTCCAAAGACCGTCCGATCGAAGAAGAAACACCTTTCGGGCAATTTGAATTTGATGATGATGAAGAAATCAGAGCGCCATATGACAGTGAAGATTCCTATCAGGATGTCGAAAAATATGGTAACTCACAAACGCCGCAGGATATGGAAAACCCTCCGCTCAGCTATGATGATATGACGATGAATGCCGAAGAGAATATCGGCAATACGGAGTCTTACGAAAATTTCATCGCTACAGATATCACTGGAAAAGAAATTACCGTTTATCAAAGCAGAGCCCATGAGCGCTATGAAGAAGAACTTGACGAAGAGGGAATCATGACCACATTCGGCGATCTCCACGCTGATTGAACCCCCGATTATTGGGGGTTCTTTTCCGTTTTCAGCATATCGTAAATCAGCTTCAGATAATCCTTTTGCAGGCCGATGTCATACCGCTCGCCCTCTAGCAATTTCCCGTATACGGTACATGCCCCGAGCGAAGCTTTTATCGCATCCGTTACCTGCACTTCTCCTCCGCTATCAGCTTCTAATGCCTCCAGCTCATTAAAAATATCCGGTGTGAAAATATAACGCCCTGCTGCGGCAAAATGAGACGGAGGGTTTTGTTTAGGCTTTTCCACAATATCCTGTATGCGATAAAGCCCTTTTTCAACAGGCTCCCCTTTTATCACCCCGTAATGATGTAAATCCTCCGTTTTTGTTTCTTTTAAGCCGATTACACTGGACTGATATTTCGTATATGCTTCAATCAGCTGCCCCAAAGCCGGCTGATTGGCGGAAAAAATCAGATCATCTGGCAAAACGACGGCAAAAGGCTCTCCGCCTGCAAATTGCTTTCCGAAAGAAATGGCGTCGCCAAGACCCTTTGCATAAGGCTGCCGCACATAGTGAATCCGTATATCCGGAATGGGATGCTCACTAAGCAAATGCAGTTTATTCTTAGAGGCCAAAAAAGCCTCAAGTGCCAAAGAGGAATCAAAATAGTCGACAATCAGATTTTTATGGCTCGATACAACCATCAAAATGTCCTCAATGCCTGACTCCTTTAATTCTTCAACAAGATAATGAATCACAGGCTTAGATCCTACCGGAAACATTTCTTTCGGAATCACCTTCGTCACCGGCAGATTTCTCGTGCCGAATCCGCCTGCAGGAATGATCGCTTTTTTTATCATGTTATTTTCCCCTCAGCTCATGTTTATTACATGATATTCCAAGAGCGCATCCCGATGTTTGTACATCTGAAATTAGGCGGAAGCAACTGGGCAGAAAGCGGAATCACGAACCAGCCCTTTTTTAATAGGATATTGATATATGACCAGTAATCTTGTAAAGGAGCTCAGGTGATGAAAATTTGTGTGGTTGGCGCCGGGTATGTCGGTTTAACCCTATCAGCGGCACTGGCATCCATCGGACATGACATGATATGCACAGACAAAGACGTCAAAAAAATTGAGCAGCTGAAAAAAGGAGTCATTCCCTTTTACGAGCCTGGGCTTTCAGATGCAATACTTCGTTGCGGCAATCTCTCGTTTTCTTCTGAAGTGAAATCGAGCATGGAGGAATGTCCCGTTATTTTTATCGCAGTCGGAACCCCGCCGCGTTCGGACGGATCAGCTGATACGAAAGCCCTGCAGTCCGTCATCGGTGATTTAAGAGAGGCAATCCGATCGTATAAAACCATCATTACGAAAAGCACTGTTCCGCCCGGGACAAATGAAAACATAGCAAAACAGCTGATTGCCTCCGGAGTGTCTAAAAACCTCTTTAATATCGTATCCAATCCGGAGTTTCTGCGGGAAGGCAATGCCTTATATGACATGCTGCATCCTGACAAAACAGTCATCGGTGTTCAGGAAGAAGATCACGTATCGGCAGCCATCGTCAAATCCATTTACAAACACATGGATACCCCTTTTATCGTTACAAGCTTAGCGGGAGCAGAGCTGATCAAATATGCCAACAATTTCTTTTTAGCGGCCAAAATTTCGTTCATTAACGAAATGGCCCGCATATGTGAAGCCTATCAATCAGATATCTCAGATATTTCCCGCGCTATCGGTCTAGACCCAAGGATCGGGGAGCACTTTTTGCAGGCAGGCATCGGATACGGAGGCTCTTGTTTTCCAAAGGATCTGCAGGCGCTGCAATTTGCTGCCCAGGAAAAAAACACGGAGACCTTCCTGCTCCAAGCCGTGCAGCACATTAATGACACCCAGCTCGGCCTGTATATCAAAAAAATACAGTCATTCTTCGAAACACTTCAAGGCAAGAAAGCGGCTGTACTTGGCATTTCCTTCAAACCGAATACCGATGACATCAGGAATTCTCAGGCTGTCAGACTGATGGAAAGGCTGGCGGAGCTGGGATGTGATGTTCATGCATATGATCCTGAAGCTGTACTTCCAGAACATTTGCGGCAACATGTAACTCAGCATTCTCAAGCTTTTGATGCGATCGAAGAGAGTGACTTTTTATTTTTGGCGACAGAATGGCCTGAGTTTTTAGCGTTTGATTGGAAAAAGGCTGCAGATATCATGAAAGGGCGTCTTGTGATTGACGGGCGCAACGTACTGAAAAAAGAACTGATCGAGGCTTGCGGCCTGATCTGTACGGGAGTTGGCCGTCCATGAAAATACTCGTCACAGGAGCAGCAGGCTTTATCGGCTCCCACCTCTGCGAAGAATTACTAAAAGATAAGAAACATAACGTTATCGGAATCGATGACTTTATCGGTCCTACTCCATTTTCCTTAAAATTAAAAAACCTTAAAACCCTGCTGCAAGAAAAACGATTTACGTTCATAAAGGAAAATCTGCTGACAGCGGATCTTTCGCCCTTACTGGAAGGAGTGGACGTCATCTTTCATTTGGCGGCCATTCCGGGTGTCCGCTCAAGCTGGGGCAGTCATTTCCACCCATATGCCGCACATAATATCCAAGCGCTTCAAAGACTCCTTGAGGCATGCCGGGAACATGCTATTCAAACGTTCGTCTTTGCATCCACCTCTTCCGTCTATGGCGAAAAACAAGGAAAAGTCAGCGAAAACACGTCGCTTTCTCCTTTATCTCCGTACGGGGTAACAAAGCTTACGGGAGAAAAGCTTTGCCATGTGTATCAACAGAGCTTTGGCATTCCAATTGTGATTCTCCGTTTTTTTACCGTATACGGGCCAAGACAGCGGCCGGATATGGCTTTTCACCGGCTCATTAAGCTGCACCTTCAGCAAAAGCCGCTTACCATCTTCGGTGATGGGCAGCAGTCAAGAGATTTCACTTATATCGGCGACTGTGTCAAAGGCATCACCGCTGTTCTTGGGAAGCCTCACCTTATTGGTGAAACAGTAAATATCGGCGGCGCAGAGCGTGCCTCAGTCTTAAAGGTTGTCTCCCTCATTGAGGATATTTCCGGCAGAAAAGCAACACTGCACTTTTCGGACAAAATAGCAGGGGAACCGAGCAACACGTGGGCGGATATTTCAAAAGCAAAACAGCTCTTGCATTATAATCCCGCCACATCCTTAAAGGATGGCTTGACAAACGAAATCGCCTATTTATCGTCGCTGTATCAGGGGGAATAAAAATGAAGCTTGCCTTTATCTGTACAGAAAAGCTGCCGGCGCCCGCAGTACGCGGCGGCGCTATTCAAATGATGATTGACGGTGTCACGCCCTATTTCAGCAGCAGGTACGACCTGACCATTTTTTCAATAGAAGATCCATCGCTTCCAAAAAGAGAAACAAAAGACGGCGTACATTATATCCATCTGCCAAAAGAACATTACCGCGAGGCGGTAGCCGAAGAGCTGCGAGCCTCTTCCTTTGACCTCATTCATGTGTTCAACAGGCCTTTAAATGTCTCTTTATATAAAAAAGCCTCACCAAACAGCAAGATCGTTCTGAGCCTGCATAACGAAATGTTTTCTGAGAAAAAGATGACCTTCGCGCAAGGAAAAGAAGTACTCGACAATGTCTCCATGATCACAACTGTGAGCGAATTTATTAAACAAACCGTCATTGAACGTTTTCCTGAAGCTGAGGACATCACAAAAGTTGTGTACTCCGGCGTTGATTTAAACTCTTATCCGCCTGTCTGGACAATGAAAGGCTCGGCTGTCAGAAAAACATACCGGAAAAAATACGGTATTGAAGATAAAAAAGTTATTTTATTCGCCGGCCGCTTAAGCCCGACAAAAGGACCTCACCTTCTCATTCACAGCATGAGAAGGATTTTGCAGCAGCACCCTGATGCTGTACTGGTCATAGCAGGCGGGAAGTGGTTCAGCGATGACAGCGAAAACCAATATGTAACCTATCTGCGTACGCTGGCGCTGCCATACAGAGACCACATAATTTTTACAAAATTCATTCCCGCTGACGACATCCCAAACCTTTTTCTGATGGCAGATGTATTTGTGTGCAGCTCTCAGTGGAACGAACCCCTCGCCCGTGTGAATTATGAAGCAATGGCGGCCGGCACGCCCTTAATTACCACAAACCGGGGCGGAAACGGAGAAGTCGTAAAAGACGAAGTCACCGGCCTTGTCATCGACAGATACAACAAACCTTCTTCATTTGCAAAAGCAATTGACAGAGCCTTTACAGATCAAGAATTAATGATCAAAATGACAAAAAACGCCCGACAGCATGTAGAAGCTTTATTTACCTTTACCCATGCGGCCAAAAGGCTCAATACTGTTTACCAATCCGTTCTGACCCCGAAAAACAAACAATTTCCGCCGCCTTTTCTGACGCAAAATTTTGATTTATCATCTATCAATCAGCTTTTTGTGAAAGCAAAAACATAAAACCTACAGCTCGTGTTGCAAAACGGGCTGTTTTTTTGCTGCAGAGAACATGAAAAAAGGCATAAATATGACTTTATGCCTTGCGCTTTACGGTTTGAGAAAACCATGGAGCTGGTTTAGATTCACTTGGAAGAATGATGATTTCCACTTTAGCTTCTTCCGCTAAGTCTGGTTCTTCATCTTCCTCCTCTTCTTCTTCATATGGGGATACTGAGCGTTTCGAATCACGCTCCTCCTCAGGCTCCAGAGTGGTTTCGAATTTTGTTTCTTCTTCATCATCGACGATTTTGTGATCTGTTTCCTTTTCCTTCGTTTCTTCTTGATATTCTTTCGGTGCATTGATGTGAGGGAGCTCTCGAATGCTGCCCACATCTAAATGCTTCTCCTCTTCTTCCTTCTCAGCTGAGATTGAGTCATGAGCCTGCCATCCCATCGGTCCAGGCGGTGTAAATACGAATTGGTCGAGATCCAGTTTAGAAATAGAGGCTTTTTGTCTCGATGACCTCATGTCAATTCGCCTCCCGATACGCTTTTATCTTTTTATACAGTTCCGGCAGTTTATCCAAAAACGAATCTTTAGATTCTTCAACAGAAATCATGTTTTGCAGCGCCCAGTTATACTTCTCATCTGACCACGTTTTCTTTTGCTTCAAATAATACTTGTGCCCGATTGCACAGAACAAATGCGGAAACGCGAGATCAATCCAAAGTACCTCGTACTGTTTTTCTGTGAGCGGATACACTGCGTCGTAGGACGCAAGCAGTGCAACCATGAAATCAGTATCCCATACAGAAAGCTTAACCATCACTTTATTCAGCAGAATACGAAGGTCTCTTGACGGCAAATCGTAGGTAATCGAGTGAAGCTCCTTTAAAAAAGGCTCCCCTTCGATCTCTGTCAAACGTGCCAATGTAAAATCCTGAAAACAGAATCCGCCATGCTCGAGCGTTTCTTTTGTCCAGGTTTCGTATTCTGAGTCATCAAGCGCCTGAAGAGCTTCTTTTCCTCTTGCCAGCATTTTATCAGCATGTTTTAAGAAAGTTTGCGAAAATACGTCATCAGGATAGGATGCCGCGATCTGCATATTCCCTTCAAGTTCCTGCAACTTCCATCGGTACAATTTGTGCCATTTTCCCAGCCTGCTTCTCTTCTTGCTTTCATCTGTGCAAACATATCCTTTTGAGGCATGATGAAAATGGCCGGCAAATGACATGACTTTTTTCATTTGCTCTGCATCATAGTAAATCATTTCTTTTCCTGTCACTTTGTCATATAAGCTGTAAGAAACCTGATCCGTGCCCAAGCAGCTACCGCCATTTTTTGTTTGATGAATCGGTGCTATCGGCAGCCCTTTCTCTTGTAAATGGGCGTGTGCCTGAGTGATAAAAAGCATCCGCTCCGGTTTCATTTGCGCTTCTTTTAGCAGCTTTGGGCCATGATCAGTTTGTATTTCCCAGATTTTGCGCCCACTTTTGTTCGATTTCAGCGCCACATTGTCAATATGAAAAGGATAATAGCTGAGAATTTCGGACACAATCTGTTCTTCATGCTCTTTTTGGTACACTCTGTTCACCCCTTCTATCTGTTCTTTTCATAGACGCTGAGCAGATTTTCAGCCACCCTCTGCCAGCCAAAATTGCTTTCTGCCTCACGGCGGCTGTATTTCCCAAGCCGTTCCCGCTTTTCCGAGCTGCTCAGCAAATCATTGATATGTTCGGCATATTGTTTAGGATTTTCAAAGTCATGAATGATGTAGCCGTTTTTCCCTTCCTCTATGACCTCTGGATTGCCTCCCCGATTGCTTGTAATAATAGGAAGTCCCGCAGCCATCGCTTCATAATGCACCCTTGCTAAAGGCTCCTGCCATTGCGAAGAGCATACAAATACATCTGACATGGTATAAAGGCGCGGAATGTCCTTTGGCTTCACAAATTGAATAAATGTGACATGATCCTTTTGCATCGCACCGAGGGTATGAAGATGTTTGACATAGTTATTTAATTCATTATCTCCGAACCATTTTGACCCGATAAACACCATCATGACATCGGGGTGCTCCTCAATGATGTCCGGCAAAGCCTGCAATAATATGTGCGGGCCTTTGACTTTGCTAAGCCGGCCGACAAACAAGACGATTTTTTTGCCGTGAAGCCCCAGCTCGCTTCGCATCTCTTCGCGAGCCCGCTGCCCTTCATTCGTCCAGCGAGGGTGGTACGTTTTTAAATCCACACCGGAATACACCGTTTGTGTTTTTGATCGTGCTGACGGAAAACGGCTTGTGATCGTCTGTCCGATATAATCGCTGACCGTAACAATCTGCGCTACGGAGTCGATGCAAATCTCGCCTTCCGTCTGGCTGATTTTATCGTAAGCGAACATTTCATTGTGAACGCTTAAAATAAAAACAGCATCCGGCGCCTGTTTCTTCAATTTCGGAACCCAGCTTGGGCGATTACAAACATGCACAAGATCAAAACGGCTCTTTTTCAGCTCTGCTCCAACGGCTTCTTCATAACGGTCTTCATCCAAATGCACATAATGGACACCGTCTACCTTCTCTCTATCAGCGAGATTCGGATCTTTAATAGAAAACACAGTCACCTCATGTTTTTTGGCAATTAAAGGGGCAACCGCTTCGAGGTAGATTTGAATGGCGCCTCCTCGAACCGATGGGACAGGAAGCTTCTCTGTGGCGATCAGTGCTATTTTCATACATAGCCTCCATTCCTGCATGATTTTTAACTAGTTAGAATCATGATACGGCTGAACAACCAACTTGTGCGGAATGGGACTGCCCTAAAAACAAAACGGGTAAACAACCAGATTCATCTATTAAATATAGTCAAATAACTCAATCATTTTTTCCTTTTGATTCATAAGGTAGGAGTAAAACAGGTAAGGATGTGTCCTTTAATGGCAGAAAACCATGAAGTCATTGAGGAGGGGAATTCATCAGAGCTTCCTTTATCAGCAGAAGATGCAAAAAAATTAACGGAGCTGGCTGAAAATGTGCTTCAAGGATGGGATGTGCAGGCTGAAAAAATAGACGTCATTCAGGGAAACCAGATGGCGCTTGTCTGGAAGGTCCACACAGACTCCGGCGCGGTTTGTCTAAAACGAATACACAGGCCAGAAAAGAAAGCGTTGTTTTCCATTTTCGCGCAGGACTATTTAGCAAAAAAAGGCATGAAAGTTCCTGGCATACTCCCAAACAAAAAAGGTAGCCTATATTCTAAGCACGGCTCATTTCTATTTGTCGTATATGACTGGATCGAAGGAAGACCGTTTGAGCTGACTGTAAAGCAGGACTTGGAGTTTATCATGAAAGGCCTTGCTGATTTTCATACAGCTTCCGTCGGATATCAGCCGCCAAATGGCGTTCCCGTATTTACCAAATTAGGTCGCTGGCCGAATCACTACACGAAACGATGCAAACAGATGGAAACGTGGAAGCTGATGGCGGAGGCGGAAAAAGAAGATCCTTTCTCACAGCTTTATCTTCAGGAGATAGATGGCTTTATTGAAGACGGGCTGCGCATCAAAGACCGGCTTTTGCAGTCGACCTATGTTCCATGGACTGAACAGCTGAAAAAAAGCCCTAACCTTTGCCACCAGGATTACGGAACCGGAAATACACTCTTAGGAGAAAATGAACAGATTTGGGTCATTGACTTAGATACCGTTTCATTTGATCTGCCTATTCGCGATTTGCGCAAAATGATTATTCCGCTTTTGGATACGACGGGCGTTTGGGATGAAGAAACATTTCATGTCATGCTGAACGCATACGAATCCAGAGCCCCATTAACTGAAGAACAAAAACAAGTCATGTTTATTGATATGCTGTTTCCTTACGAGCTTTACGATGTCATTCGCGAAAAATACGTCCGCAAGTCTGCTTTACCGAAGGAAGAATTAGAATCAGCTTTTGAATATGAACGCATTAAATCAAACGCATTGCAGCAGCTTATTTAAGACCATCATTTCCCCCGCATATCGGGGGTTTGATCTTTATAAGATAAAGGGTAAATAAATACATGCGGAGGTTGCAAATATGAAAAAGATTGTCGGCGCTTTAGCCGTTTTTGTGATTACATATGCGCTGTTTTCAGCCGCAGGCTACCTGTTTCCTGTGGACCAAGAATGGTACAATTCATTGAAAAAACCGGACTGGACGCCAAGCGGAACTGCGATCGGGATCATTTGGGCCATCCTGTTTGCCCTGATCTCCCTTTCAGCAGCCATTGTATATGCTTCGTTTTCATTTAAAGGTGCGAAAAGCTTTTGGTTTACACTTTTGATAAATTACGTGCTCAATCAAGCATTCAGCTATTTCCAGTTTACGCAAAAAAATCTGCTGGCTGCATCGCTTGACTGCCTGCTTGTCGCCATCACAGCAATCGTATTACTGATCATTGCCAAAAAATACAGCAGAGCCGCAAGCTATCTTCTTTTGCCTTATTTTTTATGGAGTGCATTTGCGACGTTCTTATCCTTTACAATCAATTCAATGAATCTGTGAACAAAAAAAGCCGCTTATACAGCGGCTTTTTCACATCATCGGCTTGATGCCCCAAATGTCCTTCGCATATTCCCAGATCGTGCGGTCACTGGAGAAATATCCAGAATGAGCAATGTTTACAATCGAACGCTCAGACCATTTCCTTCGCTCTCGATAATCAGCTTGAATTCGCTCCTGCGCATCTGCATATGAGCTGAAATCCTTCAGCACAAAATACTCATCATTATGCGGAAGCAGCGAGTCAAAGATCGATTCAAATTCATCTGCTTCTCCTTCGAAAAAACCATTGATCAGCTGATCCGCTACCTGCCTGATTCTCCTGTCATGCTGATAATATTCCCTCGATCTATAGCCGCCGTTTTCCTGATACGATAGAACCTCATCCGCCTTTAAGCCGAACGTGTAAATACAGTCAGGTCCCACCCGCTCAAGGATCTCGATATTTGCGCCGTCATGCGTGCCGATCGTCAAAGCCCCGTTCATCATAAACTTCATATTCCCTGTACCAGACGCTTCCTTGCTTGCGGTTGAAATTTGCTCACTTACGTCTGATGCCGGAAAAATTCGCTCAGCCATAGAAACTCTATAATTTTCTAAAAAAACAACTTTGATCAACTGTTTGACCGCCGGATCATAATTGACTTTTTCTGCGACAGAATGGATCAGCTTAATGATTTTCTTGGCATAATAATAGCTTGGTGAAGCCTTTGCCCCGAAAATAAAGGTTTGCGGGTAGATTGAAAACCCCGAATCCTCCTTGAGGCGGTTATACAAATACATAATGTGAAGAACATTCAACAGCTGCCGTTTATATGCATGAAGCCGTTTCACCTGTACGTCGAATATGCTGTCAGGGTTCACAACCACCCCGGCCGTGCAAAAAATCAAATCGGCAAGCTCTTGTTTTTTCTTGCTTTTGTTGTTTTGAAACTGTTCAATAAATGCAGGATCAGAGGCGTACGGTTCTAAACGGATCAGTGATTCCGGCTGTTTGACCCATTCATCGCCGATCGCCTCTGTAATGATGGCAGACAAGCCTGGATTCGCTTTTAACAGCCAGCGCCTGTGGGCAATTCCATTCGTCTTATTGTTAAAACGATTCGGGAACAGCAAGTGAAAGTCGTGCATCTCCCTTTCCTTTAATATATCGGAATGTATTTTTGCAACGCCATTTACACTGTAGCTGCCTACTATGGCCAGATGAGCCATTTTGACAACTCCATGCGCTGTAATCGCCATGTCCTCTATCCTTTTCCAGTCTCCAGGATACTTTTCCCAAACTGCACGGCAAAACCTCTCATTGATCTCTTCAATAATCATGTACATTCGCGGGAGCAGCGGCTTAAACAAATGAATCGGCCATTTCTCGAGCGCTTCTGACAATGTTGTATGATTTGTATAAGAAATCGTATGTACAGTGATATGCCAAGCTTCTTCCCAGCTCATGTTCTCTTCATCGAGCAAAATCCGCATCAGCTCAGGCACCGCAAGCGCAGGGTGAGTGTCATTAATATGAATGCTCACTTTTTTATGCAGGCCGGATAAAGATTTATGTGTTTTTCGGTAATTGTTCACAATGCTTTTTAAGCTTGCGCATACTAAAAAATACTGCTGCTTCAGCCGTAAAATTTTCCCCTCATCATGGGTGTCATCGGGATATAAGAATTCAGAAACCGCTTCTGTTTCCCGCTTATAAGACAAAATATTACCGCCGTGATAATGCGCATAGGGCTCGGCGTTCCAAAGCCTTAACGTGTTGACAGTGCCCGTTTCATAGCCGATGATCGGGATATCATAAGGAACAGCGGTAACAATTGTCGCTTGTTCGTGGCGAAAATGCAGGCGCCCGCTTTTTTCTGTCATATGGACTTCGCCCCAAAACGGCACGTCCACTGCTTGATCCGCATTCCTTACTTCCCATACGTTCCCGTTTTTCAGCCATTGCTCAGGCAGCTCCACCTGATGCCCGTCTACAATTTTTTGCTCAAACAAACCATGCTTATAACGTATGCCCATGCCGTGCCCAGGCAGGTTCAACGAAGCAAGCGAATCTAAAAAGCAAGCGGCCAAGCGCCCAAGTCCGCCATTGCCGAGACCTGCATCGTTCTCTATCTGAAGGATCTCCTCTAAATTGATGCCGATTTCCTTTAAACCAGCTTCTACAACATCACGAACACCAAGATTCATTAAGTTTTGCTCAAGGAGCTGACCGAGCAGAAATTCGATTGATAAATAATATGTCTGCTTCCCGGAATTTGATCTGCTTTTTTCATTCGTTTCGATCCAATCAGCGCTGATATACTCTCTGACCATATTGCCCAACGTTTTATATTGATCCAGCTTGGCAGAATCTTTAAAACTTTTTCCGCACGTCATTTCCAGACGCTTTAAAAATAAGTCTGCAAAGCGTTCTTCACTCGAGAACATCCCGTCCACTCCTTGTCACCTGCTCGAAAATACGCTGATACTCTTTAGCCGACTTCCCCCAGCTGTAATCTGCATTCATTGCGGTCTTCATGATGCTCTGCCATACATCCTGTTGGCGATAAAACGACAGCGCCCTTTCAATCGTAAATTTCAGATCATGCGCATTAAAGGCAGAAAACGTAAAGCCATTGCCCGTTCCCTCTTTCTCCTGATAGGCACGGACAGTGTCGTAAAGACCGCCCGTTTCCCTGACAATCGGAATGGCGCCATATTGAAGAGCAATGAGCTGCCCCAAACCGCACGGCTCAAATTTCGACGGCATCAAAAACATATCAGAGCCCGCATAAATTTGATGGGCTAGCGGCTCATCAAACCCGATATAAGCCCGGCACTTCTCATGAAAAGCAAATTCTGCATACCGGAAATAATCTTCAAATTCACGTTCTCCTGTGCCCAGCACAACCAGCTGTATGTCTTGCTCCTCAAGAAGTTCGTGCATAATTCTGCGGACAAGATCAAGCCCCTTTTGTTTAGTGAGCCTTGTCACCATACTAATCAGCGGAATATCGTTTTTCTCTGGAAGCCCTATCCGCCGCTGAAGCTTCGTTTTGTTTTCCAACTTGCATGCAAGATCCCCTGAATCGTATTGCGCCTCTATATAAGGGTCGCTTTTCGGCTGATAGAACGTATCATCAATGCCATTTAATATGCCGGTTACATCATCTTCCCTATATTGCAAAACCTGTTCCAACTGCTCACCATAATACGGCGTCATGATTTCATTTCTGTAAGTGGGGCTCACAGTTGTCACATGATCAGCCGCAATGATGCCCGCCTTCATAAAATTAACAAATCCGTTGCATTCTAACCTTTCATAATGAAAATGATCCATCTCAAGACCCAGCAAGTCATGTGTGACATCAGGAGGGAATATGCCTTGAAACTGCAGGTTGTGGATCGTGAGCACGCTTTTCATCCGTTCATAAAAAGGATGTTTTCTGTACTCCTCTTTCAGCAAATAATTGACCATCGCTGTATGCCAATCGTGAGTATGAACAATATCGGCTTGAACATTCACAACTTTGGCAGTCTCCAGCACAGCTCTTGAAAAAAAGGCAAACCGTTCACCGTCATCATAATGCCCGTACAACGAATCCCTGTTGAAATAGTACTCATTGTCGATGAAGTAATAATTCACATCATCTTCGGCCATATGTTCAATACCGCAATATTGCTGACGCCAGCCGACAGCTACCGTACACTCAGCCTTTTTCTTCATACGCTTTTTCCACGGCTCAGGTATTTGGCTGTACTTCGGCAGCATCACATATACTTCATTGCCTAATCGCGCAAGCGCCTTCGGAAGAGCGCCTGCTACATCGGCAAGACCTCCTGATTTAACAAATGGGGTGCATTCAGACACAGCAAATAATATCTTCAAGAATTCATCAGCTCTCCTTGCACCAAACCTTTTCTTAATACAAGCGGCTGGTCAGCTGTTCCAGCAGCTTCCGTCGCCTTGCCGATTTTAACGTCCTTATCAGAAATGACCTGCTCAAGAAGGCAATCCTCGCCAATCTGCGTTTTTTGCATAATAATACAGTTTTTCAGCTTCGTTCCCTTTCCGACATGGACCGCCCTGAACAAAATGCAGTTTTCAACCTCTCCTTCAAGCACACAGCCGTTTGCCACCAAAGAATTTTTGACAGTGCTGTGTTTTCCGTATTTCGTAGGCGGTTCATCCTTCACTTTTGTGTAGATAGGCTGCTGCGGCAAAAACACCTGCTGCCAAAAACGGGGCTGAATGAGTTCCATACTGTGGGTATAATATTTTTCCACCGAATCAATAACTGCGGCATAACCTGAATATTCATAAGGGCAAATGGTCAGAGCGGAAGCTTCCTTTTCAACAGCCTCCTGAATGGTTTTATAGCCTTTTTCACTATGTCCGTAGATCAAATCTTTTAAAAGTGTTGTAGACATGATATAAATTTGCAGCGACTGGCCGTCCTGAAATACCTCGGTGACATCGCAGCCAACCTCCTGATGGCGTTTCAGCACATATTGAAATTGAATGTTGCATACGGTATGGCTGTTGGAGATTACAGCAAATTGCTGAGTGCTTCTGTGGAAGTAATCTAGATGGTCCGAAAACTGGCGAAAGGAACCGAATTCATCGTATTCGTGATGAAGATGGGGAGACGGGAAAAAAAAGAGGCCGTCCTTTTTCCGGTGCAAATCCCATTCCTTACCCGCCCCAAGATGATCCATGAGTGAACGGTAACGATACTTCGGAAAAATTGCAACACTCCTAATATCCGCATTCACCATGTTGGAAAGCATAAAATCAATCAGTCGGTACCTGCCGGCAAAAGGGATCGCCCCGAGCGACCGCTGTGCTGTTAAATCCTGAAGAGAATGCTTATATGTGGTTTCATCTATAACACCTAACATTTGATTATTGAACACTGACTCTGCCCCCTCTTCAGTAATTAAATCAATTCTTTTTCTACAAATTCCTCTGAAACGAGCAGCACCTCTTCAATGTCTTTTTCGGAGCGAATCACTGCGCCATCCGGCAGCACCATCCCATTAGGAACGATGGCATTTTCAATGACTACATGCTCCCCAATCGTCACATCCGGCATTATGACGGATGATGTAACAGTCGTATGCTTTCCAACAGTCACACCTTGAAAAAGAACGGAGTGAGACACATTTCCATATACAACACAACCTTCGTTCACAAGCGAATCGTGAACCTGCGCATCAGATGAAATAAATTGCGGAGGCTGATTTGGATTGACGGAGTAAATTTTCCATTTGCGTTCAAACAGCTTCAGCTCCGAGTCCTCTTTTAACAAATCCATATTGGCTTCCCACAAGCTCTGCACCGTTCCGACATCCTTCCAATATCCCTTGAACGGATAAGCAGAAAGCTTCTTTTTCTCTTCCAAAAGCAGAGGAATAATGTCTTTGCCGAAGTCGTGGCTAGAATAAGGGTTTTGATCGTCCATCTCAAGATACTGTTTCAAAAGCGGCCAATTGAATATATAAATTCCCATTGAGGCAAGATTGCTCTTAGGGAATTTGGGCTTTTCATCAAAATGTGTGATCGTCCCATCTGGATTGGCCTTCATGATGCCGAACCGGCTTGCTTCCTCCCAGCCCACTTCGATGACAGAGATGGTCACATCTGCTTTCTTTTCAATGTGATAATCAAGCATTTTGCCGTAGTCCATTTTGTATATGTGATCTCCTGATAAAATCAGTACATACTCAGGATCATACTGATTCAAATAATTGAGATTTTCATAAATGGCGCTTGCCGTCCCTTTATACCATTTGACTTCTGATGACTCGGCATAAGGGGGTAAAACCGTCACGCCGCCATTATATCTATCCAGATCCCATGCACTGCCGATCCCAATATAGGAATTCAGCTCAAGCGGCTGATATTGCGTTAAAATCCCGACTGTGTCTATGCCTGAATTAGAACAGTTGCTTAGGGTAAAATCAATAATCCTGTATTTTCCCCCGAAAGATACAGCCGGTTTGGCCATATTTTTTGTTAATCCGCTGAGACGGCTGCCCTTCCCGCCGGCAAGGAGCATGGCTACACATTGTTTTTTCATCTTTTTATCTCTCCTCTTTTTTTAACCGCCCGTAAAATCGAGATGCCGTAAGGGGGGATGGTCATCGTGATATAACACGGTTTATGATGAAGTGCTCCCTTTTTAGCCGATAACGGCTTTTTGTTGATTTGCCCTGAGCCTCCATATGTTTCACTGTCACTGTTAAGCACTTCAATGTATTGAGTAAAAAAAGGAACTCCAACATCATATTGATGATAGACCACGGGTGTAAAATTACAAATGATGACAAGCGCCTCACCGTGCTTTTTGCCATAACGAATAAAAGAAAAGATTGATTGTTCGTCATTATGGACATCAATCCATTCAAACGATTGTGCACGATGGTCATGCTCATAAAGGATTTTGCTTTTTTGGTAAAAGCGGAGAAGATCTTGCGTAAAAACGCTGGCTTTCTGATGCATGGGGAAGGAGTCCAAAAACCAATCAAGCTGTTCTGTATCTTTCCATTCATCAAATTGGGCAAACTCTGATCCCATAAAGATCAATTTCTTTCCGGGATGCACTGTCATATAGCCCAGCAAAAGCCGATACTGGGCAAATTTCTGCCAGTAGTCACCAGGCATTTTATTAAGAAGTGATTTTTTTCCGTATACGACTTCATCATGAGAAAACGGCAATACAAAATGCTCACTAAACGCATATAGTAATGAAAAAGAGATAAGCTGATGACAATGCCGCCTTTCTTCGGGCGGCGTCTCCATGTATTTCAGTACGTCATTCATCCATCCCATATTCCATTTATAATGAAAACCAAGCCCCCCTTCCTCAACGGCACCTGTCACTTGAGGCCATTCTGTAGAATCTTCCGCAATCATCATCACATGGGGATATGCCTCTCTCATGGTTTGATTGAGTTTTTTTAAAAAATCAACAGCATATGGATTCGTGTGGCGTTCATCCTGATTTGGCCAATACAAGATATTAGCCACTGCATCAACCCTAAATCCATCTATATGATAGAATTCCGCCCAGTACAACGCATTCGAAATTAAAAAACTATGAACTTCCGGTTTTCCCAGGTCAAAGTTTGCCGTGCCCCATAACCAGTTCTCCCGATCACGTTCTTCTTTGTATTCATAAAGCGGTTCTCCATCAAACATATAAAGGCCATGTGCATCTTTACAAAAATGTCCGGGGACCCAATCCAAAATGACTCCGATATTTTGTTGATGACATTCATCAACAAACTTCATCAGATCATGCGGCGTGCCAAACCTGCTTGTCGGGCTGTAATACCCCGTTCCTTGGTACCCCCATGAACGATCATATGGATGCTCATACACCGGAAGCAGTTCAATATGGGTAAACCCATGCTCCTTGATATAAGGGATAAGCATCTGACTTAATTCTTTATAGGAATAATGCCTGCCATCAGAATGCTTCTTCCAAGACCCAAGATGCAGTTCATAAATGAAAACAGGTTTTTCATACAGCGTCATAGCCTTCTGTTTCTTTTGCCATTTTTGATCTTGCCAGCTATACCCTTCCAAATCGTAAGTAAGTGACGCTGTGTTTGGTCTGACTTCTGAATAAATAGCGTATGGATCTGCCTTCAGCCTGATCTCACCGTTATTCGTCACGATTTCATATTTATATCGTTCCTTTTCTTCTATACCTGGAATAAATAACGTCCAAATGCCATTATCATTCACTCTGTGCATCACATGCTCTTCTGCAGACCAGCTGTTAAAATCTCCAGCCACTCGTACTTCCGACGCATGAGGCGCCCACACACAGAATTCATATCCGCTTTTGCCATTCAGCTCGCGGTAATGCGAGCCAAACAGCTGATAGCTTTTAAACAGACTGCCTTCGTGAAAAAGATAAACATCATGTGCTGTCGGGCTGGCAGCGGCCATGTAATCATCCTTTCTGACATCATAGTTTTCATTTATAGTATTTATTCGAAGAAATAAAAAAAAGCCCTTTCCTGAAAGCGCTTATACTTATAGACAATTAACTTCATTTTCTGAAGAAAAACGAAATATATGGAGATTTTTGTAGCCTGTTTTTAAAATAAAGAACAAAATCTAAGACATATCATGATTTAGAAAACAAAAAAACCTTGCAGGATATGCAAGGCTTCTGGATGACCCGTACGGGATTCGAACCCGTGTTACCGCCGTGAAAGGGCGGTGTCTTAACCGCTTGACCAACGGGCCGATAATTATTATATCTGTAATCATATGGCGGAGAAGGAGGGATTTGAACCCTCGCGCCGCTTACACGACCTACACCCTTAGCAGGGGCGCCTCTTCAGCCACTTGAGTACTTCTCCATTTGGCTCCACAGGCAGGATTCGAACCTGCGACCGATCGGTTAACAGCCGATAGCTCTACCACTGAGCTACTGTGGAATACAAAAGTCATGGTGGGCCTGAATGGACTCGAACCATCGACCTCACGCTTATCAGGCGTGCGCTCTAACCAGCTGAGCTACAGGCCCATGACGATATAGAAATGGAGCGGGTGATGGGAATCGAACCCACGACATCAGCTTGGAAGGCTGAGGTTTTACCACTAAACTACACCCGCAATTTTTATTTGGGGCGATTGATGGGAATCGAACCCACGAATGCCAGAGCCACAATCTGGTGCGTTAACCACTTCGCCACAACCGCCAAAATATAATGATAAATGGTGGCTCGGGACGGAATCGAACCGCCGACACACGGATTTTCAGTCCGTTGCTCTACCAACTGAGCTACCGAGCCTAAGTATTTAAATGGCGGTCCGGACGGGACTCGAACCCGCGACCTCCTGCGTGACAGGCAGGCATTCTAACCAACTGAACTACCGGACCATTTTAAAATTTGGTTGCGGGGGCAGGATTTGAACCTGCGACCTTCGGGTTATGAGCCCGACGAGCTACCGAACTGCTCCACCCCGCGATGATTAGGAATATGTATGGCGGAGGAAGAGGGATTCGAACCCCCGCGGGCTTTGACACCCCTGTCGGTTTTCAAGACCGATCCCTTCAGCCAGACTTGGGTATTCCTCCGTATAGTGGTGGACCTTGTAGGACTCGAACCTACGACCGGACGGTTATGAGCCGTCTGCTCTAACCAACTGAGCTAAAGGTCCATTGGTAGCGGCGGAGGGGATCGAACCCCCGACCTCACGGGTATGAACCGTACGCTCTAGCCAGCTGAGCTACACCGCCAAATATTTTTTGAAACCAAGTGGAGCCTAGCGGGATCGAACCGCTGACCTCCTGCGTGCAAAGCAGGCGCTCTCCCAGCTGAGCTAAGGCCCCAAGAATGGTCGGGAAGACAGGATTCGAACCTGCGACCCCATGGTCCCAAACCATGTGCTCTACCAAGCTGAGCTACTTCCCGATTTCATATAGATCATGGCGCGCCCGAGAGGAGTCGAACCCCTAACCTTTTGATCCGTAGTCAAACGCTCTATCCAATTGAGCTACGGGCGCAAAACTTAATGCCGAGGGCCGGACTTGAACCGGCACGGTAGTCACCTACCGCAGGATTTTAAGTCCTGTGTGTCTGCCAATTCCACCACCCCGGCGTGGATGGTATAGTTGGAGCGGAAGACGGGATTCGAACCCGCGACCCCCACCTTGGCAAGGTGGTGTTCTACCACTGAACTACTTCCGCAGAAATGGTGCGGATGAAGGGACTTGAACCCCCACGTCTGTAAAGACACTAGAGCCTGATTCTAGCGCGTCTGCCAATTCCGCCACATCCGCAACATGTAAATGGTGAGCCATGAAGGACTCGAACCTTCGACCCTCTGATTAAAAGTCAGATGCTCTACCAACTGAGCTAATGGCTCTTCTTACAAGAGACTTGAATATTATATCATATAAAAGTGGTGCCGGCAAGAGGACTTGAACCCCCAACCTACTGATTACAAGTCAGTTGCTCTACCAATTGAGCTACACCGGCATATATGTAAAACCGATATGTATAATGAAAAATGGTGGAGGATGACGGGCTCGAACCGCCGACCCTCTGCTTGTAAGGCAGATGCTCTCCCAGCTGAGCTAATCCTCCATAATTGCACTAACGTGCAATTGCTTGGCGGCGTCCTACTCTCACAGGGGGAAACCCCCGACTACCATCGGCGCTAAAGAGCTTAACTTCCGTGTTCGGTATGGGAACGGGTGTGACCTCTTCGCTATCGCCACCAAACAAATTGAGAGTGTTCTCTCAAAACTAGATAACAGGTGTGACATCATTCAAAAATATGGTTAAGT